>JBASOJ010000017.1:0-24664 GCA_049658145.1 Coriobacteriia bacterium
GAGTGACGGGCGACGTACTCGCGGACAGCGCGGCTGTAGAGCTGGCTGCGCGACTGCTTGAGCTTCGCGGCGAGGCGGTCGGCTTCGTTGAACACGTCATCCGGTATCGAGATCGCTGTCTTCATACTCTGAGTATAACTCGCGACTGATGCCGCCTCAACCCCATTATTGGACAGGGTGCATCTAACGTGTCTTGGCTTCACCCGCGCTTGCGCTCCCATTATGCGACACCTTGCGCGCGTCGGGTGCAGAGGCGGTGGAACGTACGCCGCGGAGTTGATGGTTGAACCTGGCGCGCCAAGCCAGTTCTGCGACGTGCGGAACTCTCCAAGTGTGGCATGGCTACCCCTCACGCCCTGCATCAGTACTTCATGGATCTCGCGAATGAGGCGGAGCGATAACGGAAGCTCGGCGAGCCGACGAACGCCATACTCCAGCGCCGCAACGTAGTTGCGCACTTCCCGTACATCATTCGCAAAACTCCTTCGGTTCCATGCGGCTTCCTAAATAGGCTTGCGGACCACGATGTGCTTTACAACTTTCAATACCGATGCTTGCAAAGCAGCGGAGGAAATGCAAACCCATCTGCGAGGACGAAGCATCATACGCAGGCATCCCGGTCGAGCGGCTTGCGATCACCCACGGCCACGCCGATCACTTCGCGGTCGCGCACATCCTGCGGGCAGACGGGGCGACGGTGTACGAGAACCAGGCCTCTTACTGGCTGGCGGTCACGACCGTGAAGGGCTACCTCGGCGAACTCATGTGGGGGACCGAGTCACCATGGCAAGGATGTACCCTACAGAGCGAGGGCCACCTCTCGGCGACCCTCTCTCCCAGACTCGTGCACCGCCATCGCACCTATGCGGTCGCCATCGCGTATCGTTCGGCCATCCTGTCGAAGCTCACGCTCTTGATCCGACTCGCCATTCCGGCCGCCCCGAAGGCGACGAAGCGGTCGCGGCAGATCTGCCTCGCTCCCGCCCGCGCCGCCTTCAGGAACGCCCGCGGGTCGAACTGCGCCGGGTCCTCGGCCATCGAGCGCCGCATCGCACCGGTCATTGCAAGCCGGATGTCGGTGTCGATGTTGACCTTGCGCACGCCGTTGCGAATGCCTTCCTGAATTTCCGCGACCGGCACTCCGTAGGTCTCACGCATCTGGCCGCCGTACTCGCGGATGATTTCGAGCCACTCCTGCGGAACGCTCGACGAACCGTGCATCACGAGGTGCGTGTCGGGAATCCTCGCGTGTATCTCGCGAATGCGGTCGATGGCCAGGATCTCGCCCGTGGGCTGGCGCGTGAACTTGTAGGCGCCGTGGCTCGTGCCGATCGCTATCGCAAGCGCATCGACGCCGGTGGCCTTAACGAACTCGGCGGCCTGATCTGGGTCGGTCAGCATCTGCTCGCGGGAGAGCGTGCCCTCGGCGCCCACGCCGTCTTCCTCGCCGGCCATATTCGTCTCGAGCGAGCCGAGCACGCCGAGTTCCCCCTCCACCGACACGCCCACCGCATGTGCCATGCCGACTACCGCCCTCGTGACGTCCACGTTGTACTCGAAGCTCGCCGGCGTCTTGGCGTCGTCAAGCAGCGAGCCGTCCATCATGACGCTGCTGAATCCCGAGCGGATCGACTTCTGGCACACCGCCGGACTCGATCCGTGGTCGAGGTGCATCGCGACGGGGATATCGGGCCAGGTCTCCACTGCGGCTTCGACCAGCTTGCGCAGGAACGCCTCACCGGCGTACGCGCGTGCGCCAGCAGAACTCTGCAGGATCACCGGACTGTCAGTCTCCTCGGCGGCCTCCATGATGGCCTGGATCTGCTCCATGTTGTTCACGTTGAACGCGGGCAGTCCATAGTCGTTCTCCGCGGCGTGGTCGAGCATCTGACGAACGGATGTGAGTGCCATGTCGGTGCCTCGTCTCCCCTAGGATCTCGCGGTTACCGGAACCTTGGCGCCCGACCTGGCCAGCGCCGCTTGCCGCCTCTCGACCATCCTCCAGATGAAGGGCGTGAAGATCAGCTGCATGGCGAGGTCCATCTTCCCGCCCGGTGTCACGATCGTGTTCGGGCGCGACATGAACGAGTCGTGCAGCATTGAGAGCAGGTAGGGAAAGTCGATGCCCTTCGGATTCCGGAACCGGATGACAAGCATGCTCTCGTCCGGTGTGGGGATGTCGCGCGCGATGAACGGGTTCGAGGTGTCCACGATCGGCACCCGCTGGAAGTTCACATGCGTTCGTGAGAACTGCGGACAGATGTAGTGCGTGTAGTCGTGCATGCGCTTCAGGATCACGTCGGTCACCCCCTCTTCCGAGTAGCCTCGGTAGCGGCAGTCGCGGTTGATCTTCTGGATCCATTCAAGATTCACGACCGGCACGACACCGATGAGCAGGTCGGGGTGTTGCGAGATGTCCACACCGTCGGCTACGACCGCGCCGTGCAGACCCTCGTAGAAGAGCAGGTCAGTGCCCTCGGGAATCGAATCCCACGGCGTGAATGTGCCGGGCTCCTGGCCGTACGGCTCGGCCTCCTCGGCGTTATGCAGGTATCTCCTAACCTTGCCCGTGCCCTCTGTCGCATAGGTGCGAAAAGTCGCGTCCAGTTCCTCGAACAGATTCGCCTCTGGCCCGAAGTGCGAAAGGTGACCGCCCTTCACATCGTCATCCGCCATGAGCGCCTTCATCTCTCCGCGGTCGTAGCGGTGGTAGCTGTCGCCCTCGATTATCGCCGCGTTCACGCCCTCGCGACGGAAGATCGGCTCGAAGGCGCGCTGAACGGTGGTCGTGCCCGCCCCGGACGACCCGGTGACAGCGATGATCGGATACTTCTCGGACATCGGTGGCCTCCTTCCTAGTGGTTCGCCCATTCGCGGAACAACCCGCGCTCGCCGAAGAGCTGGGTGTCGTGTTCCGGCTCCGGCACTCTGCTTTGGGGTTCCGCGTGGTAGTGCTCGATGAGTTCGACTTCGTCGCGCGAGCCGAATACGAAGCCGATCCGCTGGTGGAGCGACGTGGGCTGCACCTCGAGAACCTGCATTTCCCCCGTGCTGGCCCTGCCACCGGCCTGCTCGACGATCATGCCGATGGGATTGCACTCGTAGAGCAACCGCAGCCGACCCGGTTTGGAGGGGTCCTTGCTATCGCGCGGGTACATGAAGACGCCTCCGCGCATCAGGATGCGATGCGTCTCGGCGACCAGCGAGGCGATCCAGCGCATGTTGAAGTCCTTCGCGCGAGGGCCCGTCTTGCCCGCGAGACACTCCTCGACGTAGCGCTTGATGGGAGCCTCCCAGAAGCGGCTGTTCGAGGCGTTGATCGCGAACTCACAGGCGGTTTCCGGTACCCGTATGTCCCGGTGAGTCATGAAGAACTCACCGGTTTCCGGATCGAGGGTGAAGCCGGCCACGCCCTGCCCAACAGTGAGAACGAGCATGGTGGCGGGCCCGTAGATCGCGTAGCCTGCCGCTACCTGTTTGATCCCCGGCTGCAGGAAGTCCTCGGTCAAGGGGTCTTCGCCCGGTGTGGGCGCGCGGAGTATCGAGAAGATCGAACCGACCGCAACGTTGACGTCGATGTTGCTGGAGCCGTCGAGCGGGTCGAAGAGCAGGAGGTACTTGCCGCGCGGGAACGCCGCCGGGAGCCGGTAGACGTCCTCCATCTCCTCGGACACCATGCCGGAGACGACTCCCGTCCACTCCGTGGTGGACAGGAAGACCTCATTGGACAGCGCGTCGATAGCCTTCTGCTCTTCGCCCTGTACGTTGGTCCCACGGACACCGCCGAGCGCTTCGTGCAGCGTTCCGTGCGCTACCTTCTTCGCTATCGACTTGCAGGCCAGAGCGACCTGCAATATCAGTTCGTTAAAGTCGCCGGTAGCCCCGGGCTTGTGGCGCCGCACCTCGATCAGGTACTGCGTGAGGGTCGCTCTCTTGGCGAGCAGCATCATGGCCTCCTCTCGTGATCGCCAGACCGGGGTGGGGCGCCGGCCGGTGTGAGTCCCAGAAGCGCGGCATCGGCAGCTGCGCGGATGGCAGCGATCGCCTGCGCGTACTCCGGCGCGCCGAACACCGCGCTTCCCGCAACGAACACCTCCACGCCCGCGCACGCCACATCGCCAATTGTCTCTGGCTTGATCCCGCCGTCGATCTCCAGGTCTATGTGGCGGCCGGTGCCGGTCTCGTAGTGGTCGAGCGTCTCCCGGCACATCCGGGCCTTCTCGATGGCCGAGGGGATGAAGCTCTGGCCGCCGAAGCCCGGGTTGACCGACATCAGCAGCACGAAGTCCAGCCTGTCGAGCACGTGGTCGAGGTGCCATAGAGGAGTTGCGGGGTTGAGCGCAAGACCGGCACGGCACCCCGCGTCTCGTACGAGCGACAGCGACCGGTCGATGTGCTCGGTGGCCTCGGGGTGGAAGCTGATCCAGTCGGCGCCAGCACCGGCGAATGCGCCGATGAGCGCATCCACCGGCGAGACCATGAGGTGCACATCGATGGGAACGCGCGCGTAGGGTTTGAGGGCCTGACACACCAGCGGTCCCACCGTGAGGTTGGGAACGTAGTGGTTGTCCATCACGTCGAAATGCAAGATGTCCGCGCCGGCGTCTTGCACGGCCCGGACCTCTTCGCCCAACCGGGCGAAGTCCGCCGACAGCAGGCTCGGTGCGATGCGGATGCTCATGACCGATCGCCTTCTTCCTCGGCAAAGAGCCTGCTCGCGCGGACTTCCGGCTCGCGGATGATGGCGAGGTCGTCGGTGGTGAGCGTCTGTCCGCGAGACTCGAACAGCCGTAGGGCCTGCCTCAGTCGCATGCGGTCGAGCGAGTTGCGAACCGAGCGAGCGTTGGCGAAGTTGGGGCGCCCCCGGCGGATGCTCAAGTACTCGGAGAACGCGGCGCGCGCTTCATCATCGAACCGGTAGTTCCACTTCTTGAGCATCACGTCGGCAATCTGGAGAAGCTCGTCGTCGGTGTAGTCGGGGAACTCCACGTGATGCGCGATCCTCGACGCCATGCCCGGGTTGCTCGCGAAGAAGCGCTCCATGCGGTCCCCGTAGCCGGCAAGGATCACCACGAGATCGTCGCGCTGGTTCTCCATCACCTGCAGCAGGATCTCGATGGCCTCCTGGCCGTAGTCCTTCTCGTTCTCCGGCCGATATAGGTAGTAGGCCTCGTCGATGAACAGCACTCCGCCCATGGCCCGCTTGAGGACTTCCTTGGTCTTGGGGGCGGTGTGCCCGATGTACTGACCGACGAGGTCGTCGCGGGTGACCGCGACTACGTGGCCCTTGCGCACGTAGCCGAGGCGGTGCAGCATCTCGGCCATTCGCATGGCAACGGTGGTCTTGCCGGTTCCGGGATTGCCCGTGAACGACATGTGCAGCGAGGGTGGTTCGGAGGCGAGCCCTTCGCGCTGGCGGACGCGCTCCACAAGAAGCAGCGCGGCGATCTCGCGGACCCGTCGCTTGACCGGGGCCAGGCCGACCAGGTCGCGGTCGAGTGCGTCGAGCACCTCGCCAATGCCGGCATCTTCGAACTCACGCGCAAGATCTATGGGCGCTCCGGTCCCGGGTATGTGACCGTCCATGTCCCATTCCTCATCTCAACGACAGCTTGCGCCGTCGGGTCAGGTCTTGGACTCGTAGCGCCGGCCTTCCGGCGCGTTGCGCACCGCATACGACTCGATCGAGTAGCGCTGCAAGCGGCCGGCACCCTCGGTGCGCGTCAGGTGGAAACCCGGCTCGCTGGCGGGGCGGTTGACGATGAACGAGAGTGCGACGGACTCAATGCCGTGTGTGGCATCGAACGCGTTCACGCGGATGTAGTGACCGGGCTTGTCGGCACGGCACTCGTGGATCTCCTGCATGACGCCCGCGGCGTCGCGCAGATCGAACATGGGCATGCCCCACATCTCCCAGTACGTGTTGCGGGGATGCGGGTCGTCGGTGTACTCCACCGAGATGGCCCAGCCCTTCTCGAGGCAGTACTCGATCTGGAGGCGGATCTCCTCATCGGTGAGGTCCGGCAGGAACGAGAATGCGCCCTGTGTGATTCGCATGATGACTCCCTTACGACGCGGTGGGGGTGGGAACGGCGTCAACCGTGTCGGTGCTGGTGTACTCGAACGTGACGTTGCCCCAGGTGTCCAGAGCGGCGCGCAGCGGCTTGCACCACTTGGCCGCGTCCGCAAGGATCTGCGGACCCTCTCCGAGGAGGTCGCGGCCCTCGTTGCGTGCCTTCACAACCGCCTCCAACGCGACCCTGTTCGCGGTCGCTCCCGCGGCGACGCCCATCGGGTGACCGATGGTGCCGCCGCCGAACTGCAGCACCACGTCGTCGCCGAAGAGGTCCAGCAGCTGGTGCATCTGTCCGGCGTGGATTCCGCCGGAAGCCACCGGCATGACCTTGCGCAGCCCCGCCCAGTCCTGGTCGAAGAACAGGCCGCGGCTCGGATCCGCGTGGTTGTACGACTCCCGCAGCACCTGGTAGTAGCCCAGGACCGAGGCCGGATCGCCCTCGAGCTTGCCCACAACGGTGCCTGCGTGGAGGTGGTCCACGCCGGCGAGGCGCAACCACTTGCAGATCACACGGAACGAGACGCCGTGCGAGCGCTGCCGCGTGAATGTGGAGTGACCGGCACGATGCATGTGCAGCAGCATGTCGTTGCGTCGCGCCCACTTGGACATCGATTGAATGGCCGTGTAGCCGATGACCAGGTCCACCATCACGACGATCGAGCCGAGTTCCTTGGCGAACTCAGCGCGCTCGTACATGTCTTCCATAGTCGCGCCCGTAACGTTCAGGTAGTGTCCCTTGACCTCGCCCGAGGCCGCCTGCGCACGGTTGACCGCTTCCATGGAGTACAGGAAGCGCTCGCGCCAGTGCATGAACGACTGCGAGTTGATGTTCTCGTCGTCTTTGGTGAAGTCCAGGCCGCCACGTAGCGCCTCGTAGACCACCCGGCCGTAGTTCTTGCCGGATAGACCGAGCTTGGGCTTGATGGTGGCGCCCAGCAGCGGTCTGCCGAACTTGTCGAGACGCTCGCGCTCCACGATGATGCCCGCCGGAGGCCCGGGGAACGTGGTGACATACGCCGTGGGGAATCGCATGTCCTCCAGACGCAAAGCCTTGAGCGGCTTGAAGCCGAAGACGTTGCCGATGATCGACGCGGTCAGGTTCGCGATCGAACCGGGCTCGAACAGTTCGAGGTCGTAGGCGATGTAGGCGAAGTACTCCCCGGGACTTCCGGGTACCGCTTCCAGGCGGTACGCCTTGGCGCGATACAGATCGCTCGCGGTGAGCCGGTCGGTCCAGACCACCGTCCATGTCGCGGTCGAGGATTCGCCCGCCACGGCCGCCGCTGCCTCGATCGGATCGACCCCCTCCTGGGGAGTAACCCGGAACACGGCGAGCAAGTCGGTGTCCTTGGGCTCGTAGTCGGCGTCCCAGTAACCCATCTGGGCGTACTTGATTGCACCCGGTGTGTGCTTGCCTCTAGAGTCCGAGGGTGTGGTTAGGTCCCTCATCTCTGCCCCCTTCGATTGATTGCTGCAAGTGTACGGCCCACCCACGGGGGAAATCGGGCGAGCCCCCGGGCGGCCCCGGTTGTCCAACGAGCGGTGGCTCGACGGCCGCGAACGGCGGGCGGATGAGTTATGCTGCCGTCCGCGGAAGAAGGACATGCCGCTCACCCGCCCTGTCGGCCGTTCGTACGACCGAAGGCACCATTCAGCGTGTGCGCATGTTAGCCTGCGCACACCAGGCCGCAACGGGCGGGGTATTCGCACCGCACCGAAGCCGCGTCGTCGTACCCCAGGCGAGTTGGAGGCAGAGCCCGTGGACAGAGCACCCGACATCGATGCCATCCGCGAGATGGCGCGCCGCATACGCCTCGACATTGTGGACATGATCTCGAAGGCCGGATCGGGCCATCCGGGTGGTTCGCTCTCCTCGGCCGATATCGTCGCCGCGTTGTATTTCGGCGTGATGAATCACGACCCGGCGCATCCCGACTGGCCCGGGCGCGACCGGTTCGTCCTCTCGAAAGGACACGCCGCGCCGCTTCTTTACGCCGCACTCGCGAACGCCGGCTACTTCAGCCGGGACCATCTGGGGACTCTGCGCCAGCTCGGATCGATCCTCCAGGGTCACCCCGACTGCAGGAAGACACCGGGCGTGGAGGTCTCCACCGGTTCGCTCGGCCAGGGTCTTTCGATCTCCAACGGCATCGCGCTCGCCCTACGCGCCGACGGCTCCGCCTCGACCGTCTACTGCCTGATGGGCGATGGAGAACTACAGGAGGGCCAGGTGTGGGAAGCGGCGATGTTCGCGGCGCACTACCGGATCGACAACCTGGTCGCGATCGTCGACCACAATGGGCTGCAAATCGACGGAGCCTGCGACAGTGTGATGGACCTGCGCGACGTGGGAGCCAAGTTCGAGGCGTTCGGCTGGACGGCGTTCGAGGTCGACGGTCACGATGGCGGCGTGATCGTGGACGCGCTGGCACAGGCGAAGGCCGTGCGCGGCGGTCCCGCGGTGCTCGTGTGCCGGACCGTCAAGGGACGCGGAGTCTCGTTCATGGAGAACAACGCCGACTGGCACGGCAAGGCGCCTGACGCCGACCAGACCGCCTGCGCGATCGACGAACTCAGCTGCGAACTGTAGGAGGGAGCATCCGTGTCCAAGCGGGCAACCAGAGAGGCATTCGGCGCGACACTCATCGAGATGGCGGGCGAAGGCATCGACGTGGTAGCGGTCGAGGCGGACCTCTCGAAGTCGACGACCACGGCCAAGTTCGCGGATCGGCACCCGGACCGTTTCCTCAACGTAGGTATCGCCGAGCAGAACATGATCGGCACTGCCGCAGGACTCGCGGTCGCGGGCAAGGTCGCGTTCACGGGCTCCTTCGCGGTCTTCGCCACCGGGCGCGCCTACGACCAGGTGCGCAATACGGTGTGCTACTCCGGGTTGAACGTGAAGCTTGCTCCCACGCACGCCGGCATCTCGGTAGGACCGGACGGCGGCAGCCATCAGATGGTCGAGGACCTGGCGCTGATGCGGGTGCTTCCAGGCATGCGCGTGCTCGTACCCGCAGACTATCGCGCGGCCCGCGCCGCGCTGAGAATAGCCGCGTCCACTACAGGACCCTTCTACGTCCGGCTCGGCCGCGCAGGCGTGGAGGACGTCTACGACGAGGACTTCTCGTTTGAGCTCGGACGAGCCTACATTCTGCGAAGCGGGAACGATGTCACGCTCTTCGCGTGCGGGTTGATGGTGGCCGAGGCGCTCGACGCGGCGGCTAGCCTTGCATCGGAAGGCATTTCGGCCGAGGTAGTGGACGTGATGACGATCAAGCCGCTGGACGTCGAGACAATCGTCGCGTCTGCCACCACAACCGGCGCCGCGGTCGCGTGCGAGGAGCACTCGATCATCGGAGGGCTGGGGTCGGCCATCGCCGAGGTGCTGGGCGAGCGGCACCCTATCCCGCTCGCTCGGGTAGGCGTACGCGATGTCTTCGGCACCTCAGGGGATCCCGACGCCCTCATGGAGCACTTCGGCCTGACCGCGCATCACATCGCCGAAGCGGCGCGAGCGGTCATCGGTCGCAAGTAGCCCGCGGCGGCAGCTTGGATCTGGCGCCGCGCGATGGCGACCGTGCATCGCGAGCCGAAACCGAACGCAGAGAGGGCCACCTCTCGGTGGCCCTCTCTCATCGCTGCGCAGACAGCGACCTTGGTCCTGATTGCAGGAGCGCGTGTGCGCCGTCCTACGAGATGGACACCTCCGCAGCGATGCTAGGACTACTCAACGCTGGATCACCTCCTTTGACGGCGGTACGCCGGATCGCGCCCTCGGGCCTGCGCCCGTACACCGATCATAGCGAGGAGCGTGCCGGTTTTGCCAGAGCGATCGCAATCAGCCGTTCGAGGCCGGAGGGGTTCCCGAACCAGCACGTAGCGGCCGCGCATAGGGCCGCATGACCATGATGCAGTAGAGGATCGCGCCGATGGCTCCTGCGAGCACCACGATGAGCACCCAGAGCAGTCGTTCGTTCGAATCGACCCGCCCTGCCCTCGCGCTCGGGAAGTCGTACTCCGTGCGCTGCACGGACGTCGACGAGAACGTAGATCCACAGTGCGATCGACGCGAGGGCGATCATCATCGGTATGACCTACACCAGGCATCATCGACGACACCAGGCCGACGAACAGGCCTTCCATACCGGAGCTTCCCATCGTCTCCTCCTCGATTGCGGCATCTCATCACACGATAGCGCACGCACGACCTACGGATCCCGATCTCGACGCTCGCCCCGTTTGGCTCACCCCTTGCACGGTGCTACCATCGTCTGGCTCTCGCCATCGCCTCGCCGGTACGGGGCTGCGCGCTTCTAACAGGAGGACCCCGCATGGCACATGTCCGCTCGCTCTTCTTCGACGGCCCGCTGGCCGAATCCGAGAACAAGGCGTTCAGGAACGCCCAGCTCGGGCGGCCGAGCGACATCATCTGGAACATCACCAACCGCTGCAATCTGCTGTGCGACCACTGCTACATGGCCGCCGACGGACACGCGCTTCCCGACCAGCTCTCCGACGAGGAGACCATCGACCTCGTGAAGCGCATGGGTGAGGCCGGCGTGCCGGTCGTGTTCCTCTCGGGCGGCGAGCCGATGATGCGCCCCAACTTCTGGGAGATCCTCGCCGAGGTGAACGCCCAGGGCGTACGCCCCACGATCTCCACAAACTGCACGATGATCGACGAGGCCTCGGCCAAGCGCCTCGCCGAGTACGGCGTGCGCTGGATCGCCACCTCGATGTACGGTCCGGCCGAGTTCCACGACGCGATGGTGGGCGTACCCGGCACGCACGCGCGGGTCGTGAGGGCGATCAAGTCCTTGCGCGCCGAGGGCGTGGGCGTGGTGCTCAAGACCGCGCTCTCGGTGAACACCTGGCCGTACATCTTCGACATCATCCGGATGGCCAAGGACCTCGACTGCGGCATGATCTACATCTGCGACCTCATCACGGCCGGTCGCAGCGAGGGCGAAGACGACTCCCGTGTCTCGGTGGAGCAGTGGCGCGAGCTCGCCGACTACATCGTGCAGGACATGCTCGATCCCGAGATGAAGTTCGAGTACGACATCGGCGCCATCCCCTCGGTCATCCCCTACATCGCCGAGCAGTTCATCGCCAACGGCATGGACGTCTCCAAGGGCCTCGAGCGCCTGAAGACCATCAGCGCCTGCCCCGTCGGCAAGGGGCATATGAACATCAACTCCGAGGGCGGCGTGATGCCCTGTCAGTTCGCGCAGGACTGGGTGGTGGGTAACATCCGCGAGATGTCCTTCGCCCAGGCCACCGAGGCGTGCTACCAGATCGACCTGCGGGAGTCTGAAGGGCAGTGCGCGCCGGAGAACTGCGAGTACTCGCGCATCTGCCGCGGCTGCCGCGCGAAGGCCTGGCAGCGCACCGGCAATGCTATGGCCGAAGACACCACGTGCATCCTGCATCCGGGTGAGCAGCGCACCATCCCGGTGCTGCGACCGGAGAGCGCTCATCAGTCCCCGGGCGCGCCCTGTGCCGCACCGGGGGGTTGCGGCTAGTCGAGCGCGCGCGACCCGGCCGGGGCGGTCGGCTCCCGCTCGGTGGCGTCGGGCAGGAGCACCGGGTTTCGCGGCGCCCGCACAGGGAGTGTGGCGCGATACTCCTCAAGCGCTGCGGCCGCACGCGCGGCTCTTCGCGGTTCGGCGTAGCCCCACGCCAGCAGTCCGAAGGCCGCCGACAGCAGGAGCGCCGACGCCACACGGACTCCGAAGGCGATGCCATCAGTCGCGTCGAGTGCATCCAGCACGCCGGGCCCGAGCAGGTATGCCCAGTCGTGTCCGTCCTGCCCGCCGAGCAGCGGCAGTACCTGCCGTGTCGCGTCGTGGATGTAGACGCTCACGTTGTTGGTCGATGCGCCCGCCCAGGCGAGCATGATCGATGCGGATACCCGATCGCGACGTACGAGCGCGAAGTACGCTCCCAGACCGAGCGGGACCGCCACCTGAGCGAACGACCCTGCGAACGCGGTCAGTGGCGGTGGTGCCCAGAACATCGTGAGCAGGTGACCGAGCTCGTGAAAGCCGAGATCGGCGTAGCTGAAGGGAAACACCCAGCCGTCGCCTGTGTACGCGCCGAGTGCCACATACGCCACTGCTGCGGCCCCGGCAACCCAACGCCAGGTCGACTTCCATGTCCCCGGCGTGTCCATGCCAAAGGTATCGGCCTCGTAGAGCCGACGCTGTAGACACGGCCTGGACAAGCGTTCGGCGGCACGGGCACGCCCATTCGCCCCCTGCGCGCGGCCGGTATCCAGTAACGTAGTAGTGTCCAGCCACGTTATCGGAGTAGGAACGCATGCCAAGGTCGGCACTCGACCCGCAGAAGACAGCGCGCCTCGTGCGACGTGCCCGCAAGGGCGACGTCGTGGCGTTCGGCCGTCTGTATGACGAGCATGTCGATCGCGTCTACGCGTTCGCGCGGTCCCGCACCGCCTCGGTGCACGATGCCGAGGACGTGACCGCCACGGTGTTCTTGAAAGCATGGGAATCGATCGGCTCGTACGACGACCGCGGTCTGCCGTTCTCGGCGTGGCTGTTCCGCATCGCGCGGAACGCCATAGTCGATGAGCACCGGCGCAACGCGCGCGTGCCGGTACCGGTCGAGGACCTCACGGTGGATGACGCGGTCGACGGCGCGGATGTGTCGGTGATCGCGAGGGTCGAGACAGAAATGCTTCGCCGGGCGGTCGGTCAGCTCACCGAGGAACAGGCCTCGGTGATCGCCCTCCGGTTCTGGTGGGACATGAGCCTCAAGGAGACCGCCAAGGCGCTCGGCAAGAACGAGAATGCGATCAAGGCGTTGCAGCACAGGGCGACCCGTACGCTGGCCCGGCTGCTTGAGAAGGACGGCAGCGATGAGCACTGAGAGAAACCGCATACCGGACAGCACCGCCGAGGCGCTCGAGCGTTCGGCCGAGCCGCTGTCCCGCGAGGCGCGTACGGCGCTGCGCTCGCGCGTGATGGGGGCGGTCCGGCGCGACGCCCGCGCGCACTATTTCGCCTCGATCTCACACCGCGTCGCGGCCACGCTGGCGGCGTTCGCCGTCCTCGGCAGCGGCGTCGCCTATGCCGCCAACAGCACACTCCCCGGTGAGCCCCTCTACGCACTGAAGCGGGGCGCCGAAGACGCGCTCGTCGCACTCCTGCCGCCGGGCGCGCTCGAGCAGCGGGTGCTCCTGGGCTTCGCCGAGCGCAGGGCGGGTGAGGCTGCGGACCTGGCCATCGGTGGCGCCGCCGCAGGGCTTGTCGATGACGCGATCCAGCAGGTGCGCACAGCCGTGCAGGAAGCCGCGGCTAACGGCGAGACGCTCACAGAGCGGGAGGCGCGGCAGATCCAGCAGCAGGCACAGGATGCGCCGGAACAGACTCGGGAAGCCATCCATGAGGCCGTGGCCGACCCGACGCCACCACAGACGGGCGCCGATTCAGGCCCCGCTGAACCCAGCGACGACGGCAAGAGCCCCGACACACCCCCGGGTAATCCAGATCCGCCCGGAAACTCGGGCGAAACGACAGGTGGCAACGGACCTCACTGACCGCTGAACGACTTTCGGCAACCGTTCGTCGCGATATCGCATATCCCGCATGAACGCCCGTAACCCGGCCACAGCCCGAATCGTTCCTTCACGTGTGGGACATCTCAGCATGTCCGGGCGTGTCTGATCGTTCCCCCGCATCGACAGCACGCCAGAAAGGCGCCCTTCACGGGCGCCTTTCCACGTTCGGAGCCCTTGGCAAACCGGGAGGTCGCTACCGCACGATCTTGGTGATCGGCATCTCCAGGATGTCTTCGGCACCGGCCGACTTGAGTTGCGGGATGAGGATGTTCACGGTCGCCTTGTCCGCCACGGTCATGATCTCGTAGTCGGTGGAACCATATAGCTGATTGACGGTGGGACGCTTCATCGCCGGCAGCACCGCTATCACCGCATCCAGCCGTGCCGAGGGCACGTTCATCGACAGCAGGACGCGGCCGCGCGCCTCGATCACGCCGAGGAGCAGCGTGCGCACCTCCTCGATCGCCTGACGCTTGGCGGGGTCCTCCCAGGCGGCGCGATTGGCGAGCAGCCGGGTCGTGGACTCTAAGATGACGTCGACGATGCGCAGTCCGTTCTGGCGCAGCGTCGACCCGGTCTCCGTGAGGTCGACGAGCGCGTCCATCAGCTCGGGCACCTTCGCCTCGGTGGCCCCATGACTGTAGAAGACCTCGACAGGGATGCCGAGCTTATCGAAGAACGACCTCGTCACATTCGGGAACTCGGTGGTGATCCGGCTGCCCGCGGGGATGTCGGCCGCTGAACGCACGGGCGAGTCGTCACACACCGCGAGGACCATCTTGACCACGCCAGCCCCGGTCTTCGCATACGGCAGCGCCGCGACCTCCACCACGTCCGCACCCGATTCGGTCACCCAGTCATGCCCGGAGATGCCCAGATCGAAGTGCCCGTCGGCGACGTAGAGGGGGATCTCCTGGGGCCGGAGGATCTTCACGCGTGTGATGCGGGGGTCATCGATCGTGGGGTTGTATCCGCGCCCCGACGTCCGTACGGGAAGGTCGGCCTCACGGAACAGCAGCATCGTCTGTTCTTCGAGGCTTCCCTTGGGCAGCGCTATCGACAGCATTGGACCTCCTGAGCAGCGACGACTTCCGGATACTCTGTCGCAATAGTGTACTCCAGTGACGGGGCCGGCCCCGGTCACCGTGGGTTTGACGCACACCGTCGGGCGACGGACAATCGCGGTGACTTTCCCATGATGAAGGCCGCATACGCTCGTCTGACGACTTGGGGGTGTTGGGGTGGGGGAACTCTCCGACGCGACGATCGCCGCTCTCGACCCGCTCGTGGGGGCGACAGCCGCCTCGACCTGCGTTCGTGCGACAGCTCTTTCCCTCGGCAAGACCGCCGAGGACCTCGATAGCGCGGATCTTCCCGCGCTCGAGGCGAACATCAAGCGGCTGCTCGGGCCGATCGCCCCGGAGCCCATGATCGATGAAGTCATCCGGCAGATCGAGGGGAGGCTGTGATGAGCGCGACCACACCCGCCACACAGACCCGCGCGTCCCGGTCCCCCATCACCATCCCGGCGATCGTCCTGATCGTGCTGTCCGCGCTCTACGTGCCGCTTCGTGCGGCCATGGAGTCGCCTACCGTGAGCGATGCGCTCTACAACGGGGCGTACCTGTACGGGACGGCGATGCAGGTCGTCCTCGCCTCCGTGATCGTCGCCGTCGCGATCACTATCGGCATGAAGCACAGCGTGGGGCGCCAGTGGCTGCTCCTCGGGCTCGGTGTGACGATGTACGCCATCGGCGACATCTGTTGGACGCTGTTCGATCTGTTCCTGGGGATCGACCCGTATCCGAGCATCGCCGACGTCTTCTACTGCGCCGAGTACGTCTTCTTCCTCGCGGCGATCGTCCTCGCGATACGCGCATACAGCGGCCTTGTGGACACGAAGAAGCCGCTGATCGCCGGCGTTGCGGTGGCCGTCGTCGGGTTCGGCATCGTGTATGCCGTGCTGCTCCAGCCGTACATCCTGTCGGCGAGTCTCGACGAGCTCGGCGGCGTGTGGGGCAAGGTCGTGAGCATCCTGTATCCGGTCGGCGACATCGTGCTCATGCTCGCGCCCGCCGTGGCACTCGCGCTGGTCGTTCGTCAGCTTGGCGCCGGCAGATTGGCCCGCCCGTGGTGGCTCGTCGTGGCCGGTGCGCTCCTCTTCGCCCTGATCGATTCGTTCTTTGTCTATGCCGAATGGGCGGGAACCGGCCTCACCTGGTGGATGGACATCGGCTACCTTCTGGCGAACCTGCTCTTCGCGATCGCGGCGCTTGTCGCGAAGGACGCCTACCGCGTGAAGTAGGTTCGCCCACCTATCGCATTGATGCGCGGGGCCGGGAGACCGGCCCCACTTCTCGTCTAGGTGCCCCGTGGTCCGTCCTTGTAGTACCGCTTGATCGCGCGTGCCAGCTGCTTGCCCTCGCGCTTGCGCTCCAGTCGCGCGCGCGCGTCTAACTGCTCTCCGACGAAGAGCGCCTCCGCCCGCAGCTCGCGATAGCTCTCGAGGCGTCGCGCGGGTAACTCGCCCGACGCCACCGCAGCCTCGACAGCACAACCGGGCTCACCGTCGTGCCGGCAGTCGCGGAAGCGGCAACCCTCGGCGAGGAGAGCGACATCCGAGAATGCCTGGTCGACACCATCGGCGGAATCCCACATCCCCACGGCACGCAGCCCGGGCGTGTCGATCACAAGCCCTCCGCCGGGCAACTGCAGCAGTTCACGCGACACGGTGGTGTGCCGTCCCCGGTGGTCCGAGACACGCACCTCGCGCGTGGCCTGGATGTCTTCGCCGGCGAGCGCGTTCACCAGCGTGGACTTGCCCGATCCCGACGGGCCGATCAGCACGATCGTCTGTCCGCCGGAGAGATACGACCTGATGTCCTCGATGCCCTCGCCGGTGACGGTGCTCGTCGTGAGCACGGTCACTCCGGGGGCCGCGGCCTCGACGGCCGCGACCGCCGCCGGAAGGTCCGGATGCAGGTCCGCCTTGGTGAGCACCACCACCGGCTGCGACCCGCTGTCCCACACGAGCGACAGCTCCCGCTCGATGCGGGCGAGGTTGGGTGCACCGTCGGAAAGCGGATGCGTGACCAGAACGACGTCGACATTGGCCGCGAGCACCTGCACCCGGGCCGCGCGACCCGGGTCGCGCCGCGCGATCGACGTGGTCCTCTCGAGCACACGCTCCACGAGAGGCTCCGACTCGGTGCCGCCGAGCAGGACCCAGTCGCCCACCACCGGCATGCCTCCGTCATCGGCGGACTTCACCAAGTGCGTGGACGGCCGCGCCATGACGATCCCTGCCGCCGTGTACGCGAAGACGAAACCCCTGTCCGAGCGGATGACGCGACCGGGAGTGAACTCGACGCCGGCCTGCCCGATGGTGGCGGCCCGCTCGGGGTCGAGCCCGAGGGCGATGAGCGGATCGAGAGCGGGCACGTGCGCGTCCTTCGGCGTCGGTGACACCCCATCCTAGCGTTCGAAGATGGGGCGCGCCATTCACGGCCCTGCTGAAGGCGGCGGCGCCCGGTTGCCGGACTGAGCGCGCGCCCACTCGTCATACCCGCCGCGATCCTGCACGGGCTTGCGCTCGAGGTAGACGTCCACCGCCGATGCGGTGTGCGACTCCGTGATCGCCCGAACGGCACCGAACGCCGCCACACCCATGCCGACGAGGATGCATACGAGCGCGGCAGCCTGGACGATCCAGGCCAGTTCGTCGACCGCGGCCATCTTGTCCAGCGTGGTGAGCGCGATCGCCCAGTCGTGTTCGATGTGACCCGGCCCTATCACCATGGTCGGGGCGGTCGCGTCGGCGATGTACGCCGCCGTCTCACCGGCCGACAACCCCGTCCATGCGAGCATGAGGGTGACGCCGAGGAGGTCGCGATGGAACAAGAGGAAGTAGCCGGCGAAGCCGAGCGGGAGCAGTACCTGGAACAGCGACCCCATCATCAGGCGATACACCTCGGGCAGGAACCACGTCATCAGGTGTCCAAGCTGGTGGACGCCGTAGCTGGCATCCGAGAGGATCGGGATACGCACACCCTGCATGACGCCGAGCCAGCCCAGGAGGAGGCAGGCGACACCCACGAGGATGTGCCGCACCAGGTCCGCTCTTTGAGGACTTCTGGCCATAGCATCCTCATCGGCATGAAGCGCGGAGCCCGTGACCCGGAAATGCCAAACGGTCGGACCGGTGACGCCGGTTACAGAATGACCAGATGACCGGGGAACTGTTGGGGGACGACTACCGTGAACGTGGAGCCGACACCGGGACGGCTCTCGACGGTGATGCCGCAACCGAGCGCTGCGGAGAGTTCACGGCAGATCAGAAGTCCGAGGCCCGTGCCTACGGGGCGGATGCGATCGGGATTCTCCACCTGCTCGAATGCCCGGAAGATGCGCTCCTGGTCCTCCTCGGCGATGCCGATCCCACTGTCGGCGACCGCGATGGTCGCGTACTCCCTGTCGTGGGTCACGGACACGCGCACGCGGCCGCCCGGGTCGGTGAACTTGATCGCATTGGAGATGAGATTGCGTACGATCTGATCGAGTTTGTCCGGGTCCGTGGACACCACCGATCCGCCTTCACACGAACACGCGAGATCGACCCCCTGCATCAGCGCCACACCACTCATCGACTCCGTGAGAACGCTCATGCGGGCGTTCAGGTCGAAGCTGACGACCGAGACCGTGCTGTAGCCGGACTCGATCCGGGAGATCTCGAGTACATCGTTCACGGTGTCCAGGAGCTGGTGTCCGGCATCCCGCACCATCTCGAGCTGCTTCCTCTGGTCCGGAGAGACCGGTCCGGAGAGACCGGTCAGGATGATCTCGCTGAAACCGATGATCGCGTTCAGCGGCGTGCGCAGTTCGTGACTCATCTTGGTGAAGAACTGTTGGTTCGTGTCGCCGGCCTTCTGGAGCTGACGGTTCGCCTCGAGCAGCTCGCCGGTCCGTCGATCGATGGCGTCTTCGAGGCCACGGCGGTACTCCTCTGCGCGCGCCTCAGCGCCCACCCGGTCGGTCACGTCGGACAGAGAGATCACGGCCGAAACAGGCGCGCCTTCCTGAGCCGCCAGCGGGGTCGAACTGATCGCGACATACATGCTCGTGTCACCCGTTCCGAGCCGCGTGCTCATGCGCGAGACGGGCGCCGAACGCACGATCTCGCCCAGATCGAGCTGGCCGTCGAGGGCGAGGGCGACCATCTCCTCGGCGACCTCGTTTGCCGTCGTGACCGTGCCATCCGCGAGAGCGACCAGGATGCCGGCGGGTGTCGTGTTGAGGATGTTCACGAGCAGCTCGTGCTCGCGACGGATATCCTCCTCGGCGCGTTGCGCCTCGAGCAGGCGTTGTGCGCTGATCCGGCTGTAGATGGCCCACGCCACGAGTGGCACGAAGAGCACCTCGATGAAGTCCTCGTAGACGTCGTAGAAGGACGAGATCCCCGTGTGCTCCAGCGTGTTCGACGCGCTGACCAGGAAGTAGACGGCGGTGGCGGCCAGCAGGGTGCCCTTGACATACCTGCCGAGGCCCGGGGCTCCGCGAGGTGTCCGAACGACGAAGTAGACCGCCGCACCGAACCCGAACAGCGCGACGATGTCGGCGGCGGCGGCCAGGCTCACGAGGGATCGACCTGCCCGTGGACGTCATGCAACAGCGCACGGGTCGCGATCGCGAGGAAGATGCCCGCGACGGCGTACGCGATGTGCTCGAGGTCGTTCATCACGACGGTCGCCCGGTAGCCCTCGACCACCGTGAAGACGAAACCGCAGACGATCGCCCAGTATGAGGCGATGAACCATCGCTTGCCCGCGACTTCCACGCTCCTCATGCCGATCACGAGCATCGGCATGAGGAACACGACGAGCATCAGGTCGACGATCTCGCTCTCCTGGAACACAGACCTGCCTCTCGTGGTCGAGTCAGGCCTATTGTAGCCTCGTGCTCAGCTACCCGCAGCCCTGTCGAGGTCGAGTGCCACGGAATTCATGCAGTAACGCAACCCTGTGGGCCGGGGACCATCCGGGAAGACGTGGCCGAGATGTGAACCGCAGGCACCGCATCGGATCTCGGTGCGCGCCATGCCATGACTCGTGTCCGCGTGCTCTTCGACCGCATCAGGAGAGATGGGCTCGTAGAAGCTCGGCCATCCGCAGCCGGAGTGGTACTTGGTCTCGGACCGGAAGAGCGGGTTGCCGCACGCACGGCATCGATAGGCGCCGGGGTCGTCGGTGTCGACGTAGGCACCCGAGAACGGCGGCTCGGTGTCCGCCTCGCGCAGCACGCGGTACTCCTCCGGTGAGAGCATCGCGCGCCATCCGGACTCGTCGTGCTCGATCTCGTAGCGCCCCATCACGACCTCCTAACCTGCCGCGCCGCAGGCGACGCCGAGCAAGCCCTTCCTGGCATAGTAGTGCTGGTGGTACTCCTCGGCCAGGTAGAAGCGTGTCAGCGGCACGACTTCCGTGTACAGCCGACCCATGGTCGACTCCAGCGCGCGCTTCGAGGCCTCGACCGCCTCCCGTTCAAGGTTGCCGTGGCCATGTACGACTCCTCTCGTCGCTCCTGCCGAAGCAAGCGACGCGCCGATTACTCCGGATCGCGCTCCAATTCATCGGCCAACATCTCGAGGAACAGACCGACATCGGTGACGATACCCACCGTCTGGAAGCTCCCACGATCGGCGAGCTTGGTCACCACGGCGGGATTGATGTCCACGCAGATCGTCGTGACATCGGCGGGAAGCATATTGCCGGTGGCGATCGAGTGCAGCATCGTCGATAGCATGATGCACGCGCCGGCCTCCTGGCAGTACGCGCGCATCGCGCGCTGTGCCTCGAGCACGTCGGTGATCACATCGGGCAGCGGGCCGTCGTCGCGGATCGAGCCCGCCAGCACGTAGGGCGTCCCGGTCGTGACCAGCGTGTGCATGAGGCCCTCGGTGAGAACTCCCTGCTCGATCGCCTGACGGATCCCTCCGCAGCCGCGGATCGTGTTGATTGCGCGAAGATGGTGCTCGTGTCCGCCCACCGTGGGCATCCCGGCTTCCATCGACACGCCGAGCGACGTGCCGTAGAGCGCCGACTCGATGTCGTGGACCGCTACGGCGTTGCCGCCGAAGAGGACGGAGACATACCCCATGCGCACGAGCCTCGCGAGATGCTGCGCCGCGCCGGTGTGCACGACCGCAGGCCCGACCACGAGGATGATGCTCTGCTCACGCGACTTCACGCGCCTGAGCATATGCGCCACGTCGCGGATGACGAGCGCCTTGGGCTTCTCGGAGGAGACCTCCGAGTTCATGAACTCGAACTCCTGCTTGTCGCGCGGACGCTCGATCGGACGCACACGTACGCCGGCGTGCCCCATGACGATGGATTGGCCCGCGCGAACGTCCGCCATCGCCACCGTGTACGCGCTCTCACCATCGACCACGATGCCGAGGTCCATCTCGGGACCTGTGACCTGCGTCCAGCGGCCCCCGATCCGTACGGCCGTCTCGAGGTTGGTGGTGGCGTAGAAGCCTTCGGGGAACACGCCGTCAGCCGAAGCCGGCGACGTGCGCACATCCTCCACATCGAGGGGCTCCGCGCCAAGCTGGTTGATCACGCCGAGGATCTTGTCGACGTGCGCCTCATCGCGGCCGCGGATGCGCAGGAGCGCCACCGACGCGTCCTCGTTGGTGCGACCCACTTCGAACGACAGCGTCTCGAACTCGCCGTCGAGCGCGACGATATCGTCCATGATGCGCGACATGATCCCCGAGTCGATGAGATGCCCGGTGATGCGAACGTCTTCGTACGGGCCGTGTGGCATCGCTCTCGTCCTCCGGTCCTCGCGTGTGGCACGAGGTGATTATCGTCCATGACCGCTCCGGGCGCACGCAAACGGGGCGCCCGGACGAAGTCGAAACGCCTCGCCGCCCCCCATTACGGGTACGAACACTCCATGTTGGACGGAAGTGAAACCCTGCGGGGCATCGCACGCGTGAAGCTCGGACCCGGGCAGGAGTCGGTCTGGGACTACCCTCGTCCGCCACTCGCGCAGCCCACCGCCAAGCGTATCGAGGTCGTCTTCGGCGGAGAGGTCATCGCCGACACCACGCGTGCGCTCCGCGTACTCGAGACGAGCCACCCACCCGTGTACTACATCCCGCTCGAGGACGTCATGGCCGGCGCGCTCGCTCCGAGCGGCCGGGCGACCTACTGCGAGTTCAAGGGTGAGGCGCGCTACTACGACGTGTGCGCCGGTGGCATGCGCGCTCCCGATGCCGCCTGGGTCTACGCGGAGCCGTCACCTGGCTACGAGACGCTCGCAGGCCGCGTGGCCTTCTCGCCGCGGGACATGGACGAATGCCGGGTGGATGGCGAGGTCGTTCGGCCCCAGCCGGGGGCGTACTACGGCGGCTGGATCACATCGGACATCGTGGGTCCGTACAAGGGCGAGCCGGGGACCGGCAGCTGGTAGCGCCGCTCCCGGCTAGTGACTGCCCCGGGATTCGAAGCGCCTCCGGGCGAGATGCACGCCGAGCTGCACCACTACGACGATCAGGGCGAACATCGCCACCACGTTGTACGTGCCGAAGGAGTCCCCGATCCCGCCCACATCGCCGGCCAGCTCGAAGAACCGCACCTGTGTGGCGCCGAGGGCCAGAACCGAGAACATCACGAAGAACACATGCGGGAGGCCGGAGGGAAGGTGCACGCCGCCCGCGAACGACACGCCGAATGCCACCAGCAGGAAGACCATATCGATCGCGATGAGCGGTACGAGCGCGGCCTGGATCTCGGCCGAACCACCGGCGGTCATCGATGAGTAGACGTCGTAGGCCGCCTCGCCAAGCACTCCGCCGACGGGCGCGAACGCGACGAGCGCGAGCGCCGTGACAGCCACGAACGTGAGTATCGCCGTGATCTTACCCATCGGCGAGCGCCCGCTTGAACTCCGCGATCCGCGCCTGATACTCGGGCATCCCGGCTCCCAGGATCTGCGTCGCAAGGATCGCGGCGTTCTTCGCCCCGTTGATGGCCACGCAGGCGACCGGCACACCGGTGGGCATCTGCACCATCGAGAGCAGCGAGTCGAGTCCGCCCAGATCGCTCGTCTTCATCGGGACGGTGATCACCGGCAGCGGTGTGTACGCAGCCACCACACCGCCGAGATGCGCGGCCTTCCCGGCGGCGGCGACGATCACACGGATACCCCGCGCGGCGGCCCCGCTCGCCCACTCGTGCACGCGCGCCGGCTGGCGGTGCGCCGAGGCGATCACGACCTCGTACGGCACGCCGAGCTCCTCAAGCTGCGCTGAGCACTCCTCCATCACGCCGAGGTCGCTCTTCGAGCCCATGATGATGCCCACGAGCGGCGTCGTTTCGGCCATGGCCCCTCCCCTATCCTTCGTCCGCGCATCCGGCATCGCACGTGGTCCCGTCGCCGAAGAGCAGCTGCCGCTCATCGGAGGCGAGCGCGTTGCGCGCCGCGTCGCGGAGGCTGTTGAGCTGTGCGAACATCGTGCGCTGCATGACCACCGCCAGGTAGCGGCCGGTCTCGGAAAGCGTGAGCTCCTCGTCCGTGTCGGTCGCAAACCCGCCGAACGTCCGGAAGAAGAGCATCTCCTTCCACAACCCTCGCTCGACGCTCACGCCGAAATCGCGCTTGAACCGCTGCTTGTCGAGCCGAAGGCCGAAGAGCGACATCAGGAACCGGTAGCGCATCCGATCGATGGGCCGATTGGTGGCGCTGCCCACGGCCACCGGCATGCGCCCTTCGGTGATCGCGGCATTGTAGTCCCGGAGCGAGAACGTGGTGAGGTAGATGTCGCCGCGCAGGTAGCTGAACGCGCCGCTGCCGATGCCCACGTACTCCTCGTAGTCCACGATGTACTCGTCGATCATGCCGCCGCCGATGCGCGAGAACGTCCAGGCGGTCGAGAACTCGAAGGTGTCGGCGAGTTTGCGCGACAAGAGTTGGTAGTAGCGCGCCTCGCGGTTGTAGTCCACCATACCCACGGTGCGCTTGAGCTGGTTCGCCACCGAGCGCGACGCCATGAGCGGGTAGAACGTGGTCTGGTTGCAGCGGCTCGCCTTTACCATCTCGATGTCCCGGCGCAGGACCTCCTCGGTCTGGCTCGGGAAGTTGAAGATCATGTCCACATTGAGCGAGTGGAAGAACCCTTCGAGCGACTGGATACGCTCGAGGATCTCGGCACCGGATCCGTACTTGTCGTAGCGGTCCATCTGCTTGAGCAGCTCGTCATCGAAGCTCTGCACACCCACGCTCATGCGCTGCACGCGGCTCTTCAGCGGCTCGAGCACCTCCGGGATGAGGTGGTTCGGGTTCGTCTCGGTGGAAACCTCCAGCGCGCCGAAGAGCTCACGTGCGAGGTCGATCGTCTGGCAGAGCTCGTCCACGAGGATCGTGGGCGTTCCTCCGCCGATGTAGAGCGAGTCGAACGTGTAGCCGAGGTCGGCCACCATGCGCATCTGCTGCCGCAGACTCGTGAAGTACGCTCGGGCCGGATCCTCCGCGAAGGGGAATCGGTTGAAGCTGCAGTACGGGCACAGCCGCTCGCAGAACGGCACGTGCGCGTAGAGCAGGTACTGCTTGCCCTCCTCGGGTACGGGCAGCGACGGCACCTTGCGGGGTGTGTCGCTGAAGTAGCTCCCCTGCGTGGTGGTGACCGCCGCCGAGAGAAGGCGCTCGGCGAGCATCAGGCCCCGTCCTCCGAACGCAGCGCGCGCAGCCCGATGTCGGTGCGGTAGTGCATGCCCTCGAAGTAGATGCAGTCCACGGCGCGGTACGCGCGGTCGCGGGCCTCGGCGAACGTGGGCGCCACCGCGGTCACGTCGAGCACGCGGCCGCCGGAAGTGACCAGCTGACCCTCCGGCGAGAGTGCGGTGCCCGCATGGAAGACGGTGACGCCCTCGATCGCGGCTGCTTCATCCAGACCGGTGATGGGCCTGCCGGTGGGATAGTGGTCGGGATAGCCGTCC
>JBASOJ010000018.1:0-3796 GCA_049658145.1 Coriobacteriia bacterium
GAGTGACGGGCGACGTACTCGCGGACAGCGCGGCTGTAGAGCTGGCTGCGCGACTGCTTGAGCTTCGCGGCGAGGCGGTCGGCTTCGTTGAACACGTCATCCGGTATCGAGATCGCTGTCTTCATACCCTGAGTATAACTCGCGACTGATGCCGCCTCAACCCCATCATTGGACAGGGTGCATCTAACGTCTTTGCACATCAGCCGCGGCGCGCCGGCGAGCGCTTGCCACTCGAGTCTACCTCCACGAGGCGCCGTCTGCGTGGAAGCGCGGGTTCAGTTAGGTGGCCCGCTAGGACTCATCGCCAGCAGCAGCGGGGGCATCGACGAGTGACGGCTCGCCCCGCTTCTGACCAGAGACGAACAACGCAGCCACTGATGGCCTCGAAAGGACTATGAAGGTGAAGACACCGACGATCGTGCCGAACGGGATGGTGAGGCACGAGATCCCAGCGATGACGAGGCAAGCGGTACGGCGTGTGCGGCGCTTGATCCAGAAGCCAGCGAGGATCTTCAGAGTGGCGAGCACGCCGAACCCGATGATGAACGCTGCACCCATCGCGAACATGAACCACCCGATGAAGGCGGGGAACTCTTGAGCAGACGCCGCGGTCGAGTCAAAGGGCACCATCAAGAAGAAGACTCCGTAAGCGACGTATAGCAACCCGTACAGCGAGAACAGGATGTCCATCGCTCCTAGTACCCAGTAGAAGACCGGGAGCATGCGTAGATGCTCGTCGTCCACAATGGCTTGCCGTTCCGACTCGGTTACCATGGCACCCCCCGTTTGTGGTCCACCTAACGTCTCGGCGCTTCAGCTGCCGCCGAAGACCTCGCTTCACACCATAACGCTTGACGCGTCAGCAGGAAGCGCTTGTCAGGAGCCATCCTCTCCAGGCTGTGCCTCCGCGCTCCGAGCCGCGGCGGCACGCTCGCTCATCAGTCGGCCCATAGGGCCTGGAATCACGCGGGCCATGAACGCTCCCAGCGCTCCGCCGATCCCCGGCGCGACGACGGGCTTGCGGGAACCGATCCTGCGAGCGAGTTTGGTCGCCACGGCGTCGGGATCGGCCATGAACTGCGCCGGCACACCGAGCGGCCGGGCGGAAGGTGTCCGCATCAGCGGCGGCTGGACGATGTTGACGGTGATGCCGTAGGGGCCGAGCTCGATCGCCAACGTGCGCGAGAGTGCGTCGATGGCCCCTTTGGTCGAGGCGTAGCCGTAGATTCCGGCAAAGCCAGAAGACCCCACTGTGGAACTCACGTTATGGATGATTCCGGCGCCACGTGCCTTCATGTAAGGCAGGACCGCCGAGATCATGTTGAGGTAGCCGAAGTAGTTGACTTCGAACTCGCGCCGGGTATCCGCAAGGTCCTTCTCCTGGAAGGGCGCGAACACGGCGAGGCACGCGTTGTTCACGAGGATGTCGATCCGGCCCCACTGGTCGATGATGCTCGCCAAAGTGTCCCGGACCTGCACGGAATCAGTGACGTCGCAGACGAATGCTGAATCGCGCGGCAGATTCTCGACAGAGAGGTCGAGACCGACAACGCGCGCGCCAGACGCGGTCAGCGCTCGAACGAGTCCGAGACCGAGCCCGCTGTTGGCACCCGTGATGACTATGACTTCATCCGACATGTGCGCCCGCTCTCGTGGGTTGGCACCTAACGTCTTTGGGGGTGAGCTGAAGCGCGCCCCGCCCGATTCCCCTGCCCGAGTCTACCGCACACGGCGTTGCGAGGTTGACGCCCGGGTCAGGCAGGCGCAAGAGAGCCGCCAACAAGGCCCTACGGCTGCGCAATCCACTCGTCAATGAGGTGGGCGAGCTGATCGCGCGCTTGCCGGAATGCGGCAAGTCGCTGCTCTTCCGAGCCGTCGACAACTGCGGGATCATCAACAGGCCAGAAGACCCGCTCGCCGCCCGGAGGCCAGATGCGCGGGCAGTGCTCCTCCGCGTGCGAGCATACGGTGATGAGGTAGTTGATGTGCAAGCGGCCAAGAAACTCCTCGACGCCTTTGCTGCGCAGGCCGTCCGTCGAGATGCCAGCCTCTTGTAGGACGGCAATCGCCTCAGGACGGACATCGCTGGGCTCGAGGCCTGCGCTGTGGGCTTCAAACCTCTCGCCCGCACGGTCCCGCAGGATGGCTTCCGCCATCTGGCTGCGTGAGGTGTTTCCGGTACACAGGAACAGGACACGGGTGCGATCCATGGGAGTCACCTCGTCTTCGCCGACGACTCCTATGATTATCGCTGGGAAGGGACTTGGGACGGCAAATTACACGAAGAGTTTACGATTCGACGCGCCCTGCCTAACGTCTTTGGGCGTGAGCTGAAGCGCGCCCTCGCTCCACTTCCCTGCCCGAGTCTACCTCACGCGGGCGCACTTTCTGCTCGACGCCCGGGTTAGATCGCCCCGCTGAACTCGTCTTCGTCGATTAGCTGACGTGCGCGACGCACCGAATGCACGTCGACGTCGACGCCCACCTCGTAGAAGACCCGGAAGTCCCCCATAACAAGCTCCCTGATTCCCGGTGTGAGGACATCGCGACCCGGCTTGCCCATCTCCGGGAAGTCGCCGAGTCTGTCGACCGCCGTGAACAACTGCTCCACCCAACGGGCCGCCGCAGCGAGATCGTCCTGCTCGATGTAGGCAGCAATCTCCTCGACGCGTTCGAGAGCGCGATCCGACCAGCGGATCCTCATGACCTGAGCTTACCGAGCACTCGCGCCTTGGCCTCGTCATGAGGGATCCCGCCACCGGCGGCAATCTGCGCGCGTGACACCTGTATGTCGTCGAGGATGGCGAGCTTCTCGCGCATCGCCTCGAACTCACGGATGTCGACGACGACCGCGACACCGCGGCCGTGCTGGGTGAGGACGAGAGGGCGGCGGGTATCGCTGACGTGCTTGATGAACGACGCGACACCGGAACGGAACTCGGAAAGCGGGCGGATATCCTCATCGAGTCGCAGCGGTTGCATTGATGACCTCCTGGTACGCCGTATCGTACGAGTTAGCGTACTCCATCCACGCTGTCGCAACAAGAGTCGGCGGGGGTCGATCCAACGTCTTTGCGCTTCAGCGGCGGCCGGTGCCTTCCACTACTCTAGCGCTTCTGCCGTCCGCTGGATGCCGAAGTCAGACGCCGGACCTCCAGGTAGCGTCTCAGCGTTTGCCGCATACTCGACGCCGTGGGCCTCAAGCCAGTCGGCGGCGATCCGACCGAGCGCTGCGGCCCTGTGGTCGTACCAATCCTGCTGTATCCCGTGCCGGTGGACGGCATCCTTGAACCAGCGGAAGGCTCCCCTGCCCCGAACGGCGGTCAGCAGTTCATCACGCAGCTCCGAGTCGGCGAGAGAGCGGGCGAAGCCGTCCATGATCGCCCACTCGTGGATGTCAAAGCGCGTGGGGAGGGCAAGCCAGTCCTCCGAGTCCAGTACCTCGCGGATCTTGGGGACTTCGTCGACGAGCCATCCCGGCAGCTCCGATGCGTCGACACCGTCCTCGATCAGGCCCGCTTCCTCATCTCCGAGCGCGTACAGCTCGCCCGTCACCCGGTTGAGATAGGCGCTGGTCTCGTCGGTGAGGGCATCCAGCTCCCCGACCACGAGCTTGAGCGAAACCTTCGCTGCCATACTCCCTCCGTGCGAATCAATGTACGTGCGTCCAACGTGTTTCGGCTTGAGCAGACGCCGAGCGCCTGCATGTTGATTCTACCTCGCGGCGTTCTGCTCGAAGCCGGGGTTAGATTCGCGGCGGTCAGGCGATCGCAGCCAGTGGGGGGACCGGTTCAGA
>JBASOJ010000019.1:0-4407 GCA_049658145.1 Coriobacteriia bacterium
GAGCTGTGCGGTGGCGCACCGGAAGCGTGCGGGCACGCCGCCGCAATCGCGCTGCAAGCGCAGCTCGGCCTCGTCTGCGACCCTGTGGGCGGGCTCGTGGAACTGCCGTGCGTCGTGCGCAACGCTACTGGCACCGCGGTCGCACTGTCCGCCGTCGAACTCGCGCTGTCCGGCGTCCGCTTTCCCATCCCCTTCGACGAGGTGGTCGTAGCGATGGGGCAGGTCGGCCGAAGCCTTCCGCCGAGTCTGCGCGAGACGGCGCTCGGCGGCCTCGCGGCGACGCCCACCGGACGCGCGCTCGGTGAGAGAGCCTGTGCGCCGGGAAGCGGGACAAGCGTAGACTGATGGTGCGTGTCCGGTGGAGTGCGGTCGCGGCGGAGTGGGGGGCGAGCGATGGCGGGTGATGACGGCGCGAAGCGTGGCGCGTGGAGCAGGCTCCTTCCCGCCCGTCTCTCGACCCGGCTCACCGCGAGCATCGTACTGACGGCCGCAGTCGTCTTCATCCTCGTCGCGACGGTCGTGGGCGTGACACTCAGCTACCATACCCGTTCGGTGGCGACGGTCACAGCCCGGAGCCAGTACGCCGAAGCCTGCAATCAGCTCGATCTCCGAGCGAGCCAGCTCGATGCCCTCATCATCGGTTTCACCGATTGGGGCGCCTTCTACACACAGACCCTCCAGCCCGACGCGGAGTTCATCGACGCCGAGTTCGACCCCTGGCTGCGCGAACGTGCCTCCGCCTCCGCGGTCGTATGGATCACGACCGACGGCGACGTGGTGAGCAGCTACGGCAGCACGGGTGATATCGACGCACTGGTGGCCCTCGCTCAACGCAAGTCCGCCGGCGCGCGCGGCCCGATGTCTCTTCCGAGCGGACCCGCGGTGATCGCCGTCCGGCCGATCATCGGCGACCCCCCCTCGGACGCCGTCGGATACGTGGCGGTCGCCCGCACTATCTCGACGGGCTGGTTCGAGGACAGCGGCCTCGGCACGATCACCGTGAGCACGGCGGACGAGATCCCCGGACCGCCGCGGGATTGGAGCGACGTCGACCCGCCCCGTGGTTACGAGGTGATGCTCAGCAAGTTCGACGGCGGGCTGTTCGTCACGCGGGCGGCCCTGCGGGGGGTCGACGGGTCCTCCGTCCTGGTGTTCGAATCATCGAGGCCGGATCCCTGGCTTGGCGAGGGACGCGCGTGGAGCATCGTCCTCGTCCCCCTGGCCATCGGACTCGTGGTGCTCGGTATCGCCTACCTGCTCGGCTCGGCACTGGGCAGGGACATCGTCCGGCCGCTCCGATCGTTCGTCGGGTATATTCAGGACCAGGGCTATCTGGCGCTCCAGGGGCTGCGCACCGACGAGGAGCTGTTCATCGAGCCCGGACTTCCCGAGGACTTCGCGAATCTCGGCGTGGTGATCACCGACCTGATGACGCAGTTGCGCATCAATCAGTCCGAGCTGATCGAGGCCGGAGATCAGGCGCTTGCAGCCGAACGGGCTTTCCGGACGGTTGTGGAGGAGTCGCCCGAGGTCAAGATCCTCGTGCGCAGTGGCGTGGTGGAGATCGCCAACCCGGCCGCCGCCCACTTCTTCGGACTCCAACTCGGCGACCTGCTGCGCGCCGAACCTGACGGCCTCTTCTCGGGCATACGGCTCCTCGGCGAGGACAACGCCACGCTCGACCTCCTCAACATCGCCCGTCAGGCGCACGACACGCCGGTGGTGGCCCGCTGCGTGACCGCCGACCAGCCCGACCGGTGGATCGAGTTCAGCGTCGCCTTCATCGACCCGCTGGGTGTGGACTACGTCATCTCGGCACGGAACATCACCGAGGAACGCCGGTTGGAGGCACTGCGGCAGGAGGTCCTGTCGCTCGTCTCCCACGACCTGCGCAGCCCGCTCACCGTCGTTCGCGGCTATCTCGACATCCTCGACCGGCCGCTCGATGACGACCGCAAGACGACCGCTGTCGACAGCGCGCGGCGCGCTGCTCAGCGGATGGAGGGCCTCCTCGACGACCTTCTCCACGCGACACGGGCCGAGGCCGTCTTCGCGCCGAAGGTCATGCGACCCGTCGACCTCTCGGTCCTGGTCGAGGGAGTCGCCACCTCGCTGCAGATGGGCGCCGAGCAGAGTATCATCACGTCGCTCGAACCCGGGGTGATGGTCCTCGGCGATCCCGTCCGACTCGAGCAGGCGGTCACCAACCTGATCGGGAACGCGATCAAGCACGGCCCCGCCGAGGGCGAGGTCCGCGTCCGCGTCGAGACCCGCGATGATCGCGTCATCGTGAGTATCGAGGACGATGGACCCGGGATCCCGGTCGACCAGCGCGAGCACGTCTTCGAGCGTGGCGCGCGCGGCAGTGCCTCACACGCGACGCCGGGGTTGGGCCTGGGCCTCTACATCGTCCGCGTCGTCGCGGAGGCGCACGGTGGCCTGACCTTCGTTGACGACTCGGAGACCGGCACGAGATTCATCCTCGACCTGCCGGTCGTGAGGCCCGACGGAGACGACCTCTAGCACTCGAGCGCAAGCGCGACGAGGCGATCGCACAGATCCGGGAACTCGATACCGGCAGCCCGCGCCGAGTCGGGAAGCAGGCTCGTCGACGTCATGCCCGGAATCGTGTTCACCTCGAGCAGGAACACCTCCCCCTCGGCTGTGACGATCGTGTCCGACCGCGACATGCCGCGGCAACCGAGCGCGCGATGCGCCGCGATAGCGATGCGCTGGCATTCCGCCCGCGCCGCTTCGCTCACGCGAGCGGGGATGATGTGGCGACTCATGCCGGGCACGTACTTCGACTCGTAGTCGTAGAACTCGTGCTCGGGTACGACCTCCAGGGTCGGCAGCGCCTCGAGCTCGTCATTGCCGAGCACGCCCACGGTCACCTCGGCGCCCGCCACGAACGACTCGACCAGTACGGTGCTGTCATACCGGAATGCGAGTTCGATAGCGGGAAGCGCCTCGGCGGGACCGTGGACGATGGACATGCCCACCGACGAACCCTCGTTCACCGGCTTCACCACGAGCTTTTCGCCGAGGGCAGCGACGATGGGCGCCTCGCTCCCGGGCATGGAAGTGAACGTCAGCGACGGCGGCGAGGCCAGCCCCGCGGCTGCGAAGATGTGCTTCGAGGCGACCTTGTCCATCGCGAGCGCGCTGGCGAGTACCCCCGAGCCCACGTACGGCAGTCCGAGGATCTCAAGGAGTCCCTGGATCGTCCCATCCTCACCGAAGCGGCCGTGCAGGCAGATGAACGCGACGTCGAAGTGGCCGGTGCGCAGGACTTCGATGAAGCCGAGGTCGGCGGTATCGATGCTCGTCACCCGGTATCCCCGCTCGCCGAGTGCGCCGGCCACCTGCTCACCGGTGTGGAGCGAGACCTCCCGTTCGGCGGAACGACCGCCCATGAGTACGGCGACCTTGAGCGGCGTGACAGGACTCACAGCGTGCCTCCCGTGGCGACCAGTTCGAGCACGAACAGCGTCGCGATCCAGATGGCGACGCCGAAGAAGGCGACGAGCGACCCGCGGGTCACCGCCGAGGCGAACAGCCCGCGCCGCGCCTCCCTGGGCCGGCGCGCGCGAGTGAACGCCCAGACCGCGACCGACAGGACCGGCCCCAGCGCGGTGAGTCCGACCCCCGACCACAACAGCGGCACGTACGCCGGCAGCCAACGTGCGGGCGTATCGGAGTCCGCGCCATAGAGCAGGTACGCCGAGAGCCCGGCAAGCACGACCCATAGTCCGAGATAGCACGCGAACGGGACCCAGGTGAGCCCGCCGCCCACAGCCTCCACGAGCGCCGCGTCGGCAGAGTCGGGCACGACGACCGGTGGCGCCGGCGACTCGACCACAGCCTGCCCGGCGGCTTCGCCGGGAGTGCTCTCCACGGGTTCTCCTTCAGCCGCCGGCTCCGGCCCAAGGGCTTCGCGGAGTGCGACGTCGAGGTCCGCCGCGGCCTGGTCGGCCGTGTCAGGACCGGGCACCGAAGCGTCGTCGCCCGCGGTGATGTCGTCTGAGTCTGACAAGCGGATACTCCCCTCGCGGCCCTTCCGCGCCAGTCTAGTCGAGCCACGCAGGTCAGACAACGCCGCGAGCACGGCTGTGGAGAGTTCGTGGATTCGGCGCCGATCCCCCTTACTATGGCCCCGCGCTTGCATACTATGGGGGTACCGCGGCCACGCCGCACGGAAAGGAAGCTGACTATGGACACGAACAACAGGCCCGACGCTCCTTCGCCCGGCTCCGGATTGGAAATGACGTCGCACGACGCCGCTACTCCGGCCGAGACGCCCCGGGCGGAGCCATCGCACGAGTACGCGGCGCCCGCGCCGCAGTACGTCCCACCGGCCACTGCACAAGAGGCGGCCCCCGCACCGGAGCCGGCGCCCGTGAGTCC
>JBASOJ010000020.1:0-8113 GCA_049658145.1 Coriobacteriia bacterium
TCTCTCGCGTTCTTCGCATGGGCAGTCTCCCGTAGGGCACCTCGGCCTCCTCGCATCCGTTGACGAGGTCGAGTGTGACGGTCGCGCCATGCGTCGCTTCGCTACAGCCTCAGATCCGATTCCGCCCGGAGGGCCGAAAGTGATCGGCTTGCGGGCGGAACGGGTGATCGGCTTGCTCTGGAATCAGTGATCGGCTTCGAGCGGAATCGCTGATCGGCTTCGAGCGGAACGGGTGATCGGCTTGGACCGGAATACGCAAGTCTCGCGCTGCGCCGACCAGGCGCGAGCCGCGCTTTCAGGAGCGGAGCGAGATCTGCTCTTTGGCGAGGGCGTTTCCGCGTGGGTGCGGCGAGTCAGGTTCGTATCTCGAATGACGTGAACCGAGCTCGATCCGACGCGCATACGAGGTCTTTCGCCGTCGCGGCGCCGAATGCCTCTGATCGTGCGCTTGTTTGATATCGCACCGGCTGGATGACCCAGTGCGCCACGCCTTCGCGGTCAAGTTCGGCCGCCATGCGTGCCAAATCGTCGGGGCCTAGCAATGTCGGGTCGACGGTGGTGCGGACCTCGAAGGGGATCTTGCTTCGGGCGAGGGCGCGCAGGCTCTCCAGCGCTTGCGCGCCGCTGCCCGTCACGCCCGTCACGCGCTCATAGTCGGCGAACGGGGCCTTCACGTCGAAGCCGACCCATGCCAGGAGCGGCAGTATCTCGGCGAAGCGACCGGAATGAGCTCCCCCAGTATGGAAGCCGACCTTGAAGCCCAAGTCTGACGCCTCTGTGATCGCGCTTGAGATAAGGGACTGTGCCACCGGCTCGCCTCCGCTGAAGACGACAGCGTCAAGCAGCCCGACTCGGCCCACCAGGAACTCGCGTATCTCGCTCCAAGGGATGAGTGCGCTTCCGTCCTCCGGCTTAGCTTCGAGCAGGTGCTGGTTGTGACAGTAGGGGCAGCGCCAAGGGCAGCCCTGGAGGAAGACGGTCGCTACGAGCTCGCCGGGCCAGTCCACCGAGGAAAGCCGGACGAGTCCGCCGATCCGCAGGTCATCTGCGCGGGTCTCAGCCACGTTCGGCGACGTGTTCTTCGAAGCAAACACGCTCGGCGTACTCGCCCTGCTTGCCCTTGTTGAACGAGCTCACCGGACGGTGATAGCCCATCACTCGGGTCCACACCTCACAGGGCTGGCGCTCCTCGTCGGCGAGCCGCGTGGTCGGGGCGATGGTGACGGCGGTCGTGTCGCTCATGGTGATCTCTCCTCTTAGTCGCAGCAGGTGCTCGCAAGCTTCTGTGCGATGAGTTCCTCATCGCACTTGGGGCAGAACTCGTGCTCGCCAGACAGATAGCCGTGGGTCGGGCAGATGGAGAATGTAGGCGTGACGGTCACATACGGGAGGCGAAAGCGCTCCAGTGAGCGCCTCACGAGCTTCGCGCACGCCTCCGCGGACGAGATGCGCTCGCCCATGTAGAGATGGAGGACGGTGCCTCCGGTGTACTTGCGCTGCATCTCCTCCTGAAGCGCGAGCGCCTCGAACGGGTCATCGGTGTAGCCGACGGGCAGCTGGCTCGAGTTCGTGTAGTAGGGGTTCTCAGCAGTGCCGGCTTGGATGATGCCGGGGAAGCGCTTCTTGTCCTCGCGAGCGAAGCGGTAGGTCGTGCCCTCCGCCGGCGTCGCTTCGAGGTTGTACAGGTGACCGGTCTCCTCTTGGAAGGCCACCATGCGCTCCCGCACGTGATCGAGCAGGCGAAGTGAGATTTCCCGACCTCGCGGCGTCGTGATGTCGTCGGTGCCACTCGTGAAGTTGCGGATCATCTCGTTGATGCCGTTGACGCCGATCGTCGAGAAGTGGTTCCTGAGCGTGCCGAGGTAGCGTTTCGTGTAGGGGAACAGCCCGCCGTCGATGTGGCGCTGGATGACCTTGCGCTTGAGCTCGAGCGAGGTGCGTCCGTGGTCGAGCAAGGTATCGAGGGCCGCGTACAATCCTTTCTCGTCGCCGTTGTGTAGGTAGCCGAGTCGTGCACAGTTGATCGTGACGACACCGAGCGACCCGGTCTGTTCGGCAGACCCGAACAGTCCGTTGCCGCGCTTGAGGAGTTCGGTGAGGTCGAGCCGCAGGCGGCAGCACATCGAGCGAACCATGTTGGGTGTGAGCTCGGAGTTCACGAAGTTCTGGAAATAGGGCAGCCCGTACTTTGCCGTCATCTCGAAGAGCCTCTGGGCGTTCTCGGAGCCCCACGGGAACTCCGGCGTGATGTTGTAGGTGGGGATCGGGAACGTGAAGACGCGCCCCTTGGCATCGCCCTCCGTCATGACCTCTATGTAGGCGCGATTGATCATATCCATCTCGGCCTGCAGCTCACTGTAGGTGAAGTCGCACTCGACCCCGCCGATGATCGGGCGCTGCTCCTTGAGGTCGTCCGGACATGTCCAGTCGAATGTGAGGTTCGTGAACGGGGTCTGCGTGCCCCAGCGGCTCGGGACGTTGAGGTTGTAGACAAGCTCCTGGATCGACTGACGGACCTCGTCGTAGGACAGGGCATCGAGGCGGATGAACGGCGCCATATACGTGTCGAAACTCGAGAACGCCTGCGCGCCGGCCCACTCGTTTTGAAGCGTACCGAGGAAGTTCACGATCTGCCCCACCGCGCTCGACAGGTGCTTGGGCGGCGCCGCTTCGACCTTGCCGGGGACGCCGTTGAGGCCCTCCGTGAGCAGCATGCGCAACGACCAGCCGGCGCAGTAGCCCGCGAGCATGTCAAGGTCGTGGATGTGGATGTCACCCTCGCGGTGGGCCTGGCCGACTTCCCGTGGATAGACGTGGCTGAGCCAATAGTTCGCTACCACCTTGCCCGACACGTTGAGAATGAGCCCCCCGAGCGAGTAGCCCTGGTTGGCGTTGGCGTTCACGCGCCAGTCGGCTCGGTCGAGATACTCGTTGATCGAGCTCTCGACCTCGATCACTGTCTTCTTGTCCTCGCGCAGCCGGGCGCGTTGCTCCCGGTAGACGATGTAGGCACGTGCGGTCTTGAGGTGGTTCGCCGAGATGAGCACCTGCTCGACGACATCCTGGATCTGCTCGATCGTCGGTTGGCTCTCGGCGAACCGGTGCGCCATCACTTTCACGGCCTGCCCAGTCAGCAGCGAGGCTTCAGGTGCGTCGAACTCGCCGGTCGCTCTGCCCGCGCGCTCGATCGCCGAGCGAATCCTGTCGGCATCGAACGCAGCGATCTCGCCGCTTCGCTTGATGACGTGTGAGAGGTCGAACTGATTGTTGGCGGCCACGGTATACCCTCCTCGTGTCGCGGGAGGGGTGAGGGCGTTCGCGCCACACATCAGGGACGCAAGCCGCGCCGGACACCCCGCCCGGTCATTGGCGATCAAACCAATCGAGGCAGGTCTACTGGCTCGCGAGTCTCTGCGGCTGTCGGCCTTCCCAGCGCGATGCGCGCCAGTGGCATCAGTCGACAGCAGCTCGTCGCTTACAGTTGCGGGGGCAGCGCCGGATTGATCCTGTTGGACGACCGGCTTCCCTCTTAGCCCCATATCTTGTGGTATGGGGAACCTCGATACACAATATGGTGATCGTAGCGCCACGGCCCGTCAAGTCCTCGGCTCCATTCTCGTCTCGGACCGGAACACCCCGGATTCGTCACCCGATTTGGTGCCCAAATACATGGTGACGACAAGGCGCTCGCAAAGCAGACTGCGGCCAACGTCTCGAAGAAGCTGAGCAGCGTCAGGTGTCTGACCCACGGTGACCGCCCAGAAGTCGTCGTCAAGGGTCGTGGCCTCGACGACCTGCGCTTCGAGGTACACGGGTGCTGCGAGGATCTGATTCAACGTTCCTTGACGCAGTTGCAGTAGTCCGCCGCCGGCGAGCAAGCGCTTCCTTAGCAGACGCGACAAGCAGGGGCTAGACTTGCAGGAAGAACATGGGCGTGCTGCTGATGCGCTTATACGTTCGCCGCAGCCCTCACCACAGCGGAATTTGCGGAGAACGGGCTGAGAACGCGCAGATCGACCGTATGTCAGCCCGTCAGCGGGCATCCAGCGGTCACCAGACGAAGGTGGTGGCTGTCATGTTGCCTGTCGATGGTCGTGTGATCGCTCCGCCATCAGTTGGACCCGAGTGGTGGGCAAGCGCGATCCCGTGTGACGCCATGCCCTTGGTGCTGGCGCCCGCATCGGACGGTGGCTGGTTCGGTGGCTTGCAGGTAGTGGTGTGGTCCCCCGAGTCCTTCGCACAAGGCGTGAGCCGCCAGCGGGCAGCTGACGTACTTGAGCGCTGCGCTTTGGCCCGAACACCGTGTCTGGCTGCCGCCCTGCTGCCCTATGACGGAACTGCCACCGTCGCGCACTACACCGGTGGCCTCGTCAGGACGCCTGAGGGCTGGCGCGTCTGGGGCGCGCTGAACGACTCCGACGTGCCGGCGCTCACCTCCCCTGCACCGATTTCCGCCCGTCCCGAGACAGCGCTCGTCACTGACGTCCGAAGCGACCTGGACGCGGCCGCATTCCGGAGAGGGGTGCTCGACACCATCGCGGCGATACGCGCCGGCGACGTCTATGTCCTGAATCTCACTCGCCGCCTTAGTGGACGGGCGCTTTCGCGCCCCTCAGACGCGTTTGCCACCATGATTTCGCGTTCGGAAGCGGACATGGCCGCCTTCTGGGCGACCAGCGGTCTCACGATCGTGTCCGCATCCCCTGAGCGCTTCATCCGGATCGCGGGTGGCTGCATCGAGGTGTGCCCCATCAAGGGCACTCGGCCCAGGGCCGAGGGCGAGCGAGACATCGCCATGGCGACCGACCTCCTCGCCTCCGAGAAGGAACGGGCGGAGCACGTCATGATCGTCGACTTGGAGCGCAACGATATCGGGAAGGTCTGTTGTCCGGGAACGGTGACGGTCAACCCGTTGTTTGATGTGGTCGCAACGCCCTACTGCCACCAGATGGTTTCGCGCGTGGGAGGAATCCTCGGCGCGGACGCTTCCCTTGGCGAAGTGCTGGAGTCCACCTTCCCATGCGGCTCCGTCACAGGGGCGCCCAAGATCGCTGCCATGCGGAAGATCGCCGCTCTCGAAGGGTCACCGCGGGCCACGTACACGGGGTCGTTGGTGGTCGCCATCCCCGGGAAGCTGGACTCCGCCGTGCTCATCCGCACTGCCGAGTATCGCGGAACCGAGGTGCAGTGGGGTACCGGCGGAGGCATCACCGTGGATTCGGATCCCGCCGAAGAGTGGCTTGAGACGATCTTGAAGGCGTCACCTCTTCTCGGCGACGGCTTACCCCGAGTCGCTCTCCGTGAGACGTGCCGCGCGGTCGACGGCCAGGTGCCGCTTCTCGCGCGACATCTCGCGCGTCTCGCTGCGGGAGGCTGCGGCCCGTCGGCGCTCATGCGCGTTCGGACAGCCGTGGGGGCGGCCGCTTGCCGATCGGCCCATCGGACGCGCCTGTCTGTGACCGTCGAACCATCGGGGAAGGTGGAGGCGCACACATCAGTGCAAGCATCTTCGCTCGAAATGCACGGCCGCCCTGTGCTTGCGCTGGTGCGATCACCTACGCCGCTCCTGCCGTCTGGCGCCGCCAAGCCGGCCGCCCGCAAGCTGTGGGATCGTGCGCTGCAGGAAGCAACCGAAAGGGGTGCCGATCACGCGGTGCTAGTCGACGGTCGGGGGAGATTGATCGATGGCGCAGCGGCCAGCGTCTGGATTCGTATTGGCAAGCACCTGTTCACGCCCCCGGCGCCCCCGGCTGTAGATGGTATCGCGCGAGGTCTCGTCTTCGATTACGCGAGGGAGTGTGGCTTCGAAGCGGTCGTGAGCGAGATCACGGTCGAACAGCTTGCCGACGCAGATGAGGTGTTCCTCACGAATGCACTCGCCGGGGTCGTCCCGGTGCGGGGGCGAGGGGGGCCCGGCTCGACCGCGCTCAGAGAGTGCTTCGAACGATTGACCCGCGCTCGGTCAGGGGAATGTCAGCTCTGACTGACGCGTGTACTATCGTGAGGCGCACCTGAGATGAGCGGACAACGCTTCGCGACGCCGCTCATCTCAAGAGAGGTTAGGAACAACCTCGGTGAACGATCGCGTACAAGCCGCAGAGGTTCTCGCCAGTCATGCAGGCGATGCTCCATGGGTCGCGCACTGTCGCGCCGTTGCGCGTGCGGCTGAGGCGATCGGCTCGGCCCTGACGGCAGCCCAGAGTGTCGATGTCGATCTGCTCTGGTCTACCGCGCTGCTGCACGACATCGGTCGTTCAGTCACTCACGATCCTGTGCTGCATGGCGTCGAGGGCTATCGGCTGCTCAGCGGAATGGGCCACGACGAAGCTGCCTACGTGTGTGCGTCTCACGTGCTGTTCGGATTGAATGCCGCGGAGGCCATCGAGTGCGGTCTGCCCGCGCGTGACTTCATTCCCCGTACCCTCGAGCAGCGTATCGTGCCGCTCGCGGACTTCCTGATAAATGTCGACAGGCCCACGACCCTGCAGCAGCGCTTCGAATCGCTCCGGGCGCGCAACGAATCCAACCCGTGGTTCTTGGCGCGCCTCGATCGCGCTCATGCGGTCAGTATCGCGTTCATGGAGCAGCTCGAAGAGCAGTTGGACGGCTCCATTGAGACCCTGGTCGCGCGGTTCGCCGGGTGTTCGTAGGCTCATGTTGGAACTGCACCGTCCAGCTCTCTTCTTCTCGTGAAACGCCCCGGGTTTGGCAGAGTCACTCACGCTGGGACCGCCCCGCGGATTTATTGCCCGATTTGTCGCCCAAATACATGGTGACTGTTGGTACTCGTTGGTACCTATTGGGACTCACCGCAGCTCCGCTGTACCAACGAGTCCCAATAGTCACAAGCACAATCAGGATTCGAATTCCCTTGGGGGCACCACAAAACCGCAGGTCACAGGCCCGAAATTCCCTTTTGCGTGCCTGAAATCGGGCTACAATTCGAGGCCTTCTGAGGGCTCTCCGGAGGACAAAACCGCAGCTCAAAGGCCATTTCGGTCCCAATTTGTCGCCCAAAAATCCCTGTTGCTGCAAGTCGGCCCTCGACATCGCCTTGTTGCCCGATTTGTTGCCCGATTGAACTCGATATTCGTTGGTCTCAGATTCCTTCTGAGGCCGCCAATCTACTTGCGTAAAACAGCGTTGAGCGCTACCTTATGAAAGTGAAATGGCGATTCAAGACGTGACAGGCCCTGAAGAGGTCTCGGCGTTCGTCGACCAGCTTCAGGCAACGGGGACTTACACGTTCTCTCACGCCGATGCGCGAGCCGCGCTGACGACGTCCGAGATAGCGGTCGACAACGCCCTGCGTCGGCTCAAGAAGCGCGGCCGGATCGTGGCTCCGCGTCGGGGCTTCTACGTGATCGTGCCCACCGAGTACCGCACGGCCGGCTCTCCGCCGCCCTCATGGTTCATCGACGACCTGATGGGCTTTCTCGGCCAGCCCTACTACGTGGGGTTGCTATCTGCAGCGGCCATCCACGGTGCTTCTCATCAGCAGCCGATGACGTTTCAGGTCGTCACCGACCGTCCCACCCGCGAGGGCGTGGCGGCGCGCGCGCGCATCACCTTTCACATGAGCCGCCAGGTCGCCGAGACTCCCGCCACCCAGGTTCAAACCGAGACCGGCACCATGCTCGTGTCCACGCCTGAATCGACGGCGTTCGATCTCGTGCGCTACTCGGAGGCCTGCGGTGGCTGGAGCAATGTCGCCACGGTGCTGCTCGAGCTCGCTGAGCGCTTCGAACCCGAAGCTCTCGGCGCGGTCGCGCAACTGCGCAAGACCCCCGAGATCCAGCGCCTCGGCTACCTGCTGGACCGAGCCGGTCAGCCCCGGCTGGCCGACCCGTTGCTCCGAGTTCTTGGCTCCAGGCGGTATCGGCCCGTTCTACTCGCTCCCGACGCGCCCCAGAGCGGCGCCGATGCCGTCAGTCCCTGGCGCGTGATCCCGAACCTGGCCGTGGAGACTGATCTGTGATTCCTCGGGCCCAAATCACGGCTTGGAGAGCTTCGGCGCCGTGGCCCCAAGACGAGCAGGTCGAACAGGACCTGGTCCTGTCGAGAGCCCTCACCGCGATCTTCGGCCGTCCTTCCTTGCGGGAGTCGCTGGCCT
>JBASOJ010000021.1:0-30641 GCA_049658145.1 Coriobacteriia bacterium
CCTCTTGAGTGTCCATCTCTTCAAGCTGTCTCCGGGTGTCCTCCTTGAGCTTCTCGACTCCCCTGTCTCCACCGGATTCGGAGAGTCCGTCTAAGAAGTCGCAGCCGAAGAGCAGCAGCGACGCGAGGATGATTCCCGCGACGATCACCGTGCGATGCCGACGTGTCGCTACCATGACATCCTCCTTGAGCAGTCCCGGTCGCCAAACGACTACATTGTCGCCGATTGGCATCGGCTCACGTAGACGTCTGACTGGGCTGTGGCTAGCGTCTCGGCACTTCGGCTGAAGCGCCGCCCCGAATCACTTGCCGCTCGAGCACACCGCACGAGGCGCGCCGTCTGTGTGGAAGCGCGGGTTAGGTGTCTCCTTCATGTGTCGCGGATCGATACCTCTCCATGAACTCCTCCGGCGTGAGCACAAGGGCACCTGTGAGCGCCTCTTGCGGAAAGTGGACGAGGTTTCCAGTGACCAGGCAGTCCGCCTCACCGGCGAGCGCAGTCTCCAGAAACGGCTCATCGTCCGGGTCGGGCAGGCGCACCGTCAAGGACCCTGAAGCGACGGTCTCGCCGCTGACGGCGATGTAGTCGAGCAAAGCGGCGACCGCGTCTGGATCAAAGGCGAAGCGAGGACGGGCGAGGACCTCCTCATACTCCGAGAGTATCCGCGCGTCGACGCACAGCGTGACAGCACCCGAAGAGTAGTCAGAGAAAGTGCTGCGATTCAAACTTGAAGTCAGAACCTCCGCCAGGGAGTGGATGTCTCCTGTCAAACCGCGCTCATGCTGCGCGTTTTGTCTATGGCTGTGGACGGGAACAGTCCTTCTTGAAGACTCCTTCCACGGAAGGCCGAGACGATGAATGACCAAGCACACAAGCCTCGCAGCAGACGATGGCTATTCGCCCTGCTAGCCGCAGTGGTGGCGCTGGGCGTGGCGTTCGTCGCAGGGATGTGGTTCGCGGATCGTGGCGAGCGGGCCGTGGCGGCTGTCACCGAGTCGTACGCCGAGGCGTACGAGGGGCTCGACACGACAAAGGATGTGCCGGCCCTCCTGCCGCTCTACGCTCCCGAGGCAGTGCTGCACGATGCGGCCACGGACAGGACGTACGGAGGAACCCGTGAGATCGAGAATGCACTGAACGCGCTCTTGGCGACGTCCGACTTCGATCTCACTGTCGAGCGAACGCTTGTGGGTGACAGCTGGGCGCTGGTGTTCTGGACCGCAGACGGGATGCGCCCGGACCTTGACAGGGTCGCGCAAGTCGTCGGCGTCACATCACTGGAGGTGTCGGAGGGCAGGATCGAGAGGGAAACCTGGTACTACGATCCCGCCAAGGCTCCATTCTGATCGCCCAGACACACATCAGCCCCATGCGGCCACGTGCTCCGGGCGTGTGGGCAATCGAGGTTCTGATGGTGCTAACACCCAGCAGTTGAGCCGCGAGCGAACCGAGTCGGCTCGAACTGCTTGTTAGTTCGCCCGCTCCAAGCCGTCGATCAGCGCGAGGCATTCGTCACGAAGCACGGGCGCGTCGTGCTGCGCGATCGCCCAGACGATCTCATCCTTGATCGCAACGTAGTCATGCACGAGTTGATTGCGGAATCCCACGATCTTGCGGGCATTGGAGATCCGGTCCACCAGCTCTGGATCATGCCGCGAAATGGTGTTCACAGCCTCGCCGATAATCGTGAACTCCGCTCCACCGCGGAACGGACCGTGCGGTTGGTGAGATAGGCATCCATGTCCACACAGTTGAGCGTGGTCACAACTGAGTCGCATGCATCGACGATGTCTCGTAGATACGCGAGCACGCTACGCGGCATAAAGCACCTGCTTCGACCGCTCGATGTCCGCAAGGATGTACGGGGTCTTGATGGCGCCCGACATCACGAGGTCGACAGGACCGCCGAGCAGCTCACGCAACTCGTCGAGCATGTCGAAGTACGCCTCTGCAAGCGCATACGGATCCCGCGGCTCGAAATCCACCAGTAGGTCGACGTCGCTCCTGCCAGGCTCATAGTCATCGCGCAGCACAGAGCCGAAGACGTCCATGCGGACGACTCCGTACCTAAGGCACAGGGCGACTATTGCCTCGCGCTTGTTCTCAATGGATGCGACCATGACGTACCTCCAAGAGGAATCCTACCCGTGATTCCCTAGCGGTGCCACGCTGCGGGCCCGAGAAGCGCGCCTCGGGCGGACTGACGTCTTGGCGCTTCAGCTGCGGCGCGCCGGCGAGCGCTTCTCAACCCGAGTCTAACGCACCAGGCGCGCCGTCTGTGTGCAAGCGCTCGACGACCGTTCGGCAGCGGGCGGCCCGTCTTACGCCTCAGCGCGACATCGCTGCCCGGGCGCCGCCCACGAGATCGGGCATGAAGATCGGGGATGCGAAGTAGCCATCATCGCTCGCATAGATGAGCGTGAGGAACACCATGCCGTCACCTTCTGCGTCAGCCACGGCCAGCCGGAAGCGGACGGGCCACGCGGCGGCGAAGACCACGGCGGACCTGTGCATGGCACCACCCCCTCCCGTGAGCGTACCGAACCACCGTTGCAGGTATCCTTCGAAGCCGGGGCCATCACGCTCTCTGCGGCCATCTTCGGCGACATCCATCTCGAGGGGAACATGACGCGGGACGACTGGAAGGTGTACAGCGACGGCTCGATGGAGCGACTCGGCACGCTCACCTACCCGCTGCAGGGCAACGTGATCGAATAGCGCCCGGCGCCTACACCCCGATGCTCGCCCGCATGAGCGCGACCACGTCCTCGGCCGGAAAGCGCGACGCGAGCGCGCCGCAGGCGGCGAAGATGTAGTGACGGTCGAGCAGTATGCGAGCATCCACCGGTGGCAGCAGGCGGTCGGTATCCGACGCGCTGGCGCGCGCACCGTCAAGCATCTGCTCACCGTCGGGTAGCCGCGTGAGCGCGCCGCCCGTGCCGATCACCAGGCGGCACGCGGTGAGGTCCCGCCCGCGCGCGACGGTCTGGCGCCCCTTTGGCGTGTACAGGTGCGAGAGGCGACCGGCATGACGCTCCACGCCCACGCGCACCGCGACCCGCGTGAGTTCGACGGCGGCGGCCACCTCGGCGGGCGTGCCGGGAATCGCCGGCGGCAGAAGGTGCACGTCACCGACGGGCGTCATCAGCTCCAGCACGTGACGCGCGCTCACATACGTGCCGAGATCCCCCTCGACCGTTCGCTTGGCGTGCGGCTGCGGATCGGTCGCGATGGCCGAGATCTCGGGAGAACCATCGGTCACCGAGTGCACGTCGGTGGTGGCGCCGCCCACGTCGATCACCACCAGGTCACCGAGCGCCTCCGCCAGAAGCTCGGCAGCGACGAGCACGGCGCCCGGTGTGGGGAGTATCGTGCCGGTCACGAACTCGCCGATGCGCTCCATGCCCGGTGCGTGTGTGATGTGCTCCTCGAACGCGTCGTGGATGGCATGACGTGCCGGGACGATGTCGAGCTCGTCCACGCTCGGATACACGTTGCTCGTGACGCGCACGCGGAAGCGCGCGGCCTCGAGTGTGGCGCGGGCCTCATCGGCGGCAGCCGAGTTGCCTGCGTAGATGACGATGGGGCGCGCGTCGATCTCCTTGAGTCGGCGTGCGTTGAAGACCACAACGTCGCTGTCGCCGCCCTCGACGCCGCCCGCGAGCAGGATGAGTCCCGGACGTGCCCGGTCGATCGCCGCGAGATCGTGGTCTCGAAGCCGGCCCGCCGTCTGATACTCGACGACACCGCCCGCACCGAGTGCGGCCTCGCGAGCGGCCATCGCCGTCATCTTGGCGGTGAGCCCGTGGACCGTCATGCGCAGCCCGCCTGCCGCAGAGGAGGTTGCGAGCGTGACCTCCGGCGCCAGCGGACCGGTGAGCTTCTCGAGCGACGCGCGCGCCGCCTCCACGCCGACACCGACGTCGCCCGCCGCGACGCTCGTCGGCGCGAAGCTCTGCCCGATGAACCTGAGTGGGCGAACGGAGCCCTCGGCAAGTCCGTCGAACGCCGAGAGCACCGTGGTGGTGGAGCCGATCTCGGCTACGAGGGCATCGATCTGACGGGGCTCGGTCATTCGGCTGCCTCCAATCCCGGAAACGAGCGAAGCGTCTCGATGAGGTCGGGTACGCTCGTGGTGACAATCAGGTAGATCTCATGCGGATCGACAACCTCATACCCGTGTGCGAGCACGTTGCGAAACCCGATGATCCGGTGGAGGTCGGGAACTGCATCCGCGAGCGCCGCGTCGGCGCGCCCCGCGCGCGAGAGCGCTTCGCCGATGATTTCCAGCTTTCGCTCCACTGCTGAACTGGTCGCCTCATCACGGATGAACTGCTCAGCGGTAACGCCGGCGCAGAATGCGGCCGCCCACTCTGCCGCGGCGAGGGCATCGCGGATGGCGCCGCCGAAATCACGCGACCTCAAGGAGCACCACCTTCGTCCGCTCGAATTCCTTCCGAAGCCGTGGGTTCTTGACCGCATCGATCTCGATCAGATCGACGGGCCTGTCGGAGACCATCGCCAGCTCCTCGCGAAGGTCGAAGTACTGCCACGCACGTCGCTCCAGGCCCGTCGGGAACCGCACGAGGATATCAAGGTCCCTCGGTGTCACCGCCGGATCCGGCTGTGTGGACGATCCGACCAATGCTGCGTAGACAGCGCCGTGCTTCCGGCACGCGTCGATGATGTCTGGAATGAGCGGCTTCACTGCCGGATTGAGCCCGACGGCCTCCGGCGCGTATGCCACTCCGGTCTCATGCGCCACATCCGCGCCGCCCGCCTCGCCGGACACGAACGCCTCGAGCGCAGCAGCGATAAGGGCGCTGCGCGTGTATCGCTCGCGCTTGGCGAACTCGTCCGCGCGCGCGAGCACGTCTTCGGGAAGGGTGATGTTCAGGCGCCGGTAGTCCATGCCCACATCATAGCATGAGTGTGTATCGGTGTGTATCCGGCGCGCAGATTCGACGACGCCGGCGTCAGGTGACGAGGAAGTCCGCCTGCCAGAGGGCGATCGGCGTCGAGTACCGGCCGTCGCAGCGGTCCTTTATCTCCTGGACCACCAGGGTCAACGCCTCCCGGGCCGTCTGCGGTTGCGTCAGCGTGAGCCCGTGCTCCCAGGCGGCGTCCAGTTGCGCCACGACGTCTTCGGCGGGCTTCTCCCCGCGGGCCAGCACATAGGCCTTCCGTGCTTGTGCCCCCGTCACACCTTCCCGGTCGCCGCTCTCTTCCGCTGACGCCTCCGCAGCCACGAGTTCCGTCTCGGCGGCCTCGAGGTCGCCCGCGTCGGCGAGCATGACCGCCAGGAGGCCGCGCACCCGGATCTCCGTCGGCAGGTTCGGTGCTTTGATGGCGGTTGATAGCGCCTCACGGGCCGCCGCAAGCGCTTCATCGTCCATGCCCTGCTTGCGCAGCCATTCCGCACGTGCGTGGTGCACCTCGGCGACCGTGCTCAACGCACCTGCATGAACGTAGGCCGCGGCCGCCTCCGCAAAACGGGTGTCCGTGCTCGGACTCTTCGGACGCCCCGCGAGCAAGAGCGCCTGGCTGAGGATGCACGCACCGAGCGCGAGACTGTCGCCCTGCTCGGCCCGAAGGGGCTCTTCCTCCTGCAGCGCCTCGAGAGCAGCATCGTCCAGGCCGACGCGCTGAAGCGCGATCGCGTGGCCGTGGAGCGCATCCGCGAGCCGTCGCCGGTCCCCGCTCGCCCTGAAGGCGAGTTCGGACTGCTCGAAGCAGTCGCTCGCGTGGGGGTCATCACCGGCGCGGGCATAGGCGGCGCCCAGGGCCATCGTCACCGTGCCGATGAGGTCGGCGTCCTTGGTCTCATCGGCGAGGTCGAACGCCTTCCAGTAGTGCTCGAACGCCGCCTCGAGGTCTCCTGCGCTCTCGCTCAGAACACCCCTGTTCAGGTTCACCATCACGAGCGATTCAGCCAGACCGGCGTCGGTGGCCAGACGCTCTGCCCGCTCGAAATGGAGGGCCGCCTCGTCCGGCCTGCCGAGGCTGGCGAGCGCCGTGCCGCAGTTGAGATGCGCCTCAGCTCCCGCGGCTGGATCGTCGCTCACGAACGGCAGGTACTCCTCGTACGTGGCGAGCGACTCGGCGTGCCTACCGAGCCGGCCGTAGGCGATGCCGAGGTTGTTCAGCGCCAGAAGCAGCCGTTCGGCATCGCCGGCCTCGCGTGCCATCTGAGCGCCTTCGGAGTACAGGGTGATGGCGCCCTCGGCCTCACCGGCGAACCAGAGGACCCATCCGCGGTTGATGTGCGCGCCGATGGCTGCCGATGTGAGGCCCGCGTCCGCCGCGACCTGCTCGGCCTCTTTGAGCGATGCCACCGCCGCGATGCGCTCGCCCGCGTTCGCTTCGGCGATACCACGCTGCATCAGCGCGCGAACGCGAGCCGCCGGGTCGGAGTCGTTCACATCGAAGTCGTCTGGGGTCATGTTGGCCTCCGGGTCGAGGAAGGATGTCGTGCGGTCACCGGGCGTCGTCAGGACACCCGCGTGCATCGGCAATACTACGCCAACAGCGGGCGTCGCTGCAGGTGATTGCCGCGCCGGATGCGCCGCGCACCACAACTCCTGCGTTGTACTCACTACTTCAGCGTTGTATCATCCTCCTATGACACGGCCGCTCGACATCGGATCAGCCTTGCCCGCCGCCCGGCGGGCCGCCGGTATGTCCCAGCGGGAACTTGGCGCGGCGGTCGGAGTGGCACAACAGCAGGTGGCCCGCTGGGAGGCTTCCGGCTACCGGAACGCATCGCTCGAGCGGGTGGACGCCGTCGTCCGCGCGCTCGGCTGCGAAACCACCGAGCTGCCGCTCGCAGCCGAGGCTCGGGCGACGTACACGGTCGAGACGGTGGCACCGGCGGTCACACCGGTGCGCGATCTTGGCGAGATCGCCGCCCGCATCCGCGCACATGACCGCGAACTGAAGGAGCAGTACGGCATCGTACGCATCGGCGTCTTCGGGAGCTTCGTGCACGGAGAGCAGACCGCTGAGAGCGATGTGGACCTGCTGGTAGAGATGCCGAAGCCGGGCGGATTCCTCTTTGTCGAGGCGGCGCAGTACATGGAGGATCTGCTCGGCAGAGATGTCGACTTCATCGAACCACACGCTCTGCACCCGCGGATGCACGATCGCGTTCTTCGGGAGACGGTCTATGTCTGGACAGCGTGACGAGTCGATCATCCTCGAGAGCCTGGTCGAAGCCGTCAGTCGCCTCATCGAGCTTGGCCGCGACGTGCCACGCGGCCACATCGGCGACGACCGCGACGATCGTGTGCGCATCACTATGACGGCATCATCTGGCCGCGCGTGGCGGAGATCATCTGTGACCAACTGCCGCCACTGCTTCCCCGGCTCGCCGAGATCTGCGACCTCGTGCGCGCCGAGTTCGATGCGGCCGAGGCCGAACGGGGGTTGTGAGCCGACAGCTCATCAGCCGCTACAGCCCCCGCGCGCGCATCTCCTGCACGATGAAGCTCGCCACCGCGAGCCCCTTCGTGCGCCTGCCGAAGCCGGCATCCATCCCGCTCGCACACGCGATCTCGTCGGTCACCTGCGTGCCGCCTGCGATGAGTAGCAGCCGGTCGCGCACGCCCTTCTCCTCGGCGAGGCTGCTGAGCTTCTCCATCATCTCGCGGTGCACGTCGGCATGGGTGATGATCGTCGAGATGAGCACCACGGTGGCCGCGTGCTCGATGGCCGCGTCGAGCACCTTCTCGATGGGCACGCTGGTGCCGAGATACGTGACGCCGAAGCCCCACTTCTCAAGCCCGCCGTGCTTGATGTCGATGATCTCGCGCATGCCCACCGAGTGTTCGTCCTCACCTACGGTGGCCGCCACGCAGCGGACGGTGCGCTCGTGCACGAAGTCGCGGATCTCCTCATCGGTGAGCACCTCGGGTGGCTCGGGGATCACGAGGGCGGCGGGGTCGATCGCCACCTGGAGGCGCCCCTTGAGTTCGATGAGCGTGCCTTCGGCCGGATGCATGACGCGCTTGTGTATGACCTCGCAATCGTCGAGGTTCATCGCGCGGCCGATTTCGAGCGCGGCGGCTTCGGCGATCGCCTCGGCGGCCGGCAGGAACATCGTGACGGCCACGATGCCGTCGCCCGCCCACTCCACCTCGGGGGTGATGAGGCCCTTCGCGCGGGCTTCTGCAGTCTGTGTAAGCCGCGTCGCCGCGTTGTCCTCGGGGTCGAGCTCGTCGGTGAAGGGCACCTTCGCATCGTCGCAGAAGGTGCATCCCCCGATGAGGTCGCACGGCGCGGCCTCGCCGAAGCTGCTGCCACGGTACCCCTCCGGGAGGTGGTTCTCGCCGAAGTGATGGCACACCGGCGCGAGGTAGTCGTCCGCACGCGGCACGATCGAGCCCACTGCCACACCGCCGGCGCTGTCGCGCGCGATGCCGTCGTCGTGCGTCTCGGGATACTCGCCGCTGTCGACGAAGTACGCCTTCTCCACGCCCGCGAAGTACCCGCCATCCTCCAACATCGCCTCAAGGAAGAGCACTGCGCGCTCCTTGAGCTCGCGCACGCGCGCCTTGAGCTCGGGATTCTCGCGATCGACCTTCACCATCTCACGCAGACCGTCCATCCCGATGAGCGACTGCTTGGCGGTGTCCACCGCGGCCACGTTGTTGTAGTGCCACGGTACGTTGCGGCCCTCGTCAGGCGTGATCGTGGACTGGATATCAGCCGAGGTCAGCCGCGAGATCAGCAGGTTCATCACGTGCGAGACCGTGGCATCGCGCGCCTCGGACTCCATGTACCGCGTGTTCTGCTGCGCCCGCATCTTGTACCTGCCGAAGAGGTCCCGCAGCGCGATCGCATACGGCAGGTCCATGCGCATACACGGCGCTGGCGCCGCGTCAGGTGGCACGGTGGAGAGCGCGATCAACTCGGCGGACATGCCCACGGCCTCCGAGAACGCGCAGTTGATGGCGTGCTGCACCAGCAGCTCGGGCATGACCTTCCACGCCTTCACGGCCGTGGCGTTCGCGTTGTGTGCGCCGTCGATCTGCAGGATGCCGGCGGCGGCCATGATGTGCTTGGCAACCGCGGCATCCACGAAGCTCCGGTACATGTTGATGTTGCGGTAGAGCACGTTGTACTGCGGGTCCTGGTGCGCGCCGTTCACACCCTCCTCGGCGAACATCACCGCGATCTCCGGCCCCGCCACACCGCTCACGTACGAGTGGAAGTTGATGGGGCGGCCCACCTCGTCCTCGATGAGGTCGAGCGCGCGGCGCGACAGACGCAGCTGCTTGCGGGTGATGGCGATGCCGCCGACGCCCTCGGGCGTCCCTTCGAGCAGCCCGTCCATGTGGCTCTGGCCGGCCGTGCGGATGACCATGATGTGGTCGGCGCCGTGCCAGGCGGCCATGCGCATGCGGCGGATGTCGTCCTCCGGCCTGCCGGAGGCGATCTCGGTGGTGATCACGCAGTCGGGCTGCGGGTCGATGTTCTCGAAGTAGTGCGCTGCAGGCAGCGGGATCCCGCGCTCGAGCGGCTCCGACGTCTCGTGATACGTGAACTCGTACGCGCGCTGCCCCGGCACCGGCGTGCGCCAGCGCCAGCCCTCGCGACGCGGGCGGTAGTGCTCGAGTCCTTCGAGCAGCGCCTCGACGTCGAGCTTCTCGTTCGGGTCGAGCGGTGGGTCCGAGAGCGGCTTGCCGAAGCGGGATTCCTGCTCGCTCATCGCGCGCCACCCCACTTCGCCTCGGCAAGGCCCCAACCCTCGCCAGCCGCCAGCCGGACCGCGGCGGTCGGCGCATCCACGCCCCACGCCCGCATGGCCACCAGCACCACATGCCCCGCGCCGTGGCCGAGGAGTCCGCGTGTCTCGCACTCGGCGACAACCGCCTTGCAGGTGAGCGAGTCGACACCCATGCGCATGAGCACGCTACGCTCGATTGAAGGCGACGTGTGTGTGCGGGCAAGATCGACCATCGGATCCACACACGCGCGGGAGAGCTCCCAGAAACGCGCCTCAAGCTCCGCGTCAGTGAGGCCCCCGAGATGCTTACGGGCCTCGGCGAACGTGTCCTCGCGTGCCATTCGTGCTCCTCCCGCATGGGCGTATGCAATCCGCACACATTCTGATGCAAGCATAGCGGCACCAGGCGCGGTCGCAAGGGGGGAACGGGGCCGGCGCGCGATCGCGTATGCAGGCAGTGTGAGTATTCCCCAGGCTGCCGAAGTGCCTACTCGATGAGTGCGTCCAGGCGCTCCCGCAGGTCGGTCTCGGAGAGTGGGCCGATCACGGTGTGCACGACCGCGCCGTCGGCACCCACGAACACCGAGGTCGGGATGTACTGCGTGGGATAGCGGTCGATGACCAGCCGGGCCGGCGGATCGGTGGTGACGGCGTCGACGTAGGCGATGCGCCCCTCATATTCCGGCACGACCTTCGCGGCGACCGCCGCGAGTTCGGTGCAGGACACTCAAGTGAGCGAGTGGATGAGGACGTAGACGGGCTCTCCCGCAGCGAGCGCCGCGTCGAGCGTGGCCACAGGGTCACCCGCGGACGGTGGCGCCTCCGGCTCGCCGCCGGAGAGGGCCGCCGCCACGCCGATGACCACAAGGACCGCGACCGCGATCAGCGCGACCCGCCCGCGCCCGCGATGCGGAGCGGCGGGCGCAGAGTCGGGTTGAGGCAGCGCGTCCTCGCCCTGCTCGTCGCTCACCTTAGGCCCCTGCGCGCTCGAGTATCGACTTCACCTCGGCGACCTTGGGCAGACGCCCGGCAAGGCGCACCTCACCGTTCACCACCAGGCCCGGCGTCGACATGATGCCGTACGCCATGATGTCGGTGAGCTCGGTGACCTTCTCCACCTCGGCGTCGAGACCCAGCTCCGCCACCGCCTCGCGCACCGTCTTCTCGAGCTGCTTGCACTTAGCGCATCCGGTGCCGAGTACTTTGATCTCCATGAGAAGTACCTTCCGTGTATGGCCCCGCAGGGCTCTAGAGTCCTTCGATCGCCGACGCTACCGCCGCGAGCACGTCGCGCTGGACCGTGTAGTAGACCCACGTACCGTCCTTGCGTGCGCTCACGAGGCCAGCCTCCCGCAACACCGTCATGTGGTGCGAGACCGTCGACGCAGCCAGGCCGAGGTGCTCGGAGAGCTTACACGCGCATACCTCGTCGCTCGCGCAGCACGTCGCGCCCGTCTCGGCGGCCTTCACGATCAGGAAGCGCACGATCTCGCGGCGCTGTGCAGACGCGAGCGCTTTGAGTGCCGCGTCGAGCTGCACCTCGGTGAGACGATCAGCAGCCACAGCCGCCATCTGCGGTCACCTCCCGGGCCACCCGCACGATCGCATCCAGATCGACACCGCCGAAGCACGCCACCACACCGTTCACGACGACCATCGGCGGCTCGGCTTGCCGCACGATCATCGCGTCGAGTACCGCATGGCGCTCTGCATCGACGAGGGAGTACAGATCACGCTCCATGACGGCGGCGCTGAAGCCCTCGCGCCGAAGCCGCTCGCCGACCACGTGGGCACGCCACGCGCTCGGCAGATCTCAAGTGGAACCTTCAGGTGCGAAGAACTCGACCTCCGAACCGGGGTCGCACAGCAGGCTCCCGCCTCAACCACAGCCCGGGCCGGTGACCAGGGTCACCGTGAGGGGCGCGCACTCACCGTGCGACGTGACGGCCGCCCCGCCACAGCACGCCTCGCCCGGAACACCCGCCGGAGCCAGTCCTGCTGCAACCATGATCGCGTCATAGACCACGTCGCGCCCGACGGCTTCTGTTCGCACGCCGCCGACCTCGATCTCCCGGCAACACGCTGACTCGCCGACGAGATCCCCGCACGAGGGGCAGTCGCTCATCACACTCGCGCCGCCCAGCCATTCCTCGGCGGGGCGACCGTTGACGAGCACACGATTGGAGTCGGCCAGCTTCTCCGCGGTCAACTCACGCTCGACGAGTTCGAGCGTCACCGCCTCGCGCGCCAGGAGGCGACGCGCGTCATCGACCGCGGTGCGAACGCCCTCGCGCGTGTCGCCGCACCGGTCACAGGTCTCACCGTCCACGACGAGGTACTCGAGCTCCACGAGCACGTTCGTAGGACCTCCACAGCAGCCAGCCACAGGGAATCAACTCCGATTCGACAATCATCGAACTGCTCTCTATACTTCGACACACATCGAAGCATACGATGCTACACGGTGACACACAACCCGGGACTGGAGAACGATGATCGCGATCGGCGACCTGTTCGGCTGGCTGAACGACCAGCTTCTCAAGATGCTGTGGCTGAACGACCTCGTGGGAGCCTTCGTCGAGAACGTGCTGCGGCTGCCGCTCGATGAGCGCCTCGGTGCGAGTGTGCAGTTCTTCCTCTACGACACCATCAAGATCTTCGCGCTGCTCTCGGCGCTCATCTTCGCCATCTCCTACGTGCAGAGCTACTTCCCCCCCGAGCGGACCAAGCGCATCCTCGGCCGGTTCGGCGGCATTGGAGGCAGGATCCTGGGCGCGCTGCTGGGCACGATCACGCCGTTCTGCTCGTGTTCGTCGATCCCGCTCTTCATAGGCTTCACCTCGGCGGGCCTGCCGCTCGGCGTGACGTTCTCGTTCCTCATCAGCTCGCCGCTCGTGGACCTCGCCTCGGTCATCCTGCTCGCGAGCATCTTCAACTGGAAGATCGCGATCGCGTACGTGGTGACCGGGCTGGTGCTCGCGGTCGCCGGCGGCTCGGTGATCAGCGCCCTCAAGATGGAGCGTTACGTGGAGCCCTTCGTATACGGCTCGCACCTTGCCGAGGTCGACCTCCCCGAGATGACCCGCCGCGACCGCGTCTCCTTCGCGTGGCAGGCGGTCGTCGACATCGTGAAGCGCGTCTGGCCGTACGTGCTCGCGGGCGTGGGCATCGGCGCGGTCATCCACGGCTGGATCCCTGAGGAATGGGTCGCGGCCGTGCTCGGCGACAAGAACCCGTTCTCGGTGGTGCTCGCCACGCTCATCGGCGTGCCGATGTATGCCGACATCTTCGGCACGCTGCCGATTGCGGAGGCGCTGGTGGCCAAGGGCGTCGGACTCGGCACGGTGCTCGCGTTCATGATGGCCGTGACCGCGCTCTCGCTGCCATCACTCGTGATGCTCAAGAAGGTCGTGAAGACGCCGCTCCTCGCCACGTTCTTCGGCCTGGTCGTTGCAGGCATCCTCGTGATCGGCTACGGCTTCAACGCACTCGGCGGCTGGTTCATCTAGCGGCGCCGATTGGAGCGTGTCAGAGCGGGTAGATACACTCGCGGTGTATCCGTTCGGTGTATCTGCGAGGTGATCCGCGTGGCGGTCTACAAGGTGAACGTGTCCTTGCCCGAGCATCTGGTGAGCGAGATCGACGAAGCTGCCGCCGAGCTCGGCCTGACCCGAAGCGGCTTCATCGCCGAAGCCAGTACGCGATACATCGTGGATGTGCAGAACCTTTCCACCGAGGAGCGCCGGCGCAAGGACATCGAGCGTGCGATCGAGTCCTTCAAGCGCATAGGGGCTCAGGCGCCGCCGGGCACCGGACAGCGGATGATGGAGCAGCTGCGTAAGGACCGGGACCGGGACACTCCTCCGGAGATGCTGCGATGATCCCGCGCCTTGTGGTCGATAGCCGCGTCGCATTCAAGTGGTTCTGCCAGATTGGAGAGAGTGGTGTGGCCGAGGCTTTCACGCTGCTCGAAACCAGCGCACGGAACGCGGTCGCGCTTGTCGCGCCGGGATCTCTGACGCTCGAACTGGCAAACGCCCTCCGCTACTCGAAGCACACCGAGGAGAACGTCCTCGCGGCGCTTGAGCAAATCGACCTGCCCCATGTCCAGCTGTTCGAGGTCACGCCAAAGCGCCTTCACGCCGCAACCCTGCTCTCGTACCGTCACAACATCAGCGTCTACGACGCTCTCTTCCTCGCGCTCGCCGAGGAGCTCGACTGCCCGCTGGTCACTGCGGACCGCAAGGCATTCACACGCGTCGACACGCCCGTGGAGATCAGGTTCATCTGAACACGAAAGGGCCCGGCTCAAGTGAGCCGAGCCCTTCGTCGCTGTCGACACAGTGCCTACCCCGCCCGCAGCCCCGCCACGATCTCCTCGATGGTGGCAGGCGACGTGTTCGTGTCCTCGGCCATGAAGACGAGATCCTCGGGTGTCGGCTGGTAGCCCTCGCCCGCGTGCTTGAGCGCGTTGCGCACGTACGAGCGGTGCAGCTTGCCGAGGTCGGCTTCCACCGCCCGGATCTGCTCCGGACGCTCCGGGATCACGATGACCTTGCCCGGCACGTTGTCGGCCGGTTCCCCGGTGCGCACTTCCACGCCCTGTGCGCGCGCGAACGCGAGTTGGCTCCAGTGATGCTTGCCGGCGCCGGTGTACTCGGTCTCCTGGACGACCACCGTGGCGTCACTCGGCAGGTCGCGGGCGAGTGACATCGCAGCCGCCATGGCTGTGTTGCCGCTCGGGCCCCGTTCGAGGCCCTCGAGCTTGGCGAGCGCCTCCGTCACGTAGAAGACCTCACCCTGCGTGACGGTGAGATATCGGTCCATGTACCGCAGCGAGCGTGCCGCGTTACGCGGCACGTCGGCACGGTCCGGCCACGTGGCGAACGGCACCCCGAAACCGGTGTGCCCGGTGGTGAAGCTCTTGCGGTTGAAGTCGGTGTCGCTCGCCATGTGCAGACCGCTCAGGTCCACGCTCGCGCTCACGATCTCGGTGTGCGCCCCCACCCGCTTGAGGCCGCGCGCGGTGCCGGTGGTGTTTCCGCCACCGGCATGCGTACACACCACATGCGTGGGCGCCGCGCCCGTGAGCGCGATCATCTCCTCGGCAAGCTCGGCGCCGAGACTCTCGATCCCCGAGACACCGAACGGCGAGTAGAGCGAGGCCGAGAGATAGCCGGTCTCCTCGAGCAGCTCGAGCATGTGGAAGAAGAGCTCGGGGCCCACGGTCATCTGCACGACCTCGGCGCCGACCGCCTCGCAGAGGCGCGACTTCTCGACGATCTCCGGCTGGCCGACGTGGCGCGAGTCGAACGTCTCCTGGCAGATGATGCACGCCAGGCCCGCGCGCGCCGCCTGACTCGCCACGGCCGCGCCGTAGTTGCCGGATGTGGCGGCGATGACGCCCGCGTACCCCTTCCCGGCGGCCACGTGGATGCTCATGGACGCACGTCGGTCCTTGAAGGAACCGGCCATGTTCGCCGCCTCGTCCTTGACGAAGATGCGTGCGCCATTTCCCGGTTCCGCATAGGAACGCACGAGGTCGGTGAGGTTGCGGAGTTCCAGCAGCGGCGTGCCGCCCACGCCGGCGGCGCGCTGGATGCCGCGGATCTGCTCGAGCGTGTATCCGTGTGCACCCATCATGCCCTCGTAGTCGAAGGCGATAGGGCTGCGCTCGAACTCGGCGTAGTCCATGCCGAGCGCACGCTTCATGATCTCGCCCTTGCGGGCCATCACGGTCTCGTAGCGGGTCGGCATCTCACTCACCCGCTTCCGGGCCATCGGCCTGCTCTGTGCGATATGCGGCCACGCGCGCCCGCAACTCGCGCCCGATACCCACGATCTCAGGCGGTGGCGTGCCGAAGGAGTGCGTGTAGCCCGGCGAGATGGCCGAGAGATGCCCGCGCACGATGCGGCCGGACATCGTCTCCACCTCGAGCTCATCGCCGAGCATGCCCGCAGCGCGTGCGAAGCCCTTCACCCACGCGCGCAGCGGCTGTGCGGCGGTGTCCTCCGGGATGCCGGCCGCGCGCTCGGCGGGCTCGAGCAACACGTACTCGACCTCCACCCAGTCACCGGTCGAGCAGCGGAATTCGTCTGTCATCGCATGCCCCTTCAGTCGTGAGCGCCTACTCGGTGGGCGCCCAGAAACGCGGGATCGGCAGGTCGGTCACGGTGAGAATACCCGCCGGTGCCTCGACGATCATCGGGATGTAGTTGCCCGTGCTCGCGTAGGTGCCCTTGCCTCCCGGGATCTCCGGCTTGTTCGACATGTTCACGTTCGGGTCACCGGTGATGCGGATGTAGTCACCAGTTTCGATTCCCTCCAGTTCGGGGTGGATCTGCTGCGGGTGCACGAGCTCGATCTTGAGCTCGCCATTGGAGTAGCCGCGGCCGATGTGGCGGCAACCGCACACGTCACCGGGCGCGACCTTCACGTGCGGCGTCTCACGCGGAACGGTGGTCACGATGGGCTCGCGCGTCTCGACGATCTCGTCGATCTGCCAGCCGATGGCCTCGGCGATGAGGTTGATCGACTCCTGGAAGCCGATGTGCCCGACGATGGTGCCGTCGGCCACACCGCGTTCGAACTCCTCGACAGTGGTGCCCACGCCCTGGCTGGCCATGACGGTGGGGCCGAACGGCGATAGGTCGTTCACGCGCTCGGCCTCGATCTTGTCGATGCGCAGGCAGATGGAGGTCCAGGCCACGATGAGCGCGTCGAGGATGAAGCCGGGGTTGATGCCGGTACCGAGGATGGTCACGCCGTGCTCCTTGGCGAGCACGTCGAAGCTCTCGGCCCAGTCGGGATCGCTCGCCCACGGGTACGAGAGCTTCTCGGCGATGCAGAGCACGTTCGCGTCGGCCTTCACGCACGCCTCTACCTGGCTCGCGATCTCATCCAGGTTGCTCTGCGTGCAGATGCAGACGACCTCCGGATTCTTCGCGAGGACCGCGTCCGCGTCGGTGGTCATGCGCACGTCACACGAGCGGTCGAGCAGCTCACCGACCGGCTTGCCTTCCTTCGCGGGATTCGTGACGATCGCGCCCACGAGCTCGATGTCGTTCGGCCGATCGAGGATGTAGCCCAGAAGGCCCTGGCCCATCATGCCGGTACCCCACACCGCGACCTTGATCACGAGAAGCTCCTTCCGAAGATGTATGCAGAATCACGCGTTGCGTATGCATCTAACGATATCGTGCCGCGCGTCGCTGCGCGAGATGCATAGTAGGCCGGTTTCTCTGACCTCAGCGTTGAGCTGCCCGCCTGCCCGCTCCCTCGAGCAGAAGCCCGGTGACAGCACCCGCGATGGCCGGCGGCACCCGTGCGGCGACCAGCCGGAACACCTCGCTGTCGGACGGTGGCAGGCTGTCTGCGAACCGCCTCCCCACGGAACGCAGCACCTCGGCCACTCCTGGCAGATCCCGCTGTGCGATCCCGGAACGCCCGATCGTGTCGAGCGCCTCCTCGATACAGTTCGCGAGCGGCGTGAGGCTCCTCACCCGGCTCGCCCCCGACGCATCGAACGCGCGGCCTCCCCGGCCGCCCCACTCGGCGCTGCCCACCTGCCAGATGCGCAGCCCGGCGAGCAGGGCGAGCAACGTGGAGGCGACCCATAGCCCGAGGTAGAGGCCCTTGCCGAGTCCCGCGGGCCAGGCGAGCGCCGCGCTCCCGGCATCCCCCAGCATGCCGCTCATCGGGCCGACCGCGTCCTCGAGTGCGACAAGCTGCGGAGGGAGCGGAATCAGCGAGATGCCGCCGACCACCAGCAGAAGGATCCCGCGCTTGGTGCGCAGGAATGAATCACGCGGGGCGACGAACGCGTAGCCTATGGCGTAGGCGAGGGCCGCTGACCCTAGTGCCGATGCGATAGCGGTGAACAGCATGGCGCTCCTCTACTGTCGGCGTGAGGTACTACGCGCCGAGGTAAGCGCGCTTGAGCTCGGGGTTCTCCAGCAGCTCGGCGGCGGTGCCCTCGATCACGACGCGACCGCCCTGCAGCACGTATCCGCGGTGAGCGATCGAGAGCGCTGCGATGGCGTTCTGCTCCACCACGAACACAGCCACGCCCTGCTCGTTCACCTGCTGGATGAGGTCGAAGTTCTGGTCCACGAGAGCTGGCGACAGGCCCATCGACGGCTCGTCCATGCAGATGAGCTTGGGGCTGCTCATGAGCGCCCGGCCGAAGGCCACCATCTGCTGCTCGCCGCCGGAAAGCGTGCCCGCCCGCTGCTTGCGGCGCTCGGCGAGCTTCGGGAAGAACTCGTAGACGCGCTCGAGGTCGGCCGCGATCTCGGCACTGTCGGTGCGCGTGTAGGCGCCCATCTCGAGGTTCTCGAGCACGGTGAGGTGCGGGAAGAGGCGCCGGTTCTCCGGGACCGTGGCCACGCCGCGCTTGATGCGCTCTGCCGTGCGGAGGTTGTTGATGACCTCGCCCTCCCAGAGCACCTCGCCCTTGGCGGGCTTCACGATGCCCAGGATGGTCTTCATCGTCGTGGACTTGCCCGACGCGTTGCCGCCGAGCAGGCAGACGATCTCGCCCGGGTGGATGACGTAGTTCACGCCCTTGAGGATCTGGATGCGCCCGTAGTAGGTCTCGACACCCCGGAACTCAAGCAGTGGCTTCTGCTGCTCGCTTGCCAAGATAGGCCTCCACAACCTGCGGATCGTTGGCGACTTCATGGTACGTGCCCTCGGCGATCTTCACGCCGTGGTCCATCGCGATCACGCGGTCGGACACACCCTCGACCACGTGCATATCGTGCTCGATCATGACGATCGTGTAGCCCTTGTCGCGCAGGACCTTGATCTGCTCCATGACCTCGTGGGACTCCATCGGGTTCATGCCAGCCACCGGCTCGTCGAGCATGAGCAGCGTGGGGGCCGAGGCGAGTGCGCGGGCGATCTCGAGGCGACGGCGGTTGGCGTAAGAGAGCGAGAACGCAGGCTGCTGCTGGCGCGGCCCGGAGAAGCGGCCCGGGAACATCTCGAGGATCTCCTGCGCGCGCTCCCGCATCACCTGCTCCTCGCGGCGCATCTTGGGCAGGCGCAGCATCGAGGAGACGAGCCCCGCACCGGTGACCGAGTGCATGCCCACGAGTACGTTGTCGAGCACGCTCATGTTCGAGAACAGGCGCAGCGACTGGAACGTGCGGGAGATCCCCTTGTCATGCACAGCATCGGGCCGCAGACCGGCGACGCTCTCGCCCTTCAGCAGGATGTCGCCGCTGTCCGGCTCGTACAGACCGCTGATGATGTTGAACGTGGTGGTCTTACCCGAGCCGTTCGGCCCGATGACCGAGACGATGTCGTTCTCGTTCACGGTGAATGAGAGGTTGTCCACGGCCTTAAGACCGCCGAAGCTCATGGACACGCCCTGCAGTTCGAGGATCGCGCTCATGAGCTACACCTCCAGATCCTTCTCGCCCTCTTCAAGATCGAAGAGGTTCTGACGGGTCTTCTCGAGTTCACGAGGATCGACCTCGTGCGCCTCGCGTCGCCACAGCTTGTCGGGCAGCAGGCCCTCGGGACGGAAGATGACCATCACGACGATGAGCACGCCGAAGATGAGCATCCGGTAGACCTCGAAGTCGCTGCGCGCCGCACCCGCGGCTTCGCGGATGAGCTGCGGCAGCGCCTGCAGCACGATGGCGCCGAGGATCACACCGGGAATCGAGCCCATGCCGCCGAGCACGACCATGCAGACCACGATCACCGACTGCATGAACAGGAACGACTCGGGGCTGATGACGTTGGAGTAGTAAGCGTAGAGCGAGCCTGCGAAGCCCGCGATGCCGGCCGAGAGCACTACGGAAAGCATCTTCGCCCGCGAGGCGGTGATACCCGAGGAGATGGCAGCGAGCTCGTCCTCGCGAAGCGCGTTCCACGCACGTCCGATCCGCGAGTTCTTAAGGTTCGAGAGCAGGATCGCCACGGCTACCACGCACACGAGCACGAGGTAGTAGTACTCGATCGGCTTGTTGATCGTGAGCCACGCCGCCCACCCCGCGTCGCCAAGCCCCTCAACGGCCTTCTCGCTCGCAAGCATCGGCGAGTAGATGCCGGTGATGCCGTTCGGGCCATTCGTGAGGTCCTGCAGGTTGGTGATGGTAAGGCGCACGATCTCGCCGAATGCGAGCGTGACGATGGCGAGGTAGTCGCCGCGCAGCCTGAGAGTCGGCAGGCCGATCACGAAGCCCGCGGCCATCGCGATGAGCGTGCTCGCCGCGAGCACCGCAAGGAGCGGCCACCGGATCTCGAACTTCGGCGAGGAGAGCAGCGCGGTCGCGTAGGCGCCGAACGCGAAGAACGCGATGTAGCCGAGGTTGAGCAGTCCGGTCTCGCCCATGACGATATTGAGGCCGAGCGCCAGCATCACGAAGAGCAGTGACAGCACGCCCACCCGCAGCCACGCAGTCTCGACGATGCCCGCCAGGTTCAACAACGGGAAGCCTGCGGCCAGCACGAGAGCGAGCGCGAGATATACGCTCCGCGGTACACGCGCGAGCAGAGATGAGATGCGTTCGGTGATCGCGGCCACTCGGCTACACCTTCTCCGTGATGGCTTCGCCGAGAATCCCCGACGGTCGGAACATGAGGATCACCATGAGCACCACGAACGCGATGACCGGCTGCCATCGCGTGTCGATGCGGAACGTCGCGTTTGCGAACATCACGGCGGCGACCACCGCCAGGAACAGGTTGCCGAACATGAGCCGCACCGCGTGAGCGGCAGACACGCTGAGCAGCGCGTCGGTACGCTCGGCCAGGAGCGTCTTGAACCCGTAGTAGGGCGTGAGGCGGTACAGGTTGGTGATGGTCTTCTCATACGCGGGCGTGCGGCGGTCATCGGCAATGTGCTGCAGGCGCCGTCGCGGAACGCGCACCATCTGCACGTATAGGCCGAGCAGCAATCCCGCCACCACGAACCACGCCATGAAGCCCAGGTCGAGGCTCACGCCGTAGGTCTCGGTCATGCCGAGCACGAGCGCACCCACCACGGCGCCGGGGATGTTGCCGATGCCGCCGAGTACGGCCGAGGTGAACGCCTTGAGGCCGTAGAGGAAGCCCGCGTCGTACTTGAGCGAGCCGTAGTACATCACCACGAGGAATCCGCCGATGCCGGCGAGCGCCGAGCCCACGATGAACGTGAAGGCGATCGTCCTGTTCGTGTCGATGCCCATCATCTCGGCGGCTTCCATGTCCTGCGAGGTCGCTCGCATCGCCTTGCCGATGCGGGTCGACTTCACGAGGTAGGTGAGACCCAGCATGAGAGCCGACGAGATCGCGATGATCACGACCGCGAGCACGCGGATGCGGATGCCGCCGACAGTGAACGACGCCGACCCGATCGCGAGCGACGGCATCGACACGGGCGTGGGGCCGAACACGAGGATGATCAGCTGCTGCATGACGATCGAGACGCCGATGGCGGAAAGCAGCGGGATGATGCGGGACCGGCCCCTGAGCGGCCGGTAGGCGATGCGCTCGATGAGGAAGCCGATCACCATCGGCACGATGACCGCCGCAAGTAGCGCAAGTACGATGCAGCCCGCGAGCACGAGTGGCGACATGTCGTCACTCACTCCGAGCGCGAGCAGCGTGAACGCCGCCACGTAGCCGCCGATGGTGAAGACCTCGCCATGGGCGAAGTTGATGAACTTCAAGACGCCGTAGACCATCGTGTAACCCAGCGCGATGAGCGCGTAGATCATGCCCACGGTGATGCCACCGATGGTCACGCTGACGATGTGATCGAGACTCACCTAGTGACTCCTTCGGAGCAGTCCGTGCTGGCGGACCGGACAGCGCGCTTGCGTGCATTCTGCACCATGCATCGTCGTGACGCACGCGGGGGGTGCGGGAACGTGCCCCGACACCCCCCGTTCAAGCCTCTGACCGGGTGCGGATGCTACTTGACCGCTACCCACTCGCCGCCCTCGACGACGTACCGCGGCACATTGGAGGGGGTGAGGCCGGCGACAACGATGTCGCCCACCGAAACGGCGCCGTCAGCCTCGGAAGCGAAGCTGAACGTTCCCGTGACACCCTCGTACTCGAGCTCCTGGAGCGCGGCGATGATGTCCTCGGTGTCGGTGGAACCCGCGGCCTTGATGGCCTCGATCAGGGCACCGAACGCGTCGTAGTTGTTCTGAGCGTACGGGCCGACCGCGTCACCGTACTTCTCCTCGTACCTGGCAGCGAATGCTTCGTAACCCGGCTGCTGGTCCTCGGGGAAGCCGCCGAAAGTGGCATAGACGCCCTCGGCGTTCTCTCCGCCGCCCGTCTGCGGGATGAGCTCGGCCGACTTGATGCCGTCGCCGCCCATGAAGATGACGTCAGCGAGACCGGCTTCGACCATCTGCTTGCGCATGAGGCCCGCCTCGGGGTGGTACCCGGTGAAGATGATCGCGTCGGGAGCGAACTCCTTGACGTTGGCAACCTGCGCGGAGAGGTCCTTGTCGCCGCTCTGGCAGTTCTGGCGCAGCGTCTCGACGCCCTCGGCCTTGAGGGCATCCTCGGCCACGTCGGCCAGACCCACTGCGTAGGCGCCGTTGTCGTCCATCAGAACGACCTTCTTGGCGCCGAGCTCGAGTGCCCATGCCGCGAGCGCCTCGCCCTGGATGGCGTCGCTCCAGCAGGTGCGGTAGAAGGTGTCGACGCCCTCGGCGTTCGCCTTCGGGCCGGTCACCGAACCGGAGATCTGCGGGATGCGGTTCTCGGCGTAGATCGGGATCGCCGAGAGGGTGGCGCCTGTGGTGAGCGAGCCGATGACGCCGACAACGCCGTCGTCGACCATCGTCTGCGCGACGACGGCGGACTCAGCGGGCTCGGCCTTGTCGTCGAGGATGATGAGCTCGACCTGGTAGGTCGTGCCGTCCATCTCGAACGTGCCGAAGTCCTCGAGTGCGAGCTCGGCTCCGCGCTTGGCTGCCTCGCCGTAGTCCGGCAGAGGTCCGGTGAGCGCGGTCTGGACGCCGATCTTGATGATCTGCGCGTCCCCTTCAGTGGCCTCGCCGCCGTCACCCTCTCCGTCCCCTGTACAGCCTGCGGTGCCGAACAGGCCGAACGCGAGAACGGCAGCGAGCGCGAGTGCGAGGACCTTGCGTGTCCGCTCGTGCAGCATGCGTGCCCCCTTCGTTATTGATAGCCTCGGCTATCCGGTGGTTGGGGCATTCTAGCGCACGCACCACCACATATCCAGAGTTTGTGCATGAACGACGCGTTTGGAACAGGCGTCAGAATGCATGGCCGCTGGTGCCACTATTCACAAGCGGCCCGGCCGAAGAACCCGATGGCTGCGGCGACAGCCTCGATCACACGTAGGCCGATCGAGTCGTCCCGGCCGCTGTAGTTGCCGATGCCGATCAGATAGCGCATGCGTCTCCCACCGGTTGCGACGGCGCCCGCTCGCGAGCTGCACGGGCGGGCGCCGGTTCGGCCTCACCTGCCGTGCTTAGCGCCTGAACTCCACATCGAGGTAGTGCGTGGAGCAGGAGATGCACCGGTCCTCGATGTACTGGATGAGGCTGCGTGTGGGGCACAGGCCGGTGCCGCCCGCGACGATGAGCACGTCGTGGCCCTTGAGCGCCTCAACATCGAACCCGTTGCCGAGCGGGCCGCGGACCAGCAGCGAGTCGCCCACACCGCGGCTGTTGATGGCGGTGGACACGCGGCCCACGGTGCGCACCACGATGTCGAAACTGCCCGTGCGCGTGGGCGTGCTGGCGAACCCGATCGGGCGGTCGAATGCGAGTTCGCGCCACAGCTCCTCGTCACCGAAGGAATCTTGTAACTGGCAGATACAAAGTTTGTTGGGCACCGAACGAACGGCCTCGGACGCTCGTCCTGACCTGCCGAACCCGGCGGCAAACGGTAGAATCGCCTCAGCACCGCCCACCCGGCCGATCGGACCCGCATGACATCATCCGCCGCCGAAGCGCCAGCAACCACCGCCCAGAGCCCGCTCGGCGTCTGGCTGCTCGCCGTCAGGCCAAAGACGCTGCCCGCCGCGGCGTCCGGCGTGATCGTGGCCACGGTCCTCGCCTGGCGTGAGGGCGGGTTTGCGCTCGGCCCCGCTCTCGCGGCACTGGTGATCGCGCTGTTGCTCCAGATCGGCAGCAACCTCGCCAACGACGTCTACGACGACGAGCGCGGCACCGACACCGCCGACCGACTCGGCCCCTTGCGGGTCACTAACGCGGGGCTGCTCTCGCGGGGCCAGGTGAAGCGCGGCATGGTGGTGGTCTTTGCGATCGCCTTCGCGCTCGGGTGCTACCTCACCGTCGTACGGGGCCCGCTGGTGCTCGCCATCGGCGTGGCGGCCATCGTCTCGGCCATCGCCTACACGGGAGGCCCCTACCCGCTCGGCTATCACGGCCTTGGTGAGGTGTTCGTCTTCATCTTCTTCGGACTGACCGCCGTCGTGGGCACGTACTGGGTCCAGGCGGGTGCCACCTCGGCTGCCGCCTGGCTCATGGCGGTACCGGTGGGCCTGCTCATCACCGCGATCATCGTGGTCAACAACCTGCGCGACATCGAGCAGGACCGCGCCGGGGGGAAGCGCACGCTGGCGGTACGGCTGGGCGCGCGCGCCACCAAGGTCGAGTACGCGCTGTGCGTGGGTGGGGCGTATGCGGTCGTGACGGGCGCGGTGATCGCCGGGACGCTGCCCGCGGCCGCGCTTGCTGTCTGGCTGTCGCTGCCGCTGGCAGCGCTCACCACGCGCATGGTCTACACGCAGACGGGCACAGCGCTCAACCTCGCGCTCGCGCGCACGGGGCAGACCACACTTGCATTCAGCGTGCTCTTCGCCCTCGGGATGCTGCTCGCGGGCTAGACACCGCTACTCGGCGAGCATGTCCTCCGGAGTGGCCTCGCCGCCGAGGTAGCCGCGCGATGACATCCAGTCGAGCACGTCCTGGATCCGGTCGGCCTCAGGAGCGACCGCCATCGGGTACACGCTCACCTTATAGGTGTCGGCGAGCGCCACGGGAACACCGGCCTTCTCCACCAGCAGCTCGCGGAACGAGTCCGGGTCGGCGTTGATCGCCTCTACGGCGGCATCCCACGCCTCCAGCACCGCGGCGATCGAAGCCGCGCCGCCGGGCGTGTCCGCGTACTCGCGGCTGACCGCGAGCACGCTCTGCGAGACGTTCTCGGTGGCCTCGATGTCATCTCCGCCTTCGACCACGATCGCCCCACCCTGCTCGGCGAGGCTCACGAACGGCTCGGGCAGCACGGCCGCCTTGAGCTGGCCGGCCATCAGCAACTCGAAGCGCACCGGCATCTTCTTGACCTCTTCCTTGACCACGTCGGCCCCGGCGACACCCGCATCCTCCATCAAGCGGTCGAGGATGTACTCGGTGATCGTGGCCGAGGCGGTGCCCACGGGCACGCCCTTGAGATCGTCGAGCGAGGTGATGCCCGAGCCGGGTGCGGCGACGATCGCGAAGCGGCCCTCCGAGGGAGTAGCACCGAGCATGACGGTCGCGAGCCGGACCGGCGTGCCGGTAGCCTGCAGGTTGGAGGCGACGATCAGATCGGTCATCAGCGCGTCGACCGCGCCGGTCTGAAGTGCCACCTGGCACTCCTGCGCGCTCTGGAAGGTCACAATCTCAACCTCGGGAAGGCCGGCGGCCGCGAAGTGGCCGTTTCGTTCGGCCACCCACAGGGGGAGCGAATCCTGCGTGGAGAGTGTGCCGACGGTGAACTTTACCGGTTCGGCGGGGGTGCCGGAGCCGGTCTCGGGAGCCTCGGGCTCCGACGCACAGCCAGCAAGCAGCAGAGCGCCGCCCAGGAAGGCCGCGAGCGCGGCGCGGGTCACACGCGTGGTCAAGGTCATGGCCGGTGGTCCTCGTCTCTTCAGTCGGGCAGCGCCGGCGCCGCCCGCTCACTGTAGATGCAGCGGTGCGAAGATTAGCGGAGCAGGGGACACGGCGCAATCGGTCCGCCGGAGTATGAACGTGTCTGACCTGCGGTCATGGAAGGGCAGGCCGCCCCTTGAGACGGCCTGCCCTGTCGTGCCTCGCGTGCGGGTCATCGGCAAGCGCCGGAGGCCCTCCGCGCGGTCAGTACCCGATGTGGAACGCCGTGCCTTCGTAGGTGAACAGGTCCGGCCAGGTCGCGATCACCATGTCACGCTCCGCCGCCGAGGCGGTGTAGAAGTGACTCCCCGTCCGGACGTTGTAGAAGCGGTAGACCGGCATGGTGTTCACCCCGGCGCTCGTGGCGACGTAGTAGGCCACGCCTTCGTAGGTGAACACGCCCGACAAGGTTGCGATCACCGCGTCACGCTCGGCAGCCGATGCGGTGTAGAAGTGCGTGTTCCTGACCCGGTTGTAGAAGCGGTAGAGCGGTTCGACGTTTGCCGGATTGTCGAGATTGACCGAGTAGGCCACGCCCTCATACCGCCACACGCCGGCCAGTGTGGCGATGACCACGGCACGCTCCTCCTCCGAAGCCGTGAAGAAGTGGCTGCCGTTCACCAGGTTGTAGAACCGGTAGACCGGCATCATCCGGTCGCTCACGAAGGTGGCTGCGATCGTGTGATCGGCCAGCACGTTGGTGAAGGTGTACACGCTCGCCCTCGGCACCAACGTACCGTCGACTCGAAGCTCGGCCAGGTGATAGCCGGGATCCGCTGTCATCGTGAACGTCTGGTCGGCGCCGAAACCCACGACCTGTGGCGTCGCGGGTGCGATCGAGCCACCTGCGCTGGCACTCGGCGTGATGATGTGGGTGTCCTCCTCGAAGCTCACGGAGATCGTGTGGTCTGTCGTGACGTTGGAGAACGTGTAGTAGGTCGGGGCGCCTACCGAGACGCCGTCGACAACCACGTCGGCGATCCGGAAGCCGAAGTCGGGCAGGAACTGGTACGTCTTGAGCATCACGTCATGCTGTACCGGCGCGGGATCGGCCGGCGGATCCATCGGGTTCTGCCCGGTGGCCCAGACGATCGAGCCGTTGGGGCCGGCCGTGGCGGTGATCGGGTACTCGTTCACCGCGAACGCCACGTCGATCGTATGATCGCCCGCTACACCGGTGATGGTGTGGCTCGTGACGGCACCCACCGAGACATCATCCACCAGGACGTCGGCCACGTGGTAGCCGGGATCCGGCGTCATCGTGAAGGTCACGTCCTGCGGACTGCCAACCGGCACGCCCACCGGAGTAGCCGGCGAGATCGAACCGTTCGGACCTGCCGTCGGCGTGGTCACGTAGCTGTCGAAGAGCACTGCGGGCGTCACATCTGACGTGACACTCGCCGGCGCGTCACCGGACGCGTTGAAGCTCACGACGCGGTACCGGTACGCGGTGCCGGGAACGGTGGTGAGATCCACGTACGACTCGGCATTGGAGGGCGCAGTGCCCACTGACGCCCAGCCTGCCTCGGTACCGACGCCGTCGAGCGCCGTCCGCTCAACGCGGAAGCCGATCTCGGCCGTGGTCTCAAGCGAACTCAGGACGGTCAGTCCCGAGCGACCCGGCGTCGGATCGGTCCAGGAGAGCGTGATCCCTGCGGAATCGCCCGGGGTGCCGCTCGCAGCGAACGGATCCGGCGTGGCCGGGAGTTCGTGGTCGACCGCAAAGATCATCGGCCGCATCATGTCCATCTCTTCATGGCTCAGGATGTGGCAGTGGAAGACATACTCCCAGGCGTAGTTGAACATGTCGTTGGGGATCGTGACCGTCTGGGGGACGTTCCCCGGACCGAGCTCCTCGTACGTGATGGGCGAACCCAGAGGCATCGTGGGGTCGATCGGCCTGATGCTGTCCGGCACGCCGAAGGGGACCTTCGGCGAGACCGGCTTGAGCGCCACGATGGTGTCCTCGAGCGGGCTTACCCGCACGGTATCCTTCCACCCCAGCTCGTTGTCGTCCGGTGGACGCAGCGCGCCATCCCAGCCGACGCGGTTGATGAGCTGCACGTCGAAGAGGTGGAAGTGAACGGGGTGGGTGTCCACACCGTTGTGCGTGATGCGCCAGATCTGCGTGCCGTCCGGCAACACCGGCGACAGCGGCGTCATCTGGTCAGTGAGGTTCTCGGTCGGTGGGTCCGAGAAGTCGTAGAGCATGAAGTTCTGGAGTGCACCGCCAACACCGGCGATCTGCAAGCCGAACTTGCCGCTCATGCGGCCGTACTCGAGATCGAAGGTCTCGCCCATCTCGTCCTGGATCGCCTTGGATTCAAGCGGCATGGTCACCGAGCTGAGCGTGGTGCCGTCGTACACCTGGAAGGTCTTGTTGAGGTTCTCGTAGATCCGCACGTACGGGCTAGCGGCGAACGTCTCGTCGTAGGCCGCGTCATAGCGCGAATCCGGGATCATGATGGGGTTCTGGCCCTCTTTGAACACACCATCGTCGGTCCCGGTCGTCACGAACTCGGCCTGCAGCGCCGCAAGATCGTATGCGGGCTCAGGCGTGGTGTCGCTGACCTTGATCTGCATGATGGTGCGGGTGTTCGGGCCGAAGCCCGCAAGCGGCGTGGTTGTGCCGCCGGTGTCGGTCATGTCCGGCGCACCGGTGTAGTAGTCGGTGCGGGGGTCGAGCGCCGGGAACGCGGTCGGCGCGTCGTTGTACAGGATGAGCGTCTGCCCGGCGTATGCCGAGAAGTCGACAACCACGTCAGCACGCTCGGCAGGCCCGAGGAGCAGGCTGTGATCCTCCACGTTGCCCATGTTGAACGTGGTCGGGTCACCGTTCCAGGTGACGGGCTGCTGCGGGATGATCGCAGGCGCCGGGAGGAAGCCACTCTCCGTGGCGAACTGCACCCAATCGGGTCCTGCTGTCGCAGGGTCTGGTGCGCCGCCCGCGCGGCCGTCAACCGGCCAGACGATGTCCGGATAGAGCGTCTCGTATTCGGGCGTAGGAACGGCCGGAATCATCTTGACCTCGGTGTTCGTGCGCCCATCGGAGGAGACCTGGGTCGGATCGGCCTCGTACAGCTGGAGGTTGAAGAAGCGGTCGCTCGCGGCGTTGAGGATCCTCAAGCGGTACGCCTTCGGATCGACCTCGAGCACCGGGTACGGCGCGCCGTTCACGAGCGGCGTGTCGTGGAACGCCTCCATGCCCATGGAGGGGTTCGGTGTTGCCGGCATCGTGGGATTCTCCCACGGCGTCGTCGCCTCATCTATGAAGTACGGGTTGGCGATCGGCGGATACGTGATGTCGGTTGTGGGTGGCCAGAACCACGGGCCGTAATGCCACCGCCCGGTGGCGTTCATGCCGCCGGGATCGGCGGGGTTCTGCGCCGGCACGTAGACGTGCGGCATCCATAGATCGCCCGTGTGCGAATACGGAGGCGTGGGGCCTCAGTTCCATGTGGGATCGGTCGTGCCGATGGTGGCTGCGTCGACGAAGGTCTTGTCCTGGACGACGAGCGGGATGGTCTCCTCCGGCCCCGAGATGAGCACGTCGGCTATCAGCCGCTTCTCGACGTCGTCGGTGATCTCGTAGGGCGCGGCCATGCCCACGTACACGTTGAGCCGCGTGATGCCGAAGCGTGGTCGTGATACCAGAGCAGTCGGGCGCTCTGCTGATTCGTGTAGAAGAGAGTGACCGAGCCATCGCCGGGGTCGGGCATGTCCGGCACGTTGCGGACGCTCACGCCCTCGGGGTAGACCGTGTCCTCACCGGCTGGCGTGATCCACTGGTGAGGTCTGCCATCGCTGATCTGCGGGGTGATGCCGCCGCGCAGATGGACCGACGCGCGGTTCTGCGTGTACGACTCCATCATCCCCAGCATGCCTTCCATCTCGATCGGTCCCATGCCAGCGCCCATGACCGTCGTGTCCACCGGGATGAAGAGGTCTCCGCCCTCACCCACGGGGAGCTTGTTGGTGAACTTCACGCGGAACCGGGCGGTCCTTCGTGGCCTGGATGATCGGCCCGAGGTAGGTGATAGGGTCCGGCTCGACGGTGTTATCGACGATCGTCGGAGCGGTGACTCCCGGATCCGTGCCATGGTTGGTCTGCACGTAGCCCCGCAGGCGTGTAGGCGGCATATCCGAGTGGAGTTGCTGCTCGTACTCTCGCAACTCGATCTCGTAGTAGTCGGTGCCCGGGTACGTGACCGTGTCCGGGTGCGCGACCCCGACGAAGTTGCCGAGGTTGTTCGCGTTCGCCGGACCTACGCCCGGCCGTCCGTCCACGAACTTGCGAAGTAGCGGACTGTACGCCCAGTTGGGGGTGGTGCCGAAGTAGTCGGGCACGTCACCCGGACCGGGCATGTCCATCGAGAGCGCCGAGACCCCGTCAGGATTCGCCGCCGCAGCGGCCTCCCGGAGGGTCTTCGCGCGAGCGGCGGCGGCTTCACGCTGCTCTTGCGAGATGTAGGTTCGCTCCATCATCTCGGAGTACTGCTGCACCCTGTCGGCGGAGCTGACCGAATCGAGAACGGCGGTGGCAGACTCTGCCACCGCGATTCTGGGAGCAACACCCATGGTAAGCAGGGCCGCGGTCAATAGCATCCGGATGACCGCCCCCGCAGTCGTCTTACCGTTCATCGTGCGCCTCCTTTGCGCGCGATGCCTTGCACGCCGAGTGCGCGGAATCATGGATGCCCTCGCGGCAACCATGACTTTGTACCGCGATACCCAGGGGGGGGTAATCCGACTTTGCGTCCGCGGAACACACAATCCGACGAGCGGTCGGATTCGGCAGGTGACCGACGGCAGCCGGACCGCGTTCGACCCGCAGCTCGACCCACAACCGCAGGAGCACTTCTGCACGCCGCGCGACCAGAGTAGCATTCGGTGCAGCCGAGGTTGGGAGGACCGTATGGCCATCGCGGGATTCTGCAGGCAGTGCAACCAGAACGTGTGGTGCGACGCGCAGGGCAGCTGCACGAACGGACATCCGGCCACCGAGGTCAGCAACTGGTACGACCCCGACACCGGCCAGCGGTTCGAC
>JBASOJ010000022.1:0-3589 GCA_049658145.1 Coriobacteriia bacterium
GGCATCGGCATCGCGTAGAGCTCGTGCAGCCGCGCGGAGCGATAGCCGTAGGGGCTTGAGTGCAGCATCGCGTCCTTTGTCATGAACCACGGCCGTTGGGCGATGATCTGGTTCGCAGCGAGCCGTCCCTGCACCTCCTTGACGCGCGAGGTCAGCCCCTCGGCGTTCTCGGCGGTCACGATGAAGGACACGACCGAGTCGAACATCGCCTGGTTCTCCGAACCGGACAGCCGCAGGAGCTCTGCCGCCTGGTCCCGCTTCGCCGAGGCCTGCATGCGCTCGTATGCGCCCTTGTTCTTGCTCTCGGCCTGGAAGCTCCAGCCGGAGAGCGAGTCCGAGACGATGCGGTTGAACTCGGCGGCGCTTCGGCGCACCGCGTCGATGTGGACGGTCACGCCGGGCAGCCGGATGCGCGAGAGCCACTCGGCCGGCAGCCGGGCCGGGTACTTCGTGACCACGAGGACGGCCATGTACTGGTCGCCGAACCGGCAGGAGTTCTTGTCCGAGAACTCGGCTACCACTGGCGCGATGAGCTCTCGCAGGCGCGTGTTCGGCAGGATCTGCGTGACCTGTTCGGTCACTTCGGTCTTCTTGCGGGCCATGAGCGTCCGCCCTTCTTTGTCAGACGCCGACGAGCGGCGCGATGTTGAGTGACGGGTCGTCGGAGGGGAGAGTGACGGCAGGGGAGGGCAGACTGAATCGCACGAACGTGTTAATCACGTCGGCCGCGGTCATCCAGCTCGCCGAGATCCCGCGCGTGCCGAGCGTGGCGATGAAGTTGCGGACCTCCGTGAAGAGGTCGTTTCGCTGCGCTTCGGTCGCTGCTGGGGGCGTCGTGAGGATGAAGAAGAAGTCCCGCTCGGCTGCGTTGCCCGTGCTCATCAGGTCGGCCACGAACTCGATCTGGTCGGCGATGAGCGTGCGCCGGCCGCTCGTGGCGGCTCGCTCCATGAGGCTGCGCAGGTGGTTCATCTGTTCTTCGAGGTCGGCCGCGCGAGGGCCGATATAGATCCGCACGCCCACGGTGAGCGAGTTGTACGCCGCCTGGAAAGCGTCGAAGTTCGCCGCTACACCGCCAGCGTCCTTGAGCGTCATGTCTTGCGGCTGCACCCGCAGATGCACGGCGTAGGTGCCGTCGGTGAGCAGCGTGTAGTCGCCAGAGGTCGATCTGAGCACGTCGGACACGGGGATCAGGTCCGCCATGGTGTCGGCCGGCGGCATCTTAGGTTTGAGCATCGGTGATCCCGCCCTTCTCGATCTTGAGGTAGTAGCGCTTGGGCTCGCGGACCCAGCGCAGTGAGTTTTTGAGGAAGTCGGCCACCGTCACGTCGGCAACCGAATCGGTCACCAGCCCCCAGCCGGTCATGATCCAGAGTCCCGCCGCGAGCAGTCCGACGAACACGACCCGCGTGGCGATCGCCGCCACGATCGCGGCGAGCGGTGCTGTGCCGAGCACGTAGTACATGTAGACCTGGTTGTGCCTCGGCACGTTGGGGGTGAGCACTTGCTTGCCGAGCGCCACGCGCGACGGGGCCAGATAGCCCTCGCGCTGTTCTTCTTCTGCTGTCGCCATGTCCAGAGCCTCCTATCGGAACAACTGAGCGATCGCGGCCAGGATGCCGCCGGATACGACGAGAGAGATCAGGGCTGCGGCCATGACCGGCCGTGCGATCGTCCAGAGACTCGGCCGCGTATCGCCGGGGGAAAGGACCGCCTTGATCGCCGAGATACCGGAGCGCGCGATCGCCGAGACGCTGACCACGCCCAGGAACACCGCCGACCAACCGAGTACCGTGTTCGCTGCCGTCTGCTGGGCCACGGCTACCCCGCCCTTGCGACTGCAAGGCGAGCGAACTCGAACGTTGCCATGCGCGCCATCGAGCCCACGCCGGTCGGTGTGGCCTGGTGCGTCATCTGCGCCACGAACGCCGGCAGGGCGATCGTGCACGCCATGAGTCCGATCGTCGCGACGAACTCATGGATGGGGTCGGTCCCGAACCCTGAGATCTTGAGTCCGGTCACCAAGCCGATGATCGTGAGGTTCAGGAGATAGAGTTGCAGCGCCTGCGTGAACGCCAACGTCAGGAGCTGCCGCGTCCACGCTGCGAATAGGGAGCGGTCAGGCGAGGCGAAGTTGAGCGCCAGCACCGGGCCGATGAACACCATGATGGCGAGCTCCACCGAGCGCTTCGTGACCTGGAAGAAGATCACGATGAGCCCTATGCCGAGGAAGAGCATCACCACGGCCAAGAGGAGCTGCCCCGTCGGGTTGTTCGCGGTCAGGCCGATCGCCACGAGACGCTTCATTACCTCGGCCGCCTGCAGCTGGCTCGTGACGGCACCAGCAGCCGAGTTGGTCAGCACGTCGCTTGTGAGCTTGTTGCCGACATCGACGGCCAGTGAGACTGCAAGCGGGATCGACCAGATAAGCGCGGCCGCCCCGGCGGCGCGGATGAGCACCGAGTCGAGCGGGTCGCTGTCCTCGCCGGAGAGCTGCAGGATGTAGCGCGAGTACACGTCGAGCCCGACCTTCAGACCCAGCACGGCCGTGGCGAACACCTGCACCGTGGTCATGGCGTTTACGACGGGAGCCCAGTGGATCAGCGCGTCTGACAGCGTGCCGACACTGATGAGCACCTTGGCGATCATGTCGAAGCCGCCGCTGAACACGCCGACGAGCCAGCCATTCCACCAAGCAGTGATGGTGTCCATGAGGGCTTCTAGCCGAACTGCGTGATGAGGAACGGCACGAGCCACGGCAGCACGGCGAATGCGATGCACAGGGCGAGCAGGCCCCAGAACTGCTGCCAACGCTGCCGGCGCATGTGCTCGTCTTGCGTGAGCACGGCCATGGTGATGAGCACTCCGCCGCCGATGACCGCGATCGTGGCGAAGATCAGCGTCACGCCGGTCTGTACCTGTTTGGCGAGCGCATCGACCTTGGCGAAGAACCCGGTAATGTCTGTCACAGCCAGCGCGACCGTGGGCGTCGCCGCGGCCAGCGCGAACGTCGCGGCCACGAGCGCTTTGCGGCCCTTCTGGTGCAGTCCCCTCATCGCTCCACTCTCCTGTGTCGAGTCCCTCATCTGTCTGCGCCCACGCGCTCGGCGGGCGCCCTCGTCGGTCCCGATCGTTCTTGGCCCATGAGCTTGAGTCCTTTGGGGAGGAGCTCCTCGCCGTGCCAGATCGGCGGCAGGTCGATCTCGTGGACGTCGCGCGCGGCCTGACGCGCGGCCCGCACGTGGCTCGCGTGCTTGGGGTCACCGAGGCCGAACGCCTTGTCGACTGAGAGCAGCGAGAGATCCGGCACCGGGAACAGCGCCGCATTCATCCCGCGGCGTACCACGAGTGCGCCGTCCACCTCGGGAGAGAGGCGCGCGATCTCGTCGGGCATGAGGACGGGGCGCGACGTGAGCTTGTCGGAGCGCGAGGTCGTGCGGCTGGCCCCCACAAGCCCCCCGCCGTTGCGCTGGGAGGACCCGCCGTCGCGCACCATGATGGTCTTGGTGCCGGTCAGGTCGCTCATGGTCCGATGCGTCTTGCCCGACGCGCTGGCGAGGTAGACGATCGCCGAGCAGTTGCCGCCGAT
>JBASOJ010000023.1:0-5442 GCA_049658145.1 Coriobacteriia bacterium
AGGGAATTCGAATCCTGAAAGTGCTTGTGACTATTGGGACTCGTTGGGACTCGTTGGTACAGCGGAGCTGCGGCGAGTCCCAATAGGTACCAACGAGTACCAACAGTCACCAGGTATTTGGGCGACAGATCGGGCGACAAATCCGGGGGTATTCCCCGGAGCTGACCACCAGTGCAGTGGCCGTGTGGATCCGAGCGATACTCAATCTGTATTTGCATACTAAAGTCCATGCGTTTAGTATGCGTATATCGCTTTAGTATCGAAGGAGGGTCGGCCGTGCCGCACAGCATCGAGAGTCTCGAGACGTACCTTCATGAAACACTGCACGCGCCGGTCCACCTAGAACGCTGGGGCCAGGCTGCCACGCTGCCCGCCTACCTGACAGGGCAGTATGACTTCTTCGACGGCACGGTCGGCAGCGTCCACATCCTGTTCCTGCACAGCGCCGAAGAGCCCGTGCCCAGCACAGCGAAGAAGCATGAGCGCGCTCTGCAGCAGAACTGGAACGGACCTGTGGCGTTCGTCTTCGAGCGCATCACACCGCGCACCCGCCAGCGAATGGTCAGCGAAGGGCTGTCTTTCGTGGTGCCCGGCAATCAGGTCTACCTCCCCGCCCTCGGCGTGAACCTTCGAGAGAGGTACCAGACCCGGGTGCAGACCACAGATCGGCTGCGACCCTCGGCGCAGGTGCTGTTCTTGCACGTGCTCGCAAGCCGCTCCCCCGCCTCCCGCACTCCGAGTGGCCTGGCGAGGCGGCTGGGCTACACGGCGATGGCGATGGGGCAGGCTCTGAACCAGCTCGAGGATGCGAAGCTGGTCAACGTGCGCAAGGCGGGTCGCGAGCGTCTGTTCGAGCTGGCGGGTGAGCCTGCTGATCTCTGGCACCAAGCCCAACCACTGCTGAGAAGCCCCGTCAGCCGTCGACGCCACCTAGTCGGCGTCGCGCCGTCGGGGCGCAAGGGACTGGCGGCTGCTGGCCTCAGTGCGCTGGCCGCCTACTCCGCCTTAGCAGAACCGGTCGTGCCGGTAGTGGCACTCGACAGAGTCACAGCCAAGAGCCTGCTGGACGTTCGCGGCGTCCAGGAACTGCCCTCCGCCGATGAGGCCGAACTCGAGGTGGAGGTCTGGTCCTACGAGCCGGGCCTGCTCTCGGATGCGGCCACTGTCGACCGGCTCTCGCTCTACCTCTCGCTTCGAGACGACACCGACGAGAGGGTCCAGTCCGCGCTCGACGAGATGATGCGGGGTGTCACGTGGTAAGGGGTCTGAACGTGTTTCGCGGGCGCTTCGCCGGATTCGAGGACCGCTACGCCCTTATCGGCGGAGCTGCCGTGGAAGTGGCTATGGACGCGGCGGGCTTGCAGTTCCGCGTGACCAAGGACCTCGACATCGTCTTGCACGTCGAGGCGCTCGACGCGGAGTTCGCGGCGGCCTTCTGGGCGTTCGTCGCCGACGGAGGCTACGAGTTCCAAGAGAAGAGCACGGGCAAACCGACGCTCTACCGATTCAGCAAGCCGACGGATGAGAGCTTCCCCTACATGCTCGAGCTGTTCTCCCGCAGACCCGAGCTGATCGAGCCATCGCCAGACTGCCATCTCACACCTCTGCCCATCGCCGAGGAGGTCTCGAGCCTCTCGGCAATCCTGCTCGATGACGACTACTACGACTTCGTCCAAGAGGGCACCCGGGCGGACGGCGGATTGTCGGTGCTCGCGCCGGAGTACATCGTGCCGCTCAAGGCGCGCGCGTGGATCGACCTGACCGACCGGCACGAGCGCGGCGAGGCCGTCTCTCGTGACGACATCAAGAAGCACCGCAACGACATCATCCGTCTGAGCCAGCTCATATCGCCGGGAGCACGGATCGCACTTCCCGATGCTATCGGCGGCGACCTGAAGGAATTCGTGGCGCGGGCGTTGCACGACGGCGCCGAGCCCAGGGTCTTCGGTGTCATCGGGATGACGCTGGAAGACGTGCGGTCATTGCTCGACGCCGTATACGACCTCCCCGGAATGACCTCCGAATAGAGGACGTTTCAGCCCCGGGCCTGATGGCTCCCGCGTGGCATATGAGTTACCGCACTTGTCAGCAAGTGCGGTCGTTCTTATGCCAACTCACTTCGGGCGACAAATCGGGCGACAACTCAGTCGAACGCCGCTCCTGCACACAAGGGACTGCTATTGGGCCGCACGAGAGCACTCACACCCCCTCCGACCCGCGCTTCTACCCCACACCCGCCCTCGGCCCGAAGACGTTTGTAGCCCGATCTCGCACTCGAAATCGGGCTACTCAGACCTCTGACCTGCGGTTTTATGGTGCCCCCAAGGGAATTCGAATCCTGATTGTGCTTGTGACTATTGGGACTCGTTGGGACTCGTTGGTACAGCGGAGCTGCGGCGAGTCCCAACAGGTACCAACGAGTACCAACAGTCACCATGTATTCGGGCGACAAATCGGGCGACAAATCGGGCGACAAATCGTGGCGCGATTTCGGCGTGAGTGACTCCGCCAAACCCGGGGCGTTTCAGTCGCATCGAATGAACCGCTTCGGTTGTCGAACACATCGCGGCGATGACCAGGATCAAGAGCAGCGCGTAGGGTTGAGACGAGTAGTCACGAGCAAGAGTCCTGGTCAGGTGTAGCAGCGTCAGTTCGCGGGCTGGACCCGACGTATTGGGCACGCCCTGCTGATAGCGGCGAACCAGCTCCTTCATGTCCTCATTGTTCTCGATTCGGCCCGCGCTCGTCTGGATCGGCACTCTCGAGGACGGCGCGTCAAGCACTGCATAGACTTCGGCGAAGTCCTCACGAGGGCTGTCTTCCCAGGCAACGCCCGAGCCGTCCCAACTCTGCCGGGCATCGTGTCCGCGGATCTCGCTGAACTCCGCCCGTTCGGATTCATCAAGGTAGTCCCCATCAACCGCATGGCCGATCTCGTGCGCCAGAACGTGTGAGAGGCCCTGACCAACGGGATCCGCAACAATCCTCTCGCTGATGCGGATCACGCGCTCGTTGGGGTCGTACGTCGCAGCGGCACCGGGAGGAAGGTCCTCGTCCGCGCACACCACGACCTTGAGTCCGACGCTGCGCACTGGCAAGACAAGATCGTCGAGCGCCTCGCGCACCGCCGCGCGCTCTTCCGGAAGCCCTTCGACGCTGACGGTCGTGGATCGGGAGCGTACCATTCCTGAGTGCGGAAGAAGGTTGTCAATTTCGACCGTGAAGCGACTTGCGAGACTCACGGCCACCGTCGGTGCAACCGCAACTGCGGCGCACAGCAAGGCGGCGGCGATGAGCCCTCGTGTGGCTCCCACGAATCCAGCTGCCAGAGTCCCTACTGTGCTCCACACGAGCGTTCGCCTCTTCCAGTCCGTACCAACTGCTTCGGGGCAGCAAGCACGTTCGGAGATAGCGCGACCAGAGATGCTGTGAAGCGGAAGCGCTGAATCAGCAGGTGAGCGACTCGTGAAACCATCCATGCGAAATCGTCCACTGTTGGCTCTCCCGCCGCTATCCGCACCTTGCTTTGGTAACGGCGGATGCAGCCGCGGCGGGCATAGTGCGGTTCGACACAGCGACGGGGAAGTTCGGGTGGCCACACATGACAGGCCGAGGGGGAACCCGCGCATGGCTTACGGTACTAGGAAATTCGGCTAACGCGCGGCGCGGCTACTCGCAGGAGGTGGCGTCGCGCACGCTCACCTGTGAGGCACGGAAGGTCGGCGGCGGCCGCAACGACGTGTGGCGCCGCGACTTCGCAAACGCGTCGGTGGCGTTCACGAGGCGGAGGCTGCGGCGAGCTTCTCGTTCTTCCAGGGCTCGGGAGCCAGCTCCTTGTACATGGTGAGCTCGCGGGCGCTCGTGGATACGAAGACCTCTGCGTCGGGGTCTGCGGCCTTGATGGACGCGGCCTGCGGCGCCGCCCAGAACCATGCGCGTCTGCCATTCCGCCACACCCGCGTGTTAGCGTCTGAGAATAGTAGTGGGGTTGGAGTTTTGAGGGCCACGGGGCCTGTCCATGCCGATACATTGAGAGCAACGGGAGAATCGCGTGCAATCGGGCACCAGATCGGGCACCAAGCGGCGCCGAAGGCCTACATGCAGCAACAGGGATTTTTGGGCACCAGAATGGAGTGACATGGGGCGATATGGCCCCTGAGCTGCCGCTTTGTCCTCTGCGCGCCTCTCGAGATTGCACGATTTGGTGCCCGATTTCAAGCACGCAACAGGGAATTTCAGGCCTGTGACCTGTGGAAACGTGGTGCCCTAAGGGAATTCGAATCCTGGGGCGCGGCGGCCTCCCCGATTGCGTGATCCGAGAATGACATCATGACGCATTAACGATATCATCCGGGTGTCTTGCGATTCATTACCGTGAGGAGATGGCATGCGCGGCTCATTCAAACCAGGTCGTCTCGAGCAGATGACCGTGCCCATGTCCACGGTCCGCTCTATCGGTCTCCTCGGCGAGTACAAGGGCAAGCAACAACTCTTCGAGAAGCAGTCGCCTCAGGCGTTGAGCGCGCTTCGCGAGGTAGCGCGAGTCCAGAGCATCGAGTCGTCCAACAGGATCGAGGGTGTGACCGCGGCCTCGGGGCGTGTGGCCGAGATCGCTGCCCAGAAGACGACGCCGAGAGACCGCTCAGAGCAGGAGATCGCCGGCTATCGCGACGTACTGTCGACCGTCCACGCAAACGCGCTCGGCATGGACCTCTCGACCGGTCTCGTGCTTCAGCTCCACCGGGACCTCTACCAGTTCTCACCCACTCCAGGCGGGGCGTGGAAGAACACGGCCAACGACATCGTCGACGTCCTGCCCGACGGCACGCACCGCTTGAGATTCAGCCCCGTTGCGCCGCACGTCGTCGACACCGCCATGAACGAACTCGTCACGGGCTATCACTCGCTAGTGTCCGGAGGGCAGGTGGACTCGCTGATCGCAGTCCCCGCGTTCGTGCTCGACTTCCTGTGCATTCACCCGTTCTCCGACGGCAACGGACGGATGTCGCGCATCCTGAACCTCATGCTCCTCTACCAGGCCGGCTATGACGTCGGCCGCTACATCAGTCTTGAGAAGGTCATCGAAGACTCGAAGGAGACCTACTACGAGGCGCTCGAAGCCTCGTCGGACGGATGGCATGAGGGCCGACACGACCTCGTTCCCTGGCTCCAGTACTCGCACGGCGTTCTCATCGCAGCGTACGTGGAGTTCGAGCAGCGAGTCGGGCAGATGGGAACAGGGCGTGGGGCGAAACGCGAGATGGTGATCGACTGTATCAGGCACCTCTCGGCGACCTTCCGGTACGCCGACGTCGAGCGCGCGTGTCCGGGAGTGAGCCGTCCCACAATCGTTCGCGTGCTCGGCGAGCTTCGAGACAATGGTGAGATCAGGTGCACGAAGGGCGGGCGCGACGCCACGTGGGAGAGAACGACTCAGTGAGT
>JBASOJ010000024.1:0-6391 GCA_049658145.1 Coriobacteriia bacterium
CGATCGCCGGGACACTCACCGCGAGAGCCAGGCATACCGCACCGATCAGAAGTCGCCAGCGCGTATGCCCGCTTCCCTCTCTCATACACTTCCCTCCTTCGCTTGTCGGATCGGATCGTCGGTATCCCCTGTGAGCAACCCTCCCATCCCGTTCTCCCTGTGCATCCCCTTCTTCGCACATGATGCATGACCATACCTAAACGAATCTTGCGGCTCCGACCAGCATCTTACTGTGACCTCGGTCACAGTAAGCACAATCAGCCGCGTCAAAACGCTAGACCGCGAACGAATCGGGACAGCCCAGACATATGTAGGTGAGCGGTGTGACCCCCTCGGACCTGCGCCACGATCACATCCGGCACTACCGGATCTGGCCCTCTACCCCTCCGATGTACCCCGCATGAATGGTGTCGTAAACCGTGGGGATGCCGACGAGGCAGAACAGCGCGATCGGCATCGAGATGATCGCGTACCAGGCCAAACGCTGACCCTTCCAGTGCATCGTGTATCGCAGGTGCAGGTACACCGCGTAGATGAGCCACACGATCAGGCTCCACGTCTCGATCGGATCCCAGCTCCAGTAGCGGCCCCACGACTCCTCGGCCCAGATCGCCCCTGAGACGATCATCATGCCCCACAGCAGGAAGCCGGCGAGCACGAAGCGTACCGAGAGGTCCTCGACGCGACGCTGATCGGGCAGCGCCTTCAGGCGCTCGGCCCACTTCCCGCCACGCGAGCGCTCGCGTATCACGAACGTCATCGAGAGTCCGAACGAGGCCACAAAGGCCGCGAACGACATGTTCGCGAAGACGACGTGGATCGCCAGCCAGTAGCTGGCGAGCGCCGCCGTGATCGGGATGTCGCTCTTGGATGAGAGCATGGCGCCGCCCAGCAGCAACACGGCAACCGGCATGATCCCGATGCCTATGGCGCTTAGACGCGGGCTGCGCAACGCCGCCACGACGAACAGCACCATCGTGAAGAGCGTGAGTGCATTGGCGACCTCGTAGTACCCCACGTACGGGCCATGGCCGAGGCGCGCCCAGCGCACGCCCACCGCGATCAGCTGAGGCAGAAGACCTACAGCCGCGACATATACGGCCCGGCGGGTAAGCGTCTCCTTCGTGAACACAACACCGAATACGAACATCAGCGTCGAGACCACGTAGAAGCCGAGCGCGATCCACATGAGCGTTATCTCGAGATTCACGACGCGGTCCCTTCCCCTGCTGTGCCGAGGACGCGCGTCAACTCGGCTTCGATCTCCTCGCGGGTGGCTGCGGCATTCCGCCACAGACGGGTGTTCACGGCAAGTGTCCGACCTTCAGGTCCATCGACGACGGCCGCGACGACGAGCTGCTGCCGGCCCACCAGAGACAGAGTCAACCCGAACATGGCGGCGATCATGGACGCGTAGACGTACGGGATGCTCGGGTCGTCGACGAGAGAGAGCCATGCGAACCACCCGGTGTCGATGAGCGTGATAGTCCCCCCGCCCGCCAGAGGCTGAGGCTCACCCGTTCGGATCAGGCCCTCATACAGAAGCGTGTCCGACCCATCCTCCAGCACCACATACGCCGAGGGCTCCTTGGGGATCCACTCGCCGTAGCCCTCGGAAGTGCGGTCCAAAGGCACCGTGGCCATCATCCACAGCAGCACGCGCCCGGCATCATCCGACGCCACCAGTGGCGCCACCGGAACGGTCCCCCCGGAGGTCTCCTGCGAGAAGTCCACCAGCTGCGTGACCGGCGGCAGACTCTGGCCCGATGGAGTCGTGAGCTGGATGGTCAAGGCAAGGCCGCATGCGGGTGCATTGATCGAGAGCGAGCCGCTGTGCAACTTGTTGTTGGGGAAGACCTCCTGTGTCACCAGGACGGTTCCGTCCGAATCGAGTACCGAGACGGTGGGCACGGCACCCAGGTCGATTCCATCTCGCGTGACGGCGGGATCGAAGGCGTCAACGCGGATGCTGCGCTCGACGCGATTCCAGTCATACCAGGCGCCCTCGTCGAGCGAGACATACGAGGGAGGCTTGTCCGCCTTCGTCTCGCCAACTGCGATAGCCATCGGACCCTCTGCACGCAGCAACACGCCGGCGAACGCTGCGAGCGCGAACACGACGAGCGCCCAGTGGAAGACCGGACTGCCCCACACCGTCCATGGGGGCGAGACCGAGGACAGCAGCCCGTCTGTGCGCTTCGTCTTCACGCCGAGGGTGGCGAGTGCATCGGCAGCACGGTCGAGAACCTCGGACTCGGTGAGGGTGGACTCGTAACCGATCTCAAGGTCATGTCTGGCAGCGACCGTCGCGCAGGTGGAGAGCGCCGCCGCGCGCAATGCCCGAGCACGTTTGAGCGCAACCGCGGTCCGGTTCCACGAGCACACAACGGTCGAGAGTGTCAGCAGTATCGCAGAGGCGAGGAACACGGGAGCAACAAAGGCCTGGTGCAGACCGACGAACTCCACGGCCGTTCCCACAAAGCCCTTGTCCGCGGCCCACGTAACGATCTCTATCGAAGCGGAATCCCCCTGAGGCACCATCGTCGCGAGGGTCGACCACACACCGACGAACACGATGAGACCGAGAGCCAGCCTCGGCGAAGCGAGGAAACGGGCTACGGCACGCCGCGTATGCTCGATCACCTCACGTCGCCGATCGTCGTCACTTCGATATCGTCGACCACCCAGCCCTGCTCGGTCTTCACGAGCCTGTAGACGGTCTCGTACTTGGCCGGGTAGGGGCCTTCGAGCGTAGCGCCCGCTTCGACGATCGACACGTACCGGTACGTCCACTCCTCGGTGGCGGTGATCGTCGCGGTGTCGCCCTCGATCATCGGCTCACCGAAGGTCACCGAGACGAGCGTCTGGTCGAGCAGCCGCTGTTCCTGAAGATTCGCCTGAACATATGCGTCCGTCCGCACGTACTGCGATGCAGACTGCGTTTGCGACGCGACATCCGACTCTGCAACGCGATATCCATAGCTGACCCAATCGAGATACGAGCGCACCGCCGACTCCGGCGTGGAGAGGTCCCACGGAGCGGGCGCATCCTCGATCGTCTCCGCGAGGATCGCGATCTGCTGGTCGACGCCACCCATGCCGAAACCAGTGCGATCGTCAGACGGCTCTGCGGGGGGGTCGTCGGCAGGGCCGGACGCCACCGCGACGCCCGCTGCGACCGCCACACACACGATTGCGATTCCAACGAGCCAGGCGTGTAACGAACTCCTTGAAGACTGCTCGGCCATCCTCACCTTCCCTGTCGTCATTGCGAGTCTCTCCAGTGTAGCGGACACACAGCGTCCTGGAGAGCACCTCCACCGACAGGGGGGCGAGCATCGCTGCTCGCCCCCCACGTGAATCCAGTACTCCGGCTCCCGCGGGGAGTGAGCCAGAAAGCCCACTCCCCGTCGCTCAAACTCGAGCGGGAAACCGAGAACCGATCTTGCTTACGGCCAGTACGGTACTGCAGGCGCAACGCCTGCAACGGCCTCATCGTGACGGTTGCCCGCCGATGTGCACGCGCTGCAGTTGTTGTAGTGGCCTGCGTTGGCACCCGGAGTCTCGTCCGCGTGCCAGTTCACACCGTTGGTCGTGTAGTCCCACGTGTCCCACTTGAGCGGCTCAAAACCATATGCCACATAGACGAGATCGGCGTCGTGGTTGTCGTGCTGCCCGTGCAGGAAATGCTCCTGTGGGATGGCCTCAAGCACCTTGTGCGAAGCGGTACCCGCAGAGACCTTCTCAAGATGGGTCTCAAACACGTTGCCGTTCGCGTCAAGCTCTCCAGGCAGACCGTAGAGCGTGCTGCTGCTACCAGGTCCGATGTAACCCCAGTTGCCTTCCGAGAGGTCGGCGGCGGGGTCCTTGGCCTGCGCGACATCATCCATGCCGGCGAAGACCCACTGAACCTTGTACGGCTCGGGATCGCGCTCGGACACGAGCAGGCGCGGGCGCTTCCAGCCGTGCGGGATAGCCACGTGGCAAGAAACGCAGTTAGCCTGGCCGTTGATCGTGTCGCCGTGATGCTCCATGTGCGGGTAGTTCGAGAAGCCCATGTAGTTCAGGGCGTTGCTGCGGTTCCCGCGACCGTTCCCCTCGATAGCCTGGCCCTGGAAGCTGTTGGTCAGCTTGTGGCACTTCTGGCAGAGGAACCGCCCGGGATCGCTGTTGCCCATGGAGTAGCCCTGGCTGGCTGGCTCGCCGATGTTGAAGAAGGCACCTGTGGTCAGCGTCGTCGCGGTGCTGGGATCGTTGAAGATGATGTTCTCCTCCTTCACAACGGAGGAATCATCAGGCGTGTAGATCCGGGCACCGATGGTGGTGTAGTACGGGTTCGTGCCACCGTTGGTGGTCTCGATCGAGCGCATGCCCGTCGGATCCCAACTGGTCAGCTCAGCCTTGGTCCAGTCGTCAGGGAAGTTCGGATCAAGCCCGTAGTTCGCCGCGTTGGCGCCCTGCGGACCAACCAGACCCACAAGCTCGGTGTGGCAGTCGTAGCAGGTGATGACCGAGTCCCAACCGACGTCGAGCTCCAGTGCGGCGACACCCTCCGCGGGAGTCGCGAAGCCGCGGTTGTCCATGGCAACAAGCGGCGAGTCCGTCGCAGCAACCGAGCAGGTGGCTTCGAAGCCGACCGGGTCGAGATACTCCTTGACCGCGTTGCTCTGGCTCCAGAAGACGCCTGCGGACGGACGCGGCCAATGCTGTTCGATCGTGGCACCCTGACTGTCCTTGATGACCACTCCACCGACACCGAAGTGCTCGGTGCCGCCATTGAGGTCATAGGCAGTCGTGTTGTGACCGCCAGCAGCGATGTAGTCGTTCGGATTCCACGCGGCATCACCGTTGGTAAGCCCGTGAGCAGCGGCACCTCCGGTGTGGCATTCGACGCACTCGCTCTTGACCGTCGTCAGATCGGCCAGGCCGTAGTGCGCGTGGCACGAGCAGCCAAGGTGCTCCTGGACCGGAGCTGCCGGGTCGGCCGGGACGGTAACCTCTCCGCCCGCTACCGTGCGGCTGCCAACAGCCATGACATCGTCGCCGTGGCACGAGACACAAACGGAGCTCTCTGCGCCGGCGGGGTCGATAGCGTCGTGGCTGGTGATGTGATAGCCGTGAAGTCCAGGAGTGGCATCAAACGGCGCATCGTGGCAGTCCATGCACTCGGCGATGTCGCCGTCCTTGCCGGCCCCGATGATTCCGTTCAGGTGATCGGAGTCGTACGTGTGGCACGAGCAGCCGGTGTGACCGGGCGCGATCGCCAGAACATCCGTGCTGCCGTGGCAGTAGGACATCGTGCAGCCCTCGCTCCGGTCGCCTGCCGCGCTCGGGTGAGCGTAGGCGTGGGTCGAGTCCATGGTGGCACCGCCCGCACCGTGGCATGCGGCGTCGAAGCAGGTGAGCGTCGGCGTGACGCCGGGTGCGTGACAAGCCGCGCAGCCGGGGGGGTTGGCCCACGATGCGTGGATCATAGCCGCGTCACTCACGTTGCTCGTAGTAGAGACGTGGCAACCGGCGTTGTAGCAGTATCCGGTGACCCTATGGGGGGCCACACCTTCCGCCGGATGGTAGCCCGCGTAACCGCCAACGTGGCAACCTGCGGTTTCGCAGTTCGTCGTCGGGGTCTTGTCGACGCCATGGCAGACGTCGCAGCCCGTGACTGTGTTCGCGTGGATCGCGCTCACGTCGACGTTATGGCATGTGTCAGGACCCGCACACGCGAGAGCGGTGTTGCGAGCATGGTCCGTCGCCAGGGTGGGGTGCGTGTCCGGATCGGTCACGCCCATATGGCAGTCGGAGCAGAGAAACTTCGGGGTCACTCCGGATGCGTGGCATGCCTCGCATCCGGGACCGTCGGCTGGGCCGCCGGCCGGGACCGAATCGTGAACCGTCATCAGGTCACCCGGGTGACAGCTCTGGCACTCGACGACGTTGGTCTCGACGTGCGAGAGCTCGAGGGTGAACGCGGCGTTGTGATGCGTCTCCTCGTTACCGGCAGCGTCCACCGACCAGTACTCGACCGTGTGAGCGCCGAGCGTCCTGGTGAAGATGAGCGATCCCTGGACGGCGGGAGCGCCGTCAAGGCGATAGAACGTGCGGTCGACGCCGGAGCCGGCGTCAGACGCGAAGAACTGGATGACGGCCGATCCGCGGTAGATGCTCACGAGATCGGTCGCCGTCACCGGCGACGTTGTGTCCGGAGGAGTCGCAGGCGTGTAGGCCAGGTAGAAGGCGGGGCCCTCATACGTGTACGTCCCGCTCAGCGTGGCCTGGATGTTGTTCTTCTCGGACGCGCTCGCCGTGTAGAAGTGCGTACCGGTCTTGGTGTTGTAGAACCGGTAGACAGGCGTGTTGCCAGCAGCGACGCTGCTGACGTTGTAGGCAGGAC
>JBASOJ010000025.1:0-6225 GCA_049658145.1 Coriobacteriia bacterium
GCCGCACGACGCGAAGTCGTGCGGCCGAGTCTGCGCCCGGAGATGGAGGGAGGCGTTGTCATCACCGGTTACGGCAGCGGTACGAAGCCCTCGTCCTCGACGAGCTGCTGGCCCTCGGGGCCGAGGATCCAATCGAGGTATGCCTTCATGACACCGTCAACCTCGCCGTTGCTGTACATGTACAGGTAGCGGCTGATCGGGTACGAACTGTCGGCAGCGGTCTCGACCGACGCTTTCACGCCATCGATCGCAACGACCTTCACGTCTTCGGTGAGGTAGCCGAGGCCGATGTAGCCGATGCCAGCTTCGTTCGCCGCGACCTCATCGGCGATCGCCTGGTTCGACGGGAGCAGCTTGGCGCTCGCCGCGTACTCGGCATTCTCGTCCTCGTTAGCCACGACCGCTTCCTTGAAGTACTCGTAGGTGCCCGAGGAACTGTCGCGCGAGAGCAGGACGATCTCCATGTTCGCTCCGCCGACCTCGCTCCAGTTGGTGATCTCACCGCGGAAGATCTGGCCGAGCTGCTCCAGGGTGAGCTCCTCGACGCCGTTTCCGGGGTTCACGACCACCGCGATGCCGTCGATCGCGACCTTATGCTCGATGGGATCGACGCCGAGCGTCTCAGCCTCGGTGAGCTCCTCGTCCTTGATCTCGCGGGAGGCGTTGGCAAAGTCCGCGGTCCCGTTGAGAAGGGCCGCGATGCCGGTGCCGGAACCGCCGCCCTGGACCGAGATGTCCACGCCCGGGTTGGCGTCCATGAATCCATCGCTCCACGCTGTCGCGACGTTCAAGAGCGTGTCCGAGCCCTGGACGGTGATCGAGCCTTCGAGCTCTACGGTCTCTTCCGTCGCGGGCTCCTCGGTGGTCGCCTCTTCTGCGGCGGTGCAACCGGCGAGCGCGACGGTGCCTGCGAGCATTGCGAACGCAAGCCCTGACGCAAGGTACTTCTTGAGGTTCACTCCTCGCTCCTTTACTTGGTGACAGCATCGGTGCCAGCACATCGCTGACCGCACTCACCCTAGTCGCCACCCCAGAGCCAGTGGTTGCATCCGTGTAACACCGCACCGCTTCTTGTGAATTGATTGTGAAATCCATTTCGCATAGCCGTCAGGCCTGCCAGAATGGCCGGGAAGCCGTGCGTGAGCGAAGGAGTGACGCGCGTGTCCAGGATTCTCATCGTCGAGGACGACCCGATAATCAGGCAGACCGAGGAGTACGCGCTGCGCCGCGCGGGCTTTGAGGTGTCGAGTTCGGCCGACGGCCTCGAGGGGCTCGAGAAGGCCCTTCGCGACAGGCCCGACCTGATCGTGCTCGACCTCATGCTGCCGGGCATCGATGGATACCGCTTTGCCGAGGAGGTGCGCCGCACGAGCGCCGATGTGGCGATCATCATGGTGACCGCGCTCGACACCGAGCGGGACGCGGTGCGCGGCCTGGACGCCGGCGCCGACGACTACATCGGCAAGCCGTTTTCGATGGAGGAACTGCTCGCGCGCGTGCGGGCGAACCTGCGCCGCGTGCGAGCGCGCGCCGTTGTGGACAGCAACGAGGTCATCGAGGTCGGGGACCTCGTGATCGAGCCTGCCGAGCTGCGGGCCTCGGTGGCCGGTCAGCCCGCGGCACTGCGCCTCAAGGAGTTCCAGCTGCTCGTCGCACTCGCCCGCAACGCCGGCTCGCTCATGTCCCGCCAGCGCCTTGCGCACGAAGTGTGGGGCTACGATCATCTCCCCTCCTCCCGCACGATCGACGTGCACATCCGCCGCGTACGGCAGGCTGTCGAGGAGCCCTCGGCCTACAACTACATCCAGACAGTCCACGGTGCGGGCTACCGGTTCGATCCCCGGCCGAAGGGGGCGCATCAGCTCCTGTGAGCCGACCGCTCATCCCACGCTCGTCGGCCTACCGGGCGCGGCTGATCGCCGGCTTCATCGTCGCGATCGGCGTGGTTGCCGGCGCCTGGGCATGGAGCCTCACCGGACCGGTGACAGACGCCGTCATGGACCAGCAAGGAGCGCGGCTCACCGACCTCGCGCGTGCGGGAACGATGGTGCTCACGCACACCGATCTCTCGCTCGAAGCAAGCGTCTCAGGACTCGCCGGCACGAGCGGCGTCCGGACGACCGTCATCGCCGCCGACGGAACCGTGCTCGCCGACAGCGAGGAGGAGACCTCCACGCTCGAGAACCACGGCGATCGCCCCGAAGTGCGCGCGGCCCTGCGCGGCCAAACGGGGAGCGATGTGCGCCGCTCGGACACGCAAGGCGTCGATCGGATGTACGTCGCCGTGCCCGCGACCTATCGCGACGCGCCGGTGGTGCTCCGCGTCTCCGAGTCACTCGAGCAGATCGGCGACATCTCGGCGGCGCTGCGGCGCGCCGGGCTGTTGCCGCTCCTTGCGGTGCTCGTCATCGCGACCGCCGTGGGCTGGCTCGTCACCGGCGGCGCCGCAGGCCCTGTGGAGCGTCTCGCCGCCTCGGCACGAACGATGGCCGATGGTGACCTCAGCTCGCCCGTACCCGAAAGCGATGGCGCCCTTGCGCCGCTTGCGGGCGCCCTGGGCGACCTGCGCGACCAGCTCCGCGAGCGTCTCGATGCGCTCGAGGGCGAGCAGCGCACCCTGCGCCACGCGCTCGACGGACTGTCGGACGCGGTGCTGCTGCTCGACGGGGAGACCGTGCGCCTCGCGAACCGCGCGCTCAAGACGATGTTCCGCGTGGTGCCCGGCGATCTCCGGGGCCGACCCCTCTCGGATCTCGGCCTGCCCGCCCCGATCGAGGCAGCGATAACAGATGGCCTCGCGTCCGGCGCAAGCGCCAACGTCGATCTCGGACCGGACCCGTATCACCGTTACCATCGCGTACTGGTCCACCCGCTTGGCGAAACGGATGGCTCGCAACGCACGCTCGCCGTGATCGGTGACGTCACCGACCGGATGCGGCTCGATGCGGTGCGGCGGGACTTCGTAGCCAACGCCTCGCACGAACTCAAGACGCCGGTCGCTGGCATCCTGCTGCTCGCCGAGTCGGCCGAGAACGCGGCAAGCGATGGTGACGGCGAGCAGGCGCTCGCCTTCGTGCCGCAGATCTCCGGCGAGGCAGCGCGCCTCAAGCGGCTCGTGGCCGACCTGCTCGATCTCTCCCGCGTGGAGAGCGTGCCCGGCGAGGCCGAGGTAGCCGATGTCCGACGAGCCGTGGAGCTGGCGCTCGCGGGACACCGCCGCGCCGCCTCGGCCAAGAGCCTCTCGCTCGTCGCCGAGCTTCAGTCGGTTGCCGGTGCGGACGTCGCCGTGCGTTGCGGTACGACCGACCTCGCGATCGTGCTCGACAACCTGCTCTCGAACGCTGTCGCCTACACCGAGCGAGGCGGGGTGACCGTGCGTGTCTCGGCAGACGACGAGACGGTCACGATCGATGTCGCAGACACGGGCATCGGGATTCCCGCTGCGGACGTGGAGCGCGTCTTCGAGCGCTTCTACCGTGTCGACCGCGCGCGGTCCCGCACGAGCGGAGGCACGGGTCTCGGCCTGGCGCTTGTTCGCAACACCGTCGAGCGCGCGGGCGGTTCGGCCACCATCACCTCGGAGCCAGGCGCTGGAACGACGGCTACGGTGCGTCTTCCCCGGGCACGCTGAAGTCCGCTTCCGAGGAGCCGGCACCCCAGCGCGCGGACACGAGCACGACTCCCGCAAGCCACGCGGCCCCAAGAAACCAGGAGCCCACCACGTCGCCGAGGTAGTGAACGCCCAGATACACGCGCGCCATAGCGATGCTGAGCGCCGCCAGCACGCAGAGCGCGATCGCGATCAGCGCGCGCCGAAGGCTCCCCTCGTGCAGGATGACGAGGAACGCGAGCGACCCGAAGAAGAGCAGGCTCGTGAGCGCGTGCCCCGACGGGAAGCTGTACGTCTCCGGCAGCGGGATGCGAGCGACCTCAAGGGCCGGGCGCACGCGCGCGAAGAGCATCTTGAGCAGCGCACCGAACGCCGAGCCCGAGAGCACCCCGACGACGAGTGTGACCGCCGACGTCCGATTGCCTCGCGCCCAGAAGAGCATCGCCGTACCTACGGTGAGGATGACCATCGGCCAGAAGTCGCCGAGCCTGGTGGCGAAGCGCGCGAACGCCTCGAGACCTGGCAGGTCGATGGACCTGATCGCCTCGGAAACGGCGATGTCGAGCTGGATCCAAGCCGGAGCGATGATGAGCCCGAGGCCGAGCGCCACGAACGCGGCGAATCCCATACCCGCGACCACCACGAGCACGCCCGTCCTCTGGTCACGCTGCCAGCGCTCTCGACGTCCGGGAAGCATCGTCTCACGACCCCGCAATCTCGAGCAGGCGCGACGCGACCTGCTTCTTGCGCGAGAGAAGACCATCGACCCACGCGGGGCCGGCCGACAGCTCTATGCCGAGCGCGCGCTCGGCGATGCGGGTCTTGCCGACCGCGAAGACCTGGCTCCCCTCGCGGACGACGTCGGTCACGAGCAGCATGGCCAGGTCGAAACCGCGCATCGACGCCATCTCGGCGAGTGCCGCCCGGAGCTCGTCCGCCCTGCCGAGGTACTCGGCAGCGTCCACGGTCTCCACCTGCGCAACGGCGATCGACAGGTCGCCCACCCGGTACTCCTTGCGGTCCCGGCTGACGGCGTCGGTGGCCGAAAAGACCACCCGCTCCGACCGGGCCCGGAACATCTCCAAACCGAACGCGACTGCATCCAACCCGAGCTGCGCCGCGAGACGGTCGGCGACAGCGCGGTCCGTCGAGGTGGTGGTCGGGCTCTTCAACAGGACGGTATCGGTGAGCACCGCCGAGAGCAGCACCCCCGCCATCCCATCAGGGGGCGCGACGCCGAGGTCGCGGTAGCGCTCGGCGACGATCGTAGCGGTCGAACCCACGGGCAGGTTGAGGAACAGGATCGGCCCCGCCGTCTGCACATCACCCACCCGGTGATGATCCACGATCTCCACGATCGAGGCATCCTCCACACCCGGCGCCGACTGCGAGAGCTCGTTGTGATCGAGCAGGATGACCCGGCGACGGAAGCCGCGCGCCAGGTTCGTGCGCGTCAGAATACCCTCGATACGGCCCTGCTCGTCCACCACGACCGCCTCGCGATGAGCGCTGTCCATGAGGTCCTCGGCCACCTCGGCGAGGAGCGCGTCCGGGCCGACGAGCAGTGGCGAGGCGTCCATGAGGCCCCCGACCGAGTGCCCGAGATTCACCAGGCGTGCGGTGGCATACGTGTCGTGCGGGCTCGAGATGATGGCGGCTCCCCGAGCGTCGGCAAGCTCGAGCACCCCGGAGTCCGGCTCAGAACCACCGCTGATGATCAGACAGGCCGCTCCCGCCTCCAGTGCCTGCGGTTGCGTGCGCAACCGGTCGCCGACGATCAGCGTGTCCCCTGCGCGGATGTAGGAGACCATCGTCCCCGGTTCCATGGCGCCGATGAGCACGTTGCCGGAAAGTCGGCGCGACGGGTCGCCGGACAGCACGCGTCCATCTAAGACGCCGGCCAGCTCCGCGACCGTGAGCGGGAGCTTCTTGAAGCCGAGCATCTCGGTCTCGCTGATGTAGAGATCGGCGAGGATCTGCTGGTTGATGAGCCCTCGCACGCTGCCCTCGGCGTCGACGACCGGCAGTGCGCGAACCTTGTGCTCACGCATGAGCCGTCCCGCGGTGAGCATGTTGTCCTCAGGTGCCACGGTCACGGGGCGCGGACTCATCGCATCCTGAACCCGGGTGCGCACGTGGGGAATCTCTTCGGGCAGGTCCACGCCGAACCGCTCGAACACCCATGCGGTCTCGGGCGGGACGGGGCCGAGGCGAGCGGGCAGGTAGACTTCGTCCGGGTCGGTGACGTTCTTCAGATGCGCGTATCCGACCGCGGAGCAGATGGAGTCGTTATCGGGGTTGCGATGTCCGAAGACGAGGATCGGTCCCATGGCTCCCTCTCGATGCTCGGCGGCGATCAGTCCTCGACCTTGCGTATCGGAGCGTACCCCAGAAGGAGGCTCTTCGTCCCGCCTCCGGGAAAGGTGACGGCCACTTTGTCACCGGCGACCGACTGCACGACACCCCGCCCGAACACCTTGTGCTCGACCGTATCGCCCGGTGCGAGCACGAGCTTCTCCGGTGCCTCACGCCGCGTGGGCGTGCCGGATCCGAACACGCGGCCACCGTCGGTGCTCTCGGGCGCCCGGTCGCGCGCCCACCGCACGGACCCGCCG
>JBASOJ010000026.1:0-4319 GCA_049658145.1 Coriobacteriia bacterium
ACCACGATGAGCATCGCGTCGAAGGCCTTGGCGGTTCCCCGCGTGAGGTGCTCGAACCCAGCCTCCATGTCGAGGATGACGGTCTCGTCCCGCTGGAGCACGAGATGCATGAGCAGGTTCTTCAGAAGCGCGTTCTCCGGGCAGTAGCAGCCGGCCGACGGCTCCTTGATGGCCCCTACCTGCAGGAACATCACACCCTCATGCTCGAGCTTGAAGCGGTCCGGCAGGTCGTCGACCCGCGGGTTCACTGTGAAGTACGCGCCCACACTACCCGGCTCGACGCCAGTGCGCTCCGCGATGAGCTCCCGCATCTCGCTGATTGGCACGATGCGCCCGGCCTGCTCACGAGAGAGCCCCAGCGAGAGCGCGAGGTTCGCATTGGGATCGGCATCGATGGCGAAGACGTGCTCGCCGCGCTCGCCGAGGTACCGCGCGATCGAGGCGCTGATCGTCGTCTTGCCGACGCCTCCCTTGCCCGCGAGCGCGACCTTCATCGGCGTGGAGCGGACACGGCCCGGGGCCGGCGCATGGCCTGGCCCGAGGTCTCCGCGTAGTTGAAGTCCGGCGAGAGCAGTCCGGGCACGTCGGCGACGTGCATGCCTCGCGCGACAAGCGAGGCATATAGGCCGCCGCGCGTCACGTCGCCCACGAGCTCGATGCCCTTGATGAGCCCGTCGGCGTCGGCAAAGACCTTCACCAGGTCCCCGGACGCCCCCGTGCGACGCAACACGGTCCGGCCTTCAAGCGCTCCCACCGCGAGGAACGAGCGGCCGAAGAGCGTGAGCACGTTCATGTCGGGCAGGTGCGCGGCCATCGTCCGGTTGCCGCCGGCCATGTTGGCGCCCGCCACGCGTCCGGTCGCGACCGCGTTGGGGTGGATGAGGTTCACCTTGCATACCCCGCCGATGTCGGCCTGCGCCACATCGCCCGCAGCGTAGACGTCCGGCACGCTCGTGCGCATGGCGGCGTTGGTCAGTATCCCTCGGTCGCACGCGACGGCCGTTCCAGCGACGATGTCGATGCTCGGCTGCATGCCCACGCCGACGACGAGCATCCCGCACGGGACGCGCTCACCGCTGCTCAGGACAGCGGCGGTCAGCCGTCCGCCCGCGTCGCGCTCCAGGTCGACCAGATTGCAGCACTTGAAGAACTGCACCCCGTGGCGCGTCAGGTGCGCCTCCACCATGTCGGCGACCTCAGGGTCGAACACCCTGCGAAGTATGTGTTCCGTCCTCGCGATGAGGCTTGCTGTGACGCCCGCCTCGGTGAGTGACTCGGCGATCTCCATCGCCACGAAGCCGGAGCCGAGCACCACGGCGTCGCGGACGCCGTTCGCCCGGTCGCGGATGGCAGTCGCATCAGCAAGGGTCCTGAAGTAGAAGACGTCCTCACCGGACAAATCAGGTTTCTCGGGCACGACCGGACGAGCACCGCACGCGAGCAGGAGCCGGTCGTAGTCGACGGCCGTGCCATCTGTAAGCACGACGCGGTGCTCCTTGGGCTCCACTGAGACGACCGCGCTTCCAGCCAATACCTCGACGTGGTTGACCTCGTAGAAGTCGTCGCGCTTCAGAGCCAGCTTCGCGGTGTCAGCCGCACCCGCAACGAACTTGGCCAAGAAACACGGCGTGTAGGCGCACCCGCCCTCACTGGAGATGATGGTAATCTCTGAGACCGGGTCCGTCTCGCGGACCGCCTCGACCGCGGCCGTCGCCGCGGGCCCGTTGCCGACAATGACGATGCGCATGGTCAGATGCCCAGGGCAGCACGCTTGGTGGCGATGTCCGCGAGCAGGCCCGCCGCGGCCTTCTTCGGGTCGTACTCCACGTACGCGCGCCCGCCGGTGATGCCGACGAGGTCCTCCGTGAGGACCTTGGTGGCCACCGGGCTGCCCAGAACGTGCAGCACGGGAGCGGTGTGCACGGTGAGGCCGAGCGCGAGCAGCCACGAGCCGATTGAGACCGCCTTCTCCTGGACAAGCTCGGGAGCCGAGCCCGCGACGGGCAGCTGGCTGAGCTTGACGCCGAGCGTGCCGGCGAGCGCGGCCAAGAGGTTCACGATGCGCGAGTTGTCGACGCACGAGCCCATGTGCCACACCGGGGGAAGCGGGCCGTCGAGCCCGGCCGCCCCGCCGAGTGCGGTGAGCACGGCCTTGAGGCCGTCGCCCGCGTACTTCTCAGTGGCCTCGGGGCTCATGAGCCCGGCCTGCGCGAGGATGTGGGCGGTGCAGCCCGTCGTCACGACGAGCACGTTGTTGGCCAGAAGTTCCTTGGCCATGATCTCCGTCATCTCGCTCGCGCGGATCTTCGGGTTCGGGCACCCGGCGAACGCCACGACACCGTAGATGTTGCCGGCGACGATGTTGTCGATCACGGGCTTGAGCGGGTTGTCGGGGTCGACCTTGGCAAGCACGTCCACGATGGCCTCGACGGAGAAGCCCGCCAGGCCGGACGCCTTGACCTGTGGGATGGAGACTTCCTTGCCCTTGCGTGCGACGAACGCCTCGATGGCCGTGCGGACGATCTTCTCGGCGGCTTCGTCGGCGTTGGCGGCCTCGAACGGGATGTGCATGGCGCCGGGGATCTTCACGTTGGCCTCGGTGGTGATGATCTTGGTATCGAAGCACTCGGCGACCTTCACGGTTCCGGGCCAGACGCACTGGACATCAACGGCCATGGCGTCCACCGCGCCCGTCACGAGCAACAGCTCCGACTGCAGGTTGTGACCGGCCATCGGCACGCCGTGCCGCATGGTGAGCTCGTTGCCGGTGCAGCACACGCCAACGACGTTCATGCCCTCTGCGCCTGCAGCGCGGGCCTCGTCGTCGAGCTTGATCGACCACTCGACGATCTTTTCGGAGAGCACGGGGTTGTGACCGTGCATGGCGAGGTTCACCTTGTTGGCGTCCAAGACGCCGACGTTGGCCTCGATGCCGCGGACCTGTGGCGTGCCGAACATGATGTCCTGCAGGTCGGTCGCCATGGCCAGCCCGACGCCGTCGGCGATCCCCATCCGCAGCGTGCCGAGCAGGAGGTTCACCGGGTCGGCGTCATTCCCGCCGGAGGTGCGGTGCATCGCCTCTTCGATCTCGTTGTGGACATTGGAGACGACGAGGCCAAGCTCCTTCCACATCTCGAGCTCTTTGGGCGGGGTGCGGAAGGCCACCCAGTTCGCGGGCTCGCCGTCCTGGCGACCGTAGTCCTCAAGCGCCTTGTCCACGACCTCTTTGGCGATGTCGGTGTCGGCCTTGCCCTCGACGGCGATGCCGAGACCGGCCGCCACGGAAAGCAGCTTGGCGCGGTCGGCGATCGCGTACGGGGCGCTACCGTTCATGGCGTCGCGCAGGGTCAGCGCGACATGGCGCGCGTGCCCCACGTGCGACGCTGCACCGCCGACCGCCTCGCGCAGCAGGTTGCGGGTGACTATCACATTCGCGTCCGCGCCACAGACCCCGCGCGAGCTGCCGTCTGTAGCGAACGGATCGATACGGCATGGACCCATGTAGCAGATCCGGCAGCACGTGCCGAGCTGACCGAATCCACACTGCGGTTGCTGCGCCTCGAGGCGGTCGAGGCCGGTCTCGATCCCGCAGTCACACGCGCGCTCATAGAGAGCTTCTGTCGCGACGTCCATGGTCTCGCGGGTCATGTCAGCATCCTCTCAGGCTTCTCAGGGTATCGAGCGGGGTAGCGGAGGAGGGGTGGACGGCAGCGCCGCTCACGGCCTGCGCAACGCGCGCGGCGGCGCTCAGCCGCTTCTCGCTTGCCAGGTCCTCTTCCTCGCCGAAGACGAGCGCATGCGTGGGACACGCCTCCACGCATGCGGGGGAAAGACCGACCGCAAGGCGGTCCGGGCAGCGGTCGCACTTGAGGGCGGTGTGCGTTTGCGTGCTCACGGAGATGGCGCCGAACTGGCAGACCATGGCGCACATGAAGCACCCCTGGCACCGGTCCTCGTCAACGATGACCGAGCCGGTCACCGAATCGCGGGTCATCGCGCCGTTCGGGCACGCCGCGATGCACGGGGCATCGGCACAGTGCAGGCAGCGCACAGGGTAGGTGTACACGAGAGCCGGCTCCACATGAACCCGCTTCTGCGGCGCGGGACTCTCGAACACCGCGCCGAAGAGCGTCTTCGTGGCCGAGTGCTCCACCGCGCAGGCGATCTCACACGCCTTGCACGCCGTACAGCGTTCGATGTCGACGAAGATCTCCTTCATCCAGCCATTCGCCTCCTGAGCTTTTCGATGTTCCCGCCTGAGAACAAACCGAGCACCAGATGCGGCCGCGCAAAACAACGAACAGACCGATTGTAACTCC
>JBASOJ010000027.1:0-3469 GCA_049658145.1 Coriobacteriia bacterium
TTGACGATGTTGAAGTCCAGATTCGCCAGATTGCGCGCCTGGTTCATCAGCATCTGTGCTTCGTTCTGGAGTTGGTTGATCTGGTTGTTGATCTGCTCCAACGTGCGCACGGCGGTCAGCGTGTTCTGCACGAAGTTGGACGGATCGAACACCGTCAGCGCGGACGCGGGCTGCACTGCCAGCAGCGATACCGACAGCACGGCGGCGAGCGAGACGGACAGCAAACGGGGTTGGGTCTTCATGGTGAAACCTCCGGTCGTTGAGAAGCGAGGAAAGAAGCAGCCGCCGGTGAGGACGGCAACAGGTCAGCGGCCCAATCGAGGCCGCGATGGCGCAGCCAGGCACCGGCAAATCCCGGTGTGCCTGCGTCCAGCAGCACGCGATCCATGTCGCGCTGGTCTTGCGGGGTGGATGCACCCGCGAAGGCCAACGTGGCTGGCCCCAGGTCGAGGTCGAACAGGCGGTTGCCCAGACGCGATTGGTAGTAGTAGTCGCGCTTGGGCTGTGCGGTCGCCACGATCTCGATTTGGCGGCTGTTGAGGCCGAAGCCCTCGTAGATCGTGCGAATTTGCGGCTCGGTGGCCTGCGGGTTGGGCAGAAAAATCCGACTGGCGCAGCTTTCGATCACCGCCGGGGCAATGCTTGAATCCTTGATGTCGGCCAGCGATTGCGTGGCGAAAATGACGCTGACGTTTTTCTTGCGCAGTGTCTTGAGCCATTGCCGGATGCGGGCGGCAAACACCGGGTCATCAAGGAACAGCCAGGCTTCATCAAGGATCAGCAGCGTGGGCGCCCCGTCGAAGCGTTCATCGAAGCGGGCGAACAGGTAGCCCAGCACGGCCAGTACCGCCGCCTTGCTATGCATGAGTTCTTCCATCTCGAAGCCCTGCACACTGCCGGAACCCAGCCTGTCGGCATCGGCGTCCAGCAGCTTGCCGTGGGCGCCGCCCAGCACATAGGGTGCGAGCGCCTGGCGCAGTGCGTTCGATTGCAACAGCACCGACAGGCCCGTCAGCGTGCGCTGCTCCACTGGCGCACCGGCCAGGCTGCACAGTGCCGACCAAATCGCTGCCTTCTCGTCCGGGCCGATGGCGACACCTTCATGCAGCAAGCGGCCTTCCACCCATTCGGCGGCCCAGGTGCGGTAGCCCTCCTGGTCGATGCGGGCCAATGGCTGGAAAGCAATCGTCCCGTCATTGCCCAGGTCGTAATGCTCGCCGCCCAGCCCCAGGATGGTGGCGCGCATCGAGCGCCCCATGTCGAAGGCGAAGATGCGCGAACCGGGATAACGGCGGAACTGCATCGCCAGCGTGGCCAGCAGCACCGACTTGCCCATGCCGGTCGGCCCCGCGACCAGCGTGTGGCCCACGTCGCCGATATGCGTCACCAGCCGGAACGGCGTCGCGCCATCGGTGCGGGTGACGATCAGCGGCGGGCCGTCCAGATGCGCGTTCCTCTCCGGCCCGGCCCACACAGCGGACAACGGCATCATGTGCGCTAGGTTCAGCGTCGAGACGATGGGCTGACGCACGTTCGCGTAGGCGTTACCGGGAATGGACGACAGCCAGGCATCCACCGCATTGAGGGTTTCGGGGATGGTGACGAAGCCCCGGCCCTGAATGACGCGCTCCACCATGCGCAGCTTCTCGTCGGCCACGGCAGCATCGGCATCCATGACGGTGACGGTGGCCGTCAGGTAGCCAAAGGCGACTTGATCGCTTCCCAACTCCTGCAAGGCGGCATCGGCATCGGCGGCCTTGTTGTTGGCGTCGGTATCGACCAGCGGGCTTTCTTGCTGAAAGATCGTTTCCCGCAGCAGCGCGACGACGTTCTTGCGTTTGGCGAACCACTGGCGGCGCAGGCGGCCCAGTTCTTTTTCCGCCTCGGCTTTGTCTAGGCACAGAAAGCGCGTGCTCCAACGGTAGCCAAAGCCCAGGCGGTTGAGGTCGTCCAGAATCCCCGGCCAGGTCGAGGTCGGAAAGCCCCGCACTGACACCACGCGCAGGTGCTGGTTGCCCAGCATGGGCGCGAGGCCACCGACCAGGGCGGAATCGGCCAGCAGCGCGTCGAGGTGGAAAGGCACTTCGGGCACGGCCAGTTGGTAGCGCCGCGTCGAAACCGTGGCGTGCAGGTAGGTCAGCGTCTGTGCATCATCGAGCCAGGCAATCTCCGGCATCACGCCGTCGAGCAGGTCGAGCACGCGATCCGTTTCCGCCACGAAGGCATCCAGCCGCCCCTGCCAGTCCACGCCGTCGCCCGGCGCATTCTCATAGAGCATCTTGGCGGCACGGGCGCGAGATTCTTCTGGTGGCAGGTAGGCCAGCGTCAGGTGGTAGGCACTTTCAAAGTGGTGACCGGATTCCTCGAAGGCCGCGCGACGTTCTTCTTCCACCAACCAAGATAGCGGTTCGGGAAACTCGGAACGCGGATAGCCCGCCGCTGCGCGGCGCTCGGCTTCGATAAACAAGGCCCATCCAGACCCAAGGCGGCGCAGTGCGTTATTCAAGCGCGCCGACGTGGCGATCAGTTCGCCTTGCGTGGCGCTGTCCAGATCCGGCCCGCGAAAACGTGCTGTGCGCTGGAACGAACCATCCTTGTTCAGCACCACGCCTGGCGCGATCAGCCCGGCCCAGGGCAACCAGTCGGCCAGCAGCGCGGGCCGCTGGCGGTATTCGGCAAGGTTCAGCATGTCGGCTTCTCCCTATGCGTCCAGCAGCGGCTTGTGTTTGATGTGCCGGGCGAAGACCTGCATGAACTGCGGATCGACACGCGCGCCCCAGACCGCCAGCGAATGGCCGACGATCCACAGCACCACGCCGGGAATCCACAGTTGCAGGCCCAGCCCGACGGCGGCGGCCAGCGTGCCGTTGGCAATCGCCACGGTGCGCGGCGCACCGCCCAGCAGGATCGACTCGGTCAGCGAGCGATGCAGCGGCACCTCGAAGCCCGGAAGGTCGCTGACCGTACTCATACGACGGCCCCGCCGGAGAAGCTGAAGAACGACAGGAAGAACGAGGATGCGGCGAACGCGATGCTCAACCCGAACACGATCTGGATGAGCTTGCGAAGGCCGCCCGACGTGTCGCCGAAGGCGAGCGCCAGGCCGGTCGAAATGATGATGATGACCGCGACGATGCGTGCCACCGGCCCCTGGATGGATTCGAGGATGGATTGCAGCGGGCCTTCCCACGGCATAGAGGAACCGGCCGCCTGCGCGGTTCCCGCCAGCAACAGCATCAACACCGCGAGCAGCAGCCCTTGTCCTGCGGGTAGAGCCAGGCGGTGCAAACGCGCCAGCATGGGCAGCGGGGAAAGCGGGTTTACAGAAAGACGGAAAGCATCAACGTGCGTCATGGCAGTTCTCCAGGTTGTTCAGGGATCGAGGAAGGCGTAGCGGCAGCGGCTGTAAGAGGAACCGGCGGCAGCTCGGGAAGCGTCGCTTCCAGCGCATCCGCCAGGCGGTAGCCCG
>JBASOJ010000028.1:0-6877 GCA_049658145.1 Coriobacteriia bacterium
TTTATGGTGCCCCCAAGGGAATTCGAATCCTGATTGTGCTTGTGACTATTGGGACTCGTTGGGACTCGTTGGTACAGCGGAGCTGCGGCGAGTCCCAATAGGTACCAACGAGTACCAACAGTCACCATGTATTTGGGCGACAAATCGGGCAACAAATCCGGGACTCCGCCCGCGCGTATCCAAGTTCACTGGGCGTTGTGACCACCGAGCTCTTCCCGGTCTCGGGTCTCGGCCATGCCGTCCTCATCCCGTCGCTCCGAGCCCGCAGGGCGCAAGCCCGCGGCTATCGTGACAAAGTGGATACATACACATGAGGCGCTTCTCGCACCTTCGGCCATGCAAAGCGCAAGACCGGTTTGCACACGGAGAGGTCGGCCATGACCAAAGAAGCCCGCGATTCCGCAGTCTTCAATCCCGCCGCTGCTACGGCGACAGGCATCACCGAGGTTGCGACGCCAGGGGCCTTGCTCGAAACCGGGGCCCTGCAGAGCGCGATCTTCAACAGCGCCAACTTCTCGAGCATCGCCACAGACGCAAACGGCGTCATCCAGATCTTCAACGTCGGCGCCGAGCGGATGCTGGGCTATGCGGCTGCCGAGGTGATGAACAAGCTCACGCCGGCCGACATCTCCGATCCCCAGGAACTGATAGCGCGCGCCGAGGCGTTGAGCGCCGAGCTCGAAACCCCGATCACTCCAGGCTTCGAGGCGCTGGTGTTCAAGGCCTCGCGCGGCATCGAGGACATCTACGAGCTGACCTACATCCGAAAGGACGGCAGCCGCTTCCCGGCGGTCGTGTCGGTCACGGCTCTGCGCGACGCGCAGGCCGCGATCATCGGCTATTTGCTGATCGGCACGGACAACACCGTGCGCAAACAGGTTGAAGAGCAACTGCGGTGGACCGAAGAGAGCTTCCGGTTGATGGTTGAGAGTGTGACCGACTACGCCATTGTCATGCTGGATCCGGCCGGATGCGTGGTGAGCTGGAACAGCGGAGCAGAGCGGATCACGGGCTACGGCGCTGAGGAAACCGTCGGCGAGCATTTCGCGCGGTTCTACACGCGCGAAGACATCGATCGTGGCGTGCCACAGCGGGATCTAGACATCGTGGCAGCGAAAGGACGGTTCGAAGCCGAAGGGTGGCGGATGCGCAAGGACGGCTCGACCTTCTGGGCCAACGTGGTCATTACGGCGATACGGGACCAGGAAGGCGATCTGCGCGGCTTTGCCAAGCTGACCCGGGACCTGACCGAGTCCAGAAGAGTGGAAGCGGAACTCACAGATGCGAAGCTCGTGGCGGAGAGGGCCAACCTCGCCAAATCCGAATTCCTCTCCAGCATGAGCCACGAACTGCGCAGCCCGCTTAATGCCATCCTCGGTTTCGCTCAGCTGATGGAGTCCGATTCCCCGCCGCCAACGACCGCCCAACAGGAGAGCATCGCCCGGATTCTTCAGGCGGGATGGCATCTGCTGACGTTGATCGACGAAATCCTAGATCTCGCGAAGGTCGAGTCCGGGCAGGTGCCGCTTTCACCTGAACCGGTGTCGCTGGCCGAAGTCATGCTCGAATGCCAGGGCATGATCGAGCCGCAGGCGCAACAGCGTGGCATCGAACTGACCTTTTCCCCGTTTGGTTGCCCTTACTTCGTCCGTGCTGATCGAACCCGGTTGAAGCAGGTCTTCGTCAACCTGCTTTCCAACGCAATCAAGTACAACACCGATCACGGTACGGTCGAGATGGCCTGCACCGACAGCACGCCAGGACGCACTCGCGTGAGCGTCAGGGACACCGGCTTGGGACTGGATTCGGAACAACTGTCGCAGCTGTTCCAGCCCTTCAATCGTCTTGGACAGGAGGCTGGCGGCAAGGAAGGCACCGGTATTGGCCTCGTTGTGGCCAAGCGACTGGTCGAGCTGATGGGAGGTGTGATCGGCGTGGAAAGCACCGTCGGGGTGGGAAGCGTGTTCTGGTTCGAACTCATCTCGGTTGCTGAGCCAGGCCTTCTCTTAGATGCTGGCGACGCAACGGCATCGGCGCAACCGGATGTGCCTCGCGAAGCGCACCCTCACACCCTGCTCTATGTGGAGGACAACCCGGCGAACCTGCGACTGGTCGAGCAGATCATCGCGCGTCACCCCGGCATCCACCTGTTGACCGCTGCCAACGGGAATGACGGCATCGAGATTGCGCGCGTATCCCACCCGGACGTGGTCCTCGTCGACATCAACCTGCCCGACATCAATGGCTTCGAAGTCCTGAAGACCCTGCGCTCAGACCCGGCCACGACGGACATCCCGGTGCTCGCCATCAGTGCCAACGCGATGCCGCGCGATATCGAGAATGGTCTGAAGGCAGGATTCTTCCGCTACATAACCAAGCCGATCAAGATCAACGAGTTCATGGATGCACTGGATCAGGTTGCTGGAACTCACAGAAAGAGAACCTGATGGGGACAGATAGGACGCCACGATTCTCATGACAAGTTCATCTGACATCCTTCATGGCAAAGTCCTGATCGTCGACGATCAGGAAGTCAATGTGCGCCTGCTCGAACAGATGCTGCGCCATGCTGGCTATGTTTGCGTCACGTCCACGATGGACCCAAGCGAGGTCTGCGAGCTTCACCTCAAGAACCGGTACGACTTAATCCTGCTCGATCTCCTGATGCCCGTCATGGATGGTTTCCAGGTGATGGAGAGGCTTAGGGAGATTGAACCGGACGGGTACCTCCCTGTCCTCGTGATCACCGCCCAACCAGGCCAGAAGCTGAGCGCACTGCAGGCTGGCGCGAAGGATTTCATCAGCAAGCCGTTTGAGCTGACCGAGGTGCTGGCCCGCGTCCACAACATGCTGGAAGTGCGTCTCTTGTACAAGGAATTGCACGGCTACAACGACGTGCTGGAACGACGAGTGCGGGAAAGGACCGCCGATCTTCAGGAGAGCTATCTGGAGACCATTCTCACGATGGCGCGAGCGGCGGAATACAAAGATGAAGACACCGGTGCTCACGTGCAGCGCATAGGCGACTACAGCCGCGAGCTTGCCAGGATGCTCGGCATGGATGAAGAGTTCGTCGACAAGATCTACGTCGCGAGCCCGATGCACGACGTAGGCAAGATCGGCATCCCCGACCACATCCTGCTCAAGCCGGGCGGCTTCACGCCAGATGAGTGGGAGGTCATGAAGGAGCACACTTCGATGGGCGCGAAGATCCTCGGCGACAGCAAGTCGCCCTATCTGAAGATGGGCGCAGAGATCGCGCTCAATCACCACGAGCGTTGGGACGGCGGGGGTTATCCGAATGGCAAGCGGGGCGAGGCTATTCCACTCGTGGCACGCATTACGAATATCTGCGACATCTACGACGCCCTTCGAAGCAAGCGGCCCTACAAACCCGCATTCGACCATCTGAAGGCTGTGGACATCATCACGCGCGGCGATGGCCGCACCCAGCCGGAGCATCTTGACCCGGCCATTCTTGCAGCGTTCGGGCAGAACCACGAATCGTTCCGCGATATCTTCGAGGCATACATGGCATAGACTCCGACGGAACTTGGGACAGGACGTGCTTCAGCCCCGAGATGCACCTCTCCTGCAGGAAGAGGATCGCCGAACAGGAGGCGGGACAGCCGATCGCGCTGGAGGCGCGCAGAGCGACCGAGGGGTCCAAGGTGACACTGCGTGTCACTCTCAGGCCCGAGCGAACTCCACGAGCGGTCGGTAGTCATAGAGGGTGTCCGCCGTGTGCAGTGCCTCCATGTAGGCTTGTCGTGCTTCACCCGGGCTGCTCAGGTTCTCGGATCCCCAGGTGAAGGCGGACTTCCCGAGGACGTTGGCCAGCAGATCAGCCGCCAGCCGCGAGTGCCGCCCGTTGCCGTTGGCGAACGGATGGATCACGACGAGCCGGTGGTGGAACCGAACGGCCAGCTCGTCGGCTGGCCATGGCAGATTGTCCGCGTCCGCGGTCTGCGCCAGCACGTCTGCGAGCAGCTCGCGGACCTGAGCCGAGATGTAGGGCCAGTGCGCCCCCATGTTCGCGTCGTGCTGCCGGTCGGTGCCGGCCCACTTCCAGACGTCGCCGAACATGCGCCGATGCAGCGTCTTCATCGACTCCTCGGTCATGAGCGAAGCAAGCGAACTCATCCGGGGACTGGTCGAAGCCCACGCGATCGCCTTGGCGATGTTCTCCTGCTCGACTGCATTCAGGTCTGCTTGGGTGGCGACCCAGGTCGGGATCAGCCCTTTCGCGTCGTCAGGACCGAGAGGAGTCGCGCCTTCAGGTTCTTGGAACAGATCTGTCGTCATCTCTTCGCGGCCCGCTCAGACCAAAGCCGTCCCGAGCCGATGAGCCCCTCGAGCTGTGCTCGCGCGGACGAAGGCGTGGGCTCGCCCTCCTGCGCTTCAAGCGCCATCGTCTGGCGGACGCGTCCCATCTGCTCGTCGAGAATGCTCGCGGCCTGTCGCTCCACCGTCTGCTGCAGACTGCTATTCGGGATGAACGCATAGACAAAGGTGCAGTCCATCGCTTCTGCGGCGCGTCGAAGCGAAGAGAGCCGGGCGCCCCCGTCCATCTCCTTCTTCTCGAGCGAGCGGATCGCGGGGCCAGTGACACCCATGCGGGCCGCGAGGTCGGCCGCAGTCATGCCGAGCGCATCCCTGATCGCGCGGACCCATCCGAGTCGCGGAGGGGCGTAGCGCGAAGGCGGCCCAAGCGGGACGATCCGCTGGTCGAGCGCCTCCCGTGCTCTCTTGGCATTCGCCGGAGTAGCCATTGGCAACCTCCCTTGCTATCGCGTTCTACTTCATAGCAAGTATGGTTGCTAGTCGTGCTGTGTCAATAGCTGATATGTTTGCTATCACACCAAAAGGGACTGCTATTGGGCCGCATGAGGGCATCTACACCCCCTCTGAGCTGCTGCTTTGTCCTCGGCACCGTTCCAGAGGGGCGCAATTTGTTGCCCGATTTCGCACCCGAAATCGATCCAAACACGCCTCTGACCTGCGGTTTTGTGGTGCCCCCAAGGGAATTCGAATCCTGATTGTGCTTGTGACTATTGGTACTCGTTGGTACTCGTTGGTACTGCGGAGCTGTGATGAGTCCCAACAGGTACCAACGAGTACCAACAGTCACCATGTATTTGGGCGACAAATCGGGCGACAAATCCGGGGCGTGCTGCCCGTACGACTCCGGACCCCGCGAGTACGCTGGGACAGTTGGCGCGCACACTCCGAGGGCGACGTCTGCTGGCCGTCGTCAGAGTCCGAAATGTCCGCCATCGACGATGATCGTCATGACCAGCCTTTGCCCGGCACCCAGTTCAGACTGGAGCGTGCGAGCATCCAGATGTCGTAGTAGTCCTTCACGCGGCTGTTCAGCAGCCCTTTGCTGATCATGGTCTCGAACTTCTCGGCTATCGCAGTCGCGGGCTGATACGCGAGGATGTGCGGCGCGTCCATGTCCAGCAGCGTCGGGTAGTCCACCCATGCGGGCCCGGGTACGACGATGTCCGCGACACCGATGTCGAGCTGGAGGTGCATCCGCGCGCCTGCCAATCTGGTTTCGACGAGCGCACGCACTCCTGGATACCGGCCTTCGATGGTGATGGGTTCCACGGCCACATCGGCGGAGAACTCGACACCGTCGGCCGACTCGACCGCGAGGCACTCCCGCACCATCGCAGCGACGGCTTCGGGCGAGTTCTCGATGCGGCCAAGGAAGTCGATGTCTCTGGTCGGCCGCGCCACCGCCCCGTCCCAGACGCGAAGCATCGCCGCGCCTTTGACGATCAGGCGGTCCGCCCACTTGGTCTTGGAGAGGCGATACAGGAAGCGCTCCATCGCGTAGTACTGGAGCACCTGGTTGAAGTCGAGGCCGATCTCGCCGGCCTTGTTCCTCAGGCGGGCGCGGACCGATGCGGGGAGATTCGTCGGGTTCTCGGTGGTCACAGGAGTGCGGCCATGTAGGGAGAGACGACGGACTCGACCTTGTCGATACGGGCGAACTCCATGATCTCTGAAGGCGTGGCGGCCCGCTTCCTCACGACTTCCTGAAGTGCCTCCATCGCGATGTCGAAGCCGATCCTGTTGCGGTACTTGAAGCAGTCGGCGACGGTCTTGGCGACGCCATACACACGAAACTGCGCCCCCGCCATCGAGTGCTCCTCCACCCCGGCCCGAAACGCGCCGTCGCTCATGCTGAACACCTGCACCCGCGGGTAGCTGAACTTGGGAGGTGTCACGTTGCGTGGCAGTGCGATCTGCACGGCATTGGGTATCTGCGTCCCGATGCCGTGATACTCCAGGGCGCTCACGAGGCACAGGACTGCCCTGGGGACTCGGCGCATGACCGCAGCGACGTCCGGGCTCTCAGGAAGCGGCGCCGAGGCGAGAACGAACACTCCCCTGCTCAGGGTCTCGATCTGCCCGTGATCCCTCATCCAGTACAGCGTCCGCCGATGTATGCCGGCCTCGAGCGCTTCACCCGTGCGCATGACTCCTCCATGCGCGAAGAAGATGGCCTCTGCTGCAGCAAGCGCGTTGTCACTTGGTTCTCTCATGGGACATATAGTACAGCACTTGGGGCCACATGCTACAGATTTTGTCCCACAGACCGCCTACGCGAGCCACTTGGGGCGCGCCCGATAATCGCGGCGCGTTTGGGCACCAAATCGGGCAACAAATCAGGCGCCGGCTTGCCCGGAGTTCGGCGGCACGGTCGCCTCGACGCGATAGCCCATGGCCCGGTAACCCCGAAGCCTCTTCTCCCACATGCGCGCAAGCACCGGCAAGAGCGGGTCAACGTAGTCGTAGATGACGACCTCGCGTTTCTCGTCGTGCAGGCGGTGGAGCCTGCCAGCGTACTGCTGTAGCGTGCCGC
>JBASOJ010000029.1:0-19323 GCA_049658145.1 Coriobacteriia bacterium
GACGCAATCGCTCCTCCTCGCGCATCTTTTCGACGCCCACGCTGTCCGCGGTCTCAAGCAGTGAACACCCCATCAGAAAGAGGGTGGTCGCCACCATGGCAAACACGACGAACGATTTGTCTCTCCGGGAGGACATGTGCCTCTCCTTCCTCTGCACAACACCTGGGTTCATGACCGAAGATGCGCCTCGGGGAACGTAACCAGTATACGTAAGCACGAGGATGCTGAGGCCTTGTTCAACGGGAACCAAGTGAAACGGGACCCCTTTCGGAGTCCCGTTCCGTCATCAGTTGCAGTCAGAATGACTGCCCTGCCAAGAGCTGGTCGGATATCGTAAACGCGTTTGTAACTAGCGCAACTGTCAAGTGAGGCCACAGAAATCGGATGATCACGGCCGCCAAATCGGATGATTGTCGGACGAATACGTCAGACACTGCTCCTCAGTCGTCATCCGCAGTCCCAAGAGTGTACTTCGCTGCGCGGCCGGAGCCCTTGGGCACCAGTAGGCGAAGTGCGACCATGCCCACGAGATCACGGTGTGCGGTGTCGCGGGCGACTTCAAACCGCTCGATGCACCAACGAGTGGTCACGTCACCAGACTCCACCACATGCTCAAGGATCACACGTTGTCGGTCATTGAGACTCGCCATGACCGATGGCAACAACGTCACTTCTTCCGGCGTGCGAAGGCGCTCGATGTCCTCGCCGGGACCCGGTAGCGTTACCTGGAAGTACCCACTATCCGTCGTGAGAATGGGCGCATCGAGCCCATGATCCAGCATCCGGTCACGCATGCGGCGAAAACCACTTCCCCGCTCCTCAATGTGGTGGAAGTACGACAGACACTGAGCAAGCACCGGGTTCCGAGAACACGGGCGGTACTTGCCCGTGCGCAGAGCGGCGAGGGTGATCGGGGCCGGAGGGAGCCCCGGACTTGAAACGACTACCTTATCGGGGAAGACCTCCAGCAAGATCTTCCTACCGGCATCCTCGTACTGCCGATGGACCAGTGCATTCACCAATGCCTCGCGCAATGCCTCCGGCGGATACTCATCAAGCCGAATCCGCTTCAATCCCACTACACGCATCGGATGGCGCGTATTGCGCTCGATGAACTCCACGGCGCGCTCAAGCGCCCGAGGAATAGGCTCTCTGATGTCCTCGTGGTCACGCGGTGTGGAATCGGCCGCATTTCCGACGTAGGCGTCGGCCAGAATGCGGCACTGCGGAAAGACCGCCGAGGGGTCATCGGACAGCAGCAGCACGCCAGCCGCAGTTGCGTAGTACACACCTGTGGCCGCTTCGCGCCACACCAACCCACGCAGAGCGGCTCCCGCGAGAACCTGGCCTTCTGACAGCGCCATATCCTCAACAGCGCCGGCCTCAGCGACCAGTCGGTGAGCCATGTCGTGATTGAGGTCCGACCAGCGCACGTGATCCAGCGGCCGAGATTCGAACACAGATGTAGCGGCGATCGTCTGCTCCGCGACCTGATCCTCATCACTGCTCGGGGAGAGACCGAAGCGTGATTCCAGCAACTGCACCAGCGAGCCACGCACCTCTCGCTGCAGATCGACCACGTTTCCGAACCGCTTGTACTTCAGGCCGTCGGACTCAATTTCTTCTAGGAGCGCGGAAGCCCCGTCTTCACGGGAAACATGCCGCTCGCCCCTAATGAAGGCCAGAATGGGGAGGCCCCGCCGCTTCGCCCGCTGGTACTCCATGTGAGTGATCGTGAGACTCCCGACCTTTGCGCCCTCCTTCTGCCCCACGATCACCACGTAGACGCTGCATCCATCGAGTCGCTCAAGACACTCCTCTGACGCCCTCTCGGGGGAGGCTGGCTCGTATTCGTACAGCACTGGTTCGCAGTGCGCAGCAAGGAACGCGTCGGTGCTCAGAAGGTGCTGCACAATGACGCGTTCGTCCTCAAGTTCCTTCTGCACGGAACTCACGAAAATGCGCACCTTGCCCGTCACAGAGCCCCCCGTCGTACCTCGAACCTACGTTCGTATTCAGAGTACGCCACGCCACTTGACTCGCCAATGCCCTGAGTCGCCCTCCGCGCGTGGCAGCCGGAAGCGCGGAACGGGACGGCCACCTGGCCGTCCCGTTCCGTCATCAGTTGCAGTCAGAATGACTGCCCTGTCAAGAGTTGGTCGGGCTGACAGGATTTGAACCTGCGACCCCTTGACCCCCAGTCAAGTGCGCTACCAAGCTGCGCTACAGCCCGAATCAGTGCCACCCGAGGGCAGCGAAGCAACATAGTACGGCTCGCGAGAGATCACATCAAGCGCTCACCACGGATCGGGGTGCTAGCGCGCCATCTGCAGCAGCTCGGAATAGGGGTTCACCGCATTCGGCCGGTGGATCTCGAAGTGAAGATGCGGCGCGCTCGCGCTCGCATTACCGGTGCTACCGGCATAGCCGATGACCTCACCAGCGGTGACCGCACCCGAGCCGATCGCGATGGACTCCAGATGGGCGTAGTAGTAGCGGGTGCCATCGGCAGCCTCAAGCCACAGGGTGATACCGCCGAGGCGGCTGTTGCCGGACGTGAGCGTGCCGTCCTTGACGGCGACGACGGGTGTACCCGCCGCAGCCATGATGTCTGTCCCCTTGTGGGTGCGTCCGCCGCTGCGGCGGAAGCCCCAGCTATCGATGAACTCGCACGCGCCGGCAACGGGGAACCGGCCGTACGCGGCGATCTGCTCTGCGCGAAGACGTGCCGTCTCGGCGGCCTGCGCCTCGGCGATAGCGGACTCGGCGCCCGCGGCCACCGCCGCTTCGGTCTCCACCCTCGCCTGTTCGACGACGGCGGAGAGCGCCTGTGATGGCAGCCCCGCGGCCATTGCGGCTGCGGGTGTCACGAGCGCCGTGACGATCAGTGCGATCCCTGCGATGAACGTGCTCTTCCGTACGTACCTCAAATAGGCCTCCAAGGCCGGGGACATGACTCCGCCGCGGTCGGATGCGCGACCGCGGCGGTCGCGTCACATACGCAAGCCTGGTGCCAACTGGGCGTCATGCAGCCTCTGAGCAGCGGGAATCCACGAGAACTCCATAGGATCACAGTTCTCAGGAGACGCGATGCTCTCCCCATCTGCGCCGCCACCAGGGACGCACGAGCCGGTACGCGACGAAGCCGATCAGCACACCCGCGACGTTGAGCAAGACATCGTCTACGTCCACCGAGCGGGTCTGTCCGAGCGCATCGACGAAGCGCTTCGCGAACTGCAGGACCTCGATGCCGACGGAGATGGCAAGGCCCGCCCCGACGATCCGCCCCCAGTAGTCGAGCTTGCGCCACGCCACCGGTCCAAGTGCGCCGAAGGGCACGAGCAGCAGCAGATTGCCGAGCACATTGGCCCACGCGATCCGCCCGAGATCACTCTCCACGTAGAGCCTGATCGTCTCGAAGGGCACGAGGTTCACGGAGTTGCGCCAGTACGGGCCGAGCCCCACACCCGATCCGGGCGGTCCCGGCTGGATCGGCAGGAGCGTCATCGACACCACCCACGCGGCGTAGAAGACGCCGAAGAGACGCGAGACGATGGCGCGTCGCGGCGCATGCGTCAGCCAGCCATGGATGGCAAGCAACGCCCCGAGTGCAACCGCTACAAGAAGCGCGGTCCCCGAGTGGATGTACGGCCCAGATCCGGTCACTCCGTGCGTCGGCCTCCCATGAGCCCGACCGCTCGATCGACGACCTCACGCGCGATGACGCGCTTCGGCTGAACCCTGGTGCGTTCCACACCCTCGCGCGTGACGAACAACACGCGGTTGTCGTCGGTGCCAAAGCCAAGGGACGGGTCGCTCACATCGTTGGCGACGATGAGATCGCAACCCTTCGCCTCGAGCTTCGTCTGCGCGTTGCGCTCGACATCGGTGGTCTCAGCAGCGAAACCCACGAGCACCGCCCGGCCACCTCGCGCGCCGAGTTCGGCCAGGATATCGGGGTTGCGCTCAAGTGCGATCGTCCCCGGCGCGTCTGTCTTCTTGATCTTCTCGCCGGCTGCGGTGGCCGGACGGAAGTCCGCCACGGCGGCGGACATCACGATGAGGTCGCAGGCATCGGCCCGCGCGAGCACTGCGGCACGCATCTGGAGCGCGGTCTGCACCCGCACGACCTCACAGCCGAACGGATCGGGCAGATGCGTGGGACCCGTCACGAGGAAGACGCGCGCGCCTCTGCGCGCCGCCTCCTCGGCGATGGCGAAGCCGGTCTTGCCCGAGGAGTGGTTCCCGATGTAGCGCACGGGGTCGATGGGCTCGTGCGTGCCACCCGCCGTCACGAGCACGTGCGTACCGGCGAGATCGCGCGTGCGCGTAGCTTCGGCTACGATGGCCTCGACGATGTCGTCGACGGATGCGAGTCTCCCCTCGCCAACGTCGCCGCATGCGAGTTCTCCGCGCGGCGGGTCGACGATGCGCGCTCCGCGTACGACGAGTGCGGCCACGTTGCGCTGCGTCACTTCCTTGCGCCACATGTGCACGTTCATAGCCGGGGCTATCACGAGCGGCGCCTCGGTGGCGAGCGCGGTGGTGGTGAGCATGTCGTCGGCGCGTCCATGGGCCAGCTTCGCGATCACGTTGGCCGTGCAGGGCGCGATCACCATCACGTCGGCCTCTTCGGCCAGCGAGATGTGATGCACCTTGGCGTCGGGCTCCTCTGCCCATAGCGACACCGTCACGGGCTCCGTCGAGAGCGTGCGGAAGGTGAGCGGCGAGACGAAGCGCGTGGCGGCCTCGGTCATGACGACCTTCACGCGGTACTCGCGCTTCACGAGCGCGCGCACCAGCTCGCAGGTCTTGTATGCGGCGATGCCGCCGGTCACACCCACCACTATGGTCGTTCGCGTGTCGGTCACCCCGGGCACCTCCTCTCGACCCCCGCAGTATGCGACAGTAGCATCGCGAGGCACAAACGCACCCGCCGGGGTACAAACCATTTCGTACCCGCTCCCGAACTGCAAGGAGGCGTCATCGTGCCACTTCCGCCCAAGGGCAGCGAGCTGCGCGTCAAGATCGGCGGCGAGGCTGGGTTCGGCATCAAGGCCGCCGGGCAGACGCTCGCGCGTTCGTTCGTGCACGCCGGGCTCGAGGTGTTCGACCTGTCGGAGTATCCGTCGCTCATCCGCGGCGGCCACAACACGTACACCCTCAGGGTCAGCCCGAGGCCCATATCGAGCCACGTCGAGACTGTCGACGTGCTCATCGCGCTCAACCGCGAGACGGTCGACCTGCACCTCGACGAACTCATCGCTGGCGGCGCCGTGATCTTCGATCCCGAGACGACGTCCACCGACGGCTGGCTGCCGAACCCGAAGATCCGTCCGGTGCCCGTGCCGCTTGCGAGGTTCGCCAAGGAGGCCGGCGGGCCGATCATGGCCAACACGGTGGCACTCGGCGCCGCGCTTGCCCTCGTCCACTTCCCGCTCGATCACCTCGCCGAGGCGCTCACCGCGCAGTTCGCGCACAAGGCGCCTGAGATCGCGGAGCAGAACATCGCGGCCGCTGGCGCCGGCTACGCGTACGTTGAGAAGATGGCGCCGGACTTCTGGATGAGGGTGGAGCCCGACCCGGACGCCGCGACACGCCTGCTCGTTGACGGCAACGAGGCGGTGGGGCTCGGCGCACTCGCCGCAGGCATCGGCTTCTACGCCGCCTACCCGATGACCCCCGCCTCGTCGCTACTGCACTTCATGGCGGCGCACGAGCACGACGCAGGCGTCGTCGTGAAGCACACCGAGGACGAGATCGCGGCGATGAACATGGTCATCGGCGCCGCGTTCACCGGGACGCGCGCGATGTGCGCGAGCGCCGGCGGCGGTTTCGCGCTCATGGTCGAGGCCTTCGGGATGGCTGGCGTGAGCGAGAGCGCTGTGGTGGTGGGCGTGTTCACGCGACCCGGACCGGCGACCGGCCTTCCCACCTGGACGGAGCAGAGTGACCTTCGCTACGTGCTCCACGCCGCGCAGGGCGAATTCCCCCGCGTGGTGCTTGCCCCCGGCGACCGCACCGACGCCTTCGAGCTCACCTGGAAGGCGTTCAACCTCGCCGACCAGCTCCAGACACCGGTCGTGATCCTCGGCGACAGCTACCTCTCGGACAACCGGGAGAGCGTGCCGTACTTCGACCTCGAGGCGGTAACCGTCGACCGCGGAAAGCTCGTGGCCGAAGGCGACGTGGCTGATCACCCTGAGACTGTAGATGAGGCTGGACGTTACCTCAGGTACAAGCTTACAGATGACGGCATCTCCACCCGCGTTCTGCCCGGCGTGACCGGCGCGATCCAGCTCGGCAACTCCTACGAGCACGACGAGTACGGGTACGGCTCGGCCGGTGAGCCGGCCGACATGCGCGCCGCCCAGAACGAGAAGCGGATGCGTAAGCTCGAGCTTGCCCGCACGCTCGTGCCGAGGCCCGCCTCGTTCGGCGCGCCGCCTGCCGAGGCCGACGTGGCGGTGCTCTTCTTCGGTACCACCAAAGGCCCCGTGCTCGAGGCGATGCGCTGGCTCGAGCCCGATGGCGTGAAGGTGGCCGCGATGCAGGTCGTGACGCTCTGGCCCTTCCCCGCCGACGACGTCGCCGCCTTCCTCGGCGCTGCCAAGCGCACGGTCATCATCGAGGGCAACTACACCGGCCAACTGCAGGGCCTGGTGCGCGAGCAGTGCCTGCGCGATGTGGACGAGCAGCTCCACCGCTACGACGGGCGGCCGTTCTCACCCGAGATGGTCTACGCCAAGTTGAAGGAGGTGGCCGAGAATGCCTGAGGCCGCGGAGATCACCGCTGCGCTGGCACCCACGTGGTGCCCCGGCTGCGGCAACTACAACATGCAGAAGGCGCTGTCCGAGGTGATTGCCGAGAGCGGCATGCGCTTCGAGGACTACGTGATGGTCTGGGGCATCGGCTGCCATGGCAACGGCGCCGACTTCTACCGCTCACAGGGCTTCCACGGCCTCCACGGCCGCGCGCTTCCGCTCGCCACGGGCATCGCGCTCACCAACCCCGACCTCAAGGTGATCGTGGAGATGGGCGACGGCGACGGCTACGGCATCGGCGGCAACCACTTCATCCACTCGGTGCGCCGCAACATCAACATGGTGGCCATCTTCCACAACAACCAGATCTACGGCCTCACCACGGGCCAGGCCTCTCCCACCTCCGACCAGTTCATGAAGACGCCGAGCACGCCGGGCGGCGTGGTGGAGGAACCGGTGAACCCGGTGGGCGTGGCCGTGGCGCAGGGTGCGACGTTCGTGGCACGCGGATTCGCCGGTGACATGGAGCACCTCAAGAGCCTCTACCGACAGGCACTCGCGCACGAGGGCTTCGCCGTCGTGGACATCTACCAGCCGTGCGTGACCTGGAACAAGGTCAACACGTTCAAGTGGTTCCGCGACCGCGTGTACAAGCTCGAGGAACTCGAAGGCTACGACCCGACGAACCGCACGCAGGCGTTCGACCTCTCGATGTCCACCTTCCACGAACTCACCTGCGCGCCGGACGAGTGCAGGATCCCCATCGGCGTGTTCTACCGCGAAGAGGACTCGTTCACCTACCAGGACGGCCTGCCGCAACTCGACCGGCCGATGTGGAAGCATGCCGAAGCGCCCAGGGACATCTCGGCGATCATGGAGAAGTACGAGTAGGGCGACGCTGTCGGGTCATCCGTGCTTCGTAGTCCTCGGCGGGGACCCTCACCGATGCGGAGGACATGCCTCCGCATCGGCTTTCCCGCCTGCGGAGTGACTTCGCCTAGGTCTCGCCGTGCCGCGCTCAGCGCGCTACCCGATCAAGTGCACCCCTGGGAACGCGGCATGTGCGTGTCTGTCCGCCGAAAAGAGCTCCGCATCCAGCATCGCGGCGATCGCGGGAGCGCAGGCGTCGTAGAAGTCGCATCCGAGTACGGCGGTCTGATCGAGCGCAGCCCGCAGAACGTGTGCGACGGGCGGCACGGCGACGAGCCCGACCGACTCGAAGAACTCCACTGCTTCGCGGGCGGATGCGTCATCAGCCTTACGTCGCACGGTGCGCAGGACCTCGTAGACGAACAGGTCAGGCACGACGAGCGTGACCTCACCCGTTGCGGCCTGGCGAAGCAACGCGAGCGCCTCGTCACGCCCCGGCTCGGGCACGAACCACTTCACCCCGACAGATGCGTCGAGCACGATCAGCCGGCTACCCATCCGTCCGGTCCGCCCGCTCCTCGATGATGCGCTTCACCACTTCGGCGTCACTTGCGCCCTCAGGCGCGTGGCGCAGGCCGATGAGGAACTCGCTCCCGCTTACCTCGGGTAGCCGATCGTTCTCGGCCCACCGAGCCGATATCCGATCGGCGATGGCGATGGCGTGCTCGACTCCCGCACGCCGCTCGGATTCGGCGCGCGTAGCCACGTACTCGGCAAGCGCCTCCTGCACTATGGAGCTCCGGCTCCGCCCCAGCGCGGTGGCGTCCGCATCGACGTGTTCGAGCAGGTCATCCGGGATGTAGATGTTCACCTTCGCCATGCGCTGCGCCTCCGAGGTGCTACCTGATAGGTGCTACCTTCGGAGCGTACCGTAGACCCTGAGCGCCCACAAGCCACGACGTTCTCACTCCCTCAGAGCATGCCCTCCCACCAGCCCGCCAGCCGGTCCGCGTGGTGCCCGTACACGAGCACGATGTGGTTGCCGAGCGGCGCCAAGAGCAGATCACCTACGCTCCCGCGTGAGAGCGCAACGCGCACCTGCGTTCGGCACAGGTTCTCGGCATCCCCGGTGGAGACGACCTCCCCTTCCGCCAGCCAGAGCGCATCCATCATCGAGCCGCCGATGCGCAGCAGCGTGACCGGGCCGAGCGGCAGCTGGCCCTGGATACCGATGCCGAGCCCCGACTCGAAGTGCGAACGAAGCCGGTAGCTCTCCACAAGCGTGCGGGGCACCGTGCAGTGCGCCAGCACGAGCGCATTGGCGTCCTCGTCCACCTCGGAGGGGTTGGCCATCCACGGCACCTCACCGGTGAGCAGCTTCGCCCACATCAGGCCGACGGTGCTCACGAGATCGCCTTCGCAGCCCGAGATCACCCCCGCGTCGGTGAGCTCCGAGAGCGCGAAGCAGCCGCTCGTGCCGCGCGCCAGCACGATGTCGAAGCAGCGCAGCGTGAGCGCGTCGAGCCGATGCTCCGCCACAAGCCGACGCAGGCCCTCGTGCACCCGCGACACCTCGCTCAGGTCCGCGGCCGAAGGCTCCACTGTGTCCGTCGCGCCGCCCGCCAGCGATGCCGCTCCGATCGCCACCGCTTCGCCGGATGCGGCCTCCATCGCGGAGTCAAGCTCCTCGAGCGGGATCGACACGACCTCGGGACCCCACACGTCGGACACGACCGCCGGATCGGGCGAGCTCGCCACCAGCCAGTCTGAGGGCGCGCCTACGAGGCCGATCCTCGCCGAGCGCAGCGCCGAGCGCACGCCCACGTCGTGCAGCGCCTCGTCGAGCGCGGCGAGGCCACGCTCGTCATCGGCGCCGCGCAGATACACGATCCGTCCCTGCGGACCGTCCTGCTGCAGCCGCGCGAGCACCTCGAGCGAGGCGGGCAGCGAGTTGTTGCCCGGATGCGCCAGGAGCACCACTGGCTCGCCGGGGACGAGCGCTTGCCGCTGCTCGTAGAGTGCGAGCAGGGCGCCTTCGGTACCGCCAGTTGCCATCACGTACACGAGCGGCGCGGGGTCGTTCAGGTCATCCGCGGTCCAGCGCGCCCCCCCAAGGGCGGTCATCCGCTCCATGTATGCGGCCACGACCACTTCGTTCTGGCCAGCACCGGCGAACGGCGGGACAACAGGGATGAAGCCGAAGGCTCGGGACATGGGATCACTCCTCGATCGCGGGTGGACACTCCTGAAGGTACCCCACGCGGGCACCGCGCGTTCAGGTATCCTCGGTATCGGATGTGCTTGTGTGCGCAGATGGCCGCTTCTGGAGGTGCCATGCGTCGGGTGACGATCATGCTCGTGGTGCTGCTCCTGCTCGCCGGGTGTTCCGGCGGGTGGCCCGAGGGCGTCATCTACCCGTCCATAACCCTCGACGAGACGGTCACGCAAGACTACCCGGTGAGCCGAACCTTCACCTTCGAGGGACGCCAGGTGACACTTGACGTCACCGTGGATGGCAGCCTGTATGCCGGAGCGGTCGCCGCCGAGAAGAGCGTCACGCGCTTCGGCAATGCGCGCGAGAACGACTGGATCGAGGACTACTGGCCGGCATTCATCGACGAGGAGCACCAGGAGCCCTTCTTCGGCGACGTGCTCGGGGCGCTCCACCAGGTGCGCGACTCGCTCGGGCTAGACTCGGACCGCTACGCCGAGCTGCTCACCGTCTTCGCGCAGTCGCTCGTCTACGAGACCGACCCGGTGGACCTCGAGCCGAAGTTCCCGGTGGAGACCTTCGTGGACGGCACGGGTGACTGCGACGACAAGACGCTGCTGCTCGCGGGCCTGCTCGCGCGCGAAGGCTACGACGTGGCGATCCTCATGTTCGAGCCCGAGAAGCACGTGGCGCTCGGCATCCGCTCGGCCGACCTCCCCTACCGCGACACCGGGTACGCGTTCGTCGAGACCACGTCGGGCGGCTTCATCGGCATGGTTCCCGACAGCCTCACGGGAGGCCTCACACTCACGAGCGAACCGCGCGTGTTCCGCATCGGCACAGGTAGCACGGCGTACACAGCCGGCGACGATGTGCGTGCGATCCTCGATGGGCACAGCCGGGCCATCGCCGAGGCCGGCGGCCTGGTAGCGAGCATCGAGGCGGTCGATGCCGACCTCGCCACCCTGCAGAGCGAGCTCAGCGCGATGCAAAGCCAGCTGGATAGCCTCAGATCAGCGCGAAACACCGCCGAGTACAACGCGCTCGTGCCCGAGTACAACGCCCTGGTGGAGCGCTACAACACGACAGCCGATGAACGCAACGCACTGGCCGCTCAGCACAACGTGTTCGCCGAGGTCGACCGGCTTATCGTGGAGGGCCTGGATGACCGGCCGGGTACCTACGCCGCGGTGATGGACGCGCTCGACTAGCGCATCTCCACACACAGCACACAACTCTGCCGCGACCGCTCCACGCCGATACTGCATACCTCGTAGGGTATACGCCGTATGCGACGCACCAGGCGCCGCCCCATCAGGGAGGAACCATGCCGGTCGAGAAGGCCCCGCTCACACCCCGCAGGACCGCTCGGATCGTCCGGTGGGTGATACTCGCCGCCGTGCTCGCGCTCGTCACCGTGCTCGGCTATCTGCACCAGACGCTCGGCGTGAACAAGCCCGTGGGCGTGGACGCGCTCTGCCCCTTCGGCGGGCTCGAGACGCTCTTCTCGCTGCTCGCGGGTGGCGGGCTCATCAAGCAAGTCGCCGCCTCCAGTGTGGCGCTCCTGGTGGCGGCGGTGGTGACCGCGCTCATCTTCCGGCGCGCGTTCTGCGGGCGCATCTGCCCGCTCGGTTACCTGCAGGAGCTCTTTGGCGGCATCGGGCGCAGGCTCTTCAAGCGGCGCCTCGAGATGCCGACCGCGCTCGACCGTCCTGCGCGCTACCTCAAATACGTGGTGCTCGTGGCGATCCTCGTGCTCACCTGGAACGCCGGCGAGCTCGTCATCCGCTCGTACGACCCCTGGGTGGCGTACAACCACCTCACGTCAGCCGAGCTGCTCACCGAGAACGGCATCGGCCTCGCGGTTCTCGTGGTGGCGCTCGTGGGCTCACTCCTCTACGACCGCTCCTTCTGCAAGTACGCGTGCCCGATGGGCGCCTTCCTCGGCCTCATCTCGCGCGTGAGCATCTTCAAGGTGCGCCGCAACGCCGAGACCTGCATCGACTGCAAGGCGTGCGACAAGGCATGCGCGGTGAACATCACGGTCTCCGAGGTCGATACCGTGACAAGCCCCGAGTGCATCGACTGCGGCGAGTGCGTGGCTGCGTGCCCGGTGAAAGACACGCTCGCGATCGCCCCGCCGAGTGGCTCGGCGCTCTCCCCCGTCGCCACCGGCGCGCTCGCGGTGGGCACGTTCGCCGTGCTCGTGGGCGGCGCGACCGTGACCGGCAACTTCGACTGGACGGTGCCCACGCTGCGCGAGCAGATCGAGAGCGGCTCCGGCGAGCGCACAGGCGGCGACATCAGCGGCCTGCCGTTCGACACCGCGCTCATCAAGGGCAGCACGCCGCTTTCGCAAGTCGTAGACGCGAGCGGTATCCCTGCGAGCGTGTTCACGCAGGTCTACGGCGTACCCGAAAGCGAGATGGACGGCGCGCTCAAGGACCTCAAGACCGAGTACGGCTGCTCCCCCGGCGAAGTGCGCGCGTTCATCGAGGCGTACTCGGCGGACCCGGGCGTGGCGGATGCGTGGGAGGTCGGCGCGTTCGAGGAAGAGGAGCACGAGTAGCGGCACGCAGAGTACACGCACGCGCTCAGTGATGTATGTGTCCTCGCCCTGGTGACAGTCATGTGCTATCCTTTCCTCGGAGAAAGGAAAGACGATGTCAGCCATCGAACAGTTGCTCGCCGACTTCCAGGAACGTCCGCTCCCCGCCGTCAGCCCACGGCTCGTGCGGTTGCCCGAGACTCCCGGCGTTGCCAACGTGGTCATCGGGATGCGGCGCTCAGGCAAGACGTACCGGCTCTACCAGGAGATGCACCGTCTGCTCGACGGCGGCGTGGACAAGCGGCGCATCCTCTACATCAACTTCGAGGACGACCGCCTACAGCCACTCGGACCGGATACCCCCGATCGCGTCCTTGAGACCTTCTACCGCGCCAACCCCGCTGCACGCACCGAGGGCACCTACCTCTTCTTCGATGAGATCCAGGCTGTGGACGGCTGGTCGCGCTTCGCGCGGCGCGTGCTGGACACCGAGAACGCCCGCATGTACGTCACCGGGTCTTCAGCCAAGATGCTCTCGACCGAGGTATCCACCGAGTTCCGCGGGAGAGGTCATGCCGTCGAGCTGCTCCCCTTCAGCCTCGCCGAGTCACTGCTCTACGACGGGGTGCAGCTCTCTCGCGGCACGCCCGGGGCACGTGAGCGCTCGAGACTCGAGGCGGCGCTTGTGCAGTACCTGCAGGTCGGCGGCTTCCCCGATGTGCAGCCCATGGACGAGCCGAACCGCATCCAGACGCTGCAGGACTACCTGCAGCTCGTCTTGCTGCGTGACATCATCGAGCGGCACGAGATACGCAACCCGCACGCAGCGCGCTACTTCGCGCTGTCGCTGCTTCAGTCGGCAGCGTCCCCCACGTCCGTGAACAGACTCGCGGGCGACCTCAAATCGCGCGGCATCGCGGTCGGCAAGGATACACTGTACGCGCTCCTCGACCACTTCAGCGACGCATTCCTGCTGTTCCCTGTGCCGGTGTTCGCGCGCTCGCTCCGCGAGCGCGAGTCCAACCCGAAGAAGATCTATCCCGTCGATCCGGGGCTGGCGTTTGCGGTCGCCTCGAGCGCGACGGAGAACGTGGGAGCACGGCTGGAGATGGCTGTGTACCTGGAACTCCGGCGGAGGCTCCGCGGAACGCGCGATGGCACCATCTCCTACTACCTCACCACCAGCCGACGGGAGGTCGACTTCATCGTCGGCGATCCCGAGCTCGGAAACTCACATGAGCTGATCCAGGCATGCGCCGACCTCTCGAACCCGATCACGCGGGAGCGCGAGATGCGCGCACTCACCGAGGCCATGGCCGAGACCGGCATACACGAGGCGATGATCGTCACGCTCCATGAGTCCGACACGATCGAGGTGCCCGAGGGCACGGTCCGCGTCGTCCCGGCATGGGAGTGGCTACTCGCCGACGCCCTCCGCGAGTAGGTCGTTGGCGCCATGCACCGGGTTGCGGCTTCTTGCCCTTGAAGCCGGCGGAAGCGCGGTTCTTGTTCGAGATCGTGTGCCGACGCTGCAAGCACGCATCAATCGTTCTCACTTCCAACAAGACGCCGCACCGCTGTTGCAGCACCGGGCGAGACCCGCTCCAGGCCCCCGAGCGACTTGATGACCCGGCTCACCCACGACTGACCGCGCCCGGCGAGCGCCTCCCAGGCGAGCGTCAGGTCACCCGGGCGATCCTCCGCGAGGAGCTCGAGCAGCTCGGCGGCCTGCGCCAGGTCCTTCTCGCGCTTCGTCTGCATCACCGCGGGACGCTCACCGGCAACGATAAGCTTCTGGAGGGCGAACCGTGCCGGGTCGGGTACGTTCACGGCCACCACCGTGCCGTCAACCACGGCCGCGCGCACGGGCCGCTCGATCAGGTAGTCGAGGAATCGCAGCGGCCGTGCGGCAGCGGAGAACCGCGGGATCGCGACCGGACGTGATGCAGCGCGGGCCGTCGGAGTGAGAAGATCAACTCGCAGGCTTCGCCCGCGCACCTTGAATGACGTGCTGGGACTCGTGCGGTCGAGTCCGGGAACCGGCAGGAACCCCATCTCAAGGCTTTCGAGCGCCGATGGCACATCCCCACCCGTGTCCGACACAGCGACGTCAACCGTTCGGTCGGCCGCGATGTCCACGTCCTGCGTTCGCAATGAACTAGCCCACCGCACGCCGAGGAGATTGCCGAGCACCACGAACGCGTGCGTTCCCACCAGCACGCCGCCCATATGGAACACCCCCACATCAGCGAGCGCACGAAGCACGCGCGCCGAAGGCGTGTCGGTGATCATGGCCCCGCCCGCGCGCAGCAGGGCCGCCAGTCGATTGATGGACTCCTGCTCTGCCGCGACGTTCGCCCGGCCTTCAGCGAACCGCCTCGCGAGGTCATCAAGCGCCGCATCGCGCCTGCCGAGGTACGTCTGCTGCTTCGTGCCACCCGGCCCTACGTGCTGGAAGTAGTAGTACTCCTGCCCTTTGATCGTCTTGGTGACGAACGACCCGGCGGCGTGGCCGACGGCACGTGACGCTTCGTATGCGGCAAGCTGCTCGAGCAGCTCGGCATAGAGGGTCTGGACCTCAAGCGGCTGACGCTGCATGGAACACCTCCCCCGGAGTTATACGCAGTATACCGCGATACTGCGTATAACAACAGAGGCAGCGCCACGGATCAGTGCCTGCGGGGCGGCCGCCGCTAGGACGCCTGCGGCGAGACGTAGCGGGTCCTAGCGGACCCTCGCAACATCAGTCGTGCCTGGGCACGTACTCCGGTGACCATCCGTTTTGTCGACGTATCCGTGAAGTCCTGATGCCGATGGGAACCAGAACAACCGAGAACCAGAGCACCGTAAAGACACTCCAGTAGAAGCCGACGATCACACCGGTTCCTGTCAGGTAGAACGAGCTCAGGTCCACAACGAACATGACAACCATCGCGCCAAATGCGAGCCACATACCCGCAACTCCTAGTCGATGCGCATGCCCTGCAACCTCCTCCCGTCTTCCGAGTACCAGGGCCCGAGTGAGAAGAACGAGCCCGGCGACACCACCCATGAGCAGGGGTACTTCCCACCATGTCGTCAGCACGATTTCACCTCTCATACCAGGGTACGATGTCAAGACCCGTCTCTACCTGGATACCTGTGAGGCCACAGGCCGTGAGCCCCGCTCCTGTTGCCATGATTATGGCACCCCCAAACGCCACTCCGGTGCCAACGGGCAGACCAAGTCCGGTGCATCCCAGACCCGTTCCCGCCAAGAAGACCATTCCACCGAAGGTCGTGAGAGCCACCCCGCCCGCAGTAAGCCAGAGTGAGGGCGAGAACGGCATTCCAAACATAGTTCTGGCAAGAACCGGAATCGCATCAGTACCGCTAGTGCTCCAGTCTTCGATTGACCAGCCCAGCAGCACTCTAGCCAACGGGCAGTCACCAATCGGCGTGTTGTCCCCCGTCGGGACCTGCGACGGGGAAGAACTCCTCGAAGCTCGGCCACTTGGGAACGGGGCACCCATTCCCATGTTGTAGATCTGAAACGTCGCCGCCCACACGCCCTGAACATCGCCGATGCTTTTCGCGTACAGCCCGCTGGCCCTCGCGCTGAAGTACTTGCGGAGTCGTTCGTTCGAGGTGTGCCGGGATGCGTAGTCTGCCGATTCGTACCCCGAGATCCTTCCGTCCCCGTCGATGTCCGTGATGGCACCTGTGGGGTCACTCATGTTCACCGGATCCCCCACGCAGTACGCATAGCGGTTGAGGGAGAGCGGATCGCCCGCGCTCGGAGCTGCCGGGTCCGGGCTCAGGAAGCGCGCGACGGCCGGGTCGTAGTAGCGGGCCGGGAGGTAGAAAAGCGCGGTCGCGACGTCGTGGTAGTAGCCGCGGTACCGAAGCGGGTTGCGCGCGCCGATGCCGGTCGGGGCTGGTCGTAGGCGTAGATGGCGACGACGGCGCCAGCCGAGTCGGTGAGCGCGATCACCGAGCCCGCGCGGTCGCAGAGGTAGGTGAAAGAGACGGGCTGCTGGCCCGGTGCCGTCACGATGAGCTCGAGCGGGAGCGAGCCGGGGCCGTAGACGAAAGCGTAGGTGGAAACGCCCGTGCTGCCGGTCACCCGCTCGAGTGCGAGACGCCCGCCCTCCCACACCGACTCGGTGGTGGTGACAGCACCGCTCGCCAGTGAGGTCACGGTGACCTTCTCCCGCACACCGGTTCCGTAAGCGTACGTGAGACCGAGCCTGGTGACTTACGCGACCTCGCGAGGAGAGGTGCGGGGGTCGCGCCGATGGAGCGCGTTGCCCTTCGGCCACGTTCGATGACCACTCCTCTTCTCGCGCGCCCGCTAGGACCGCGGCCGGGCGTCTCTGTCCCCGCCCGCAGACTCCCGCTGTATCGCGCCAACTCCTGCGAAGATCACCAGCGTCGCCGCGAACATGATCGCGCCTGCAACGAAGGCTGCGAACAGGTCAAAGCCGATGAACCACATGAAGAGCGCAGCGTTGAATCCGACGAAGGGCGCAAGCCACCACTTCTGTTGCCGAAGCGGCAGTCCGCGACGACCCATGATGAGAACGAGCGCCAGCACACCGACAGTCAGAGCCACGGTGTAGGCACGAACAAACCACAGGAGATTCTCCATACCTACGCGCGGTTCAGGCATGTGTACCGCCTCTCAGTCTTGACACTCGAGGAATGCTCCACCGATGGCGGCGCCGTCCCCGAGCACGGGCACTATCGACATCCCATTCAGCATGTACGACACGGCTGCCTTGTTCGGATCGATGTATCCCTGTTCGACGCGCATATACGTAATCGCACTGTTCACACCCGAAAGCCCGACGCTCAACAAGAACAGACCGCCCGCCAAACCGAAGCCAACCCCTCCTCCGACCACAGTGGGTGCACTGATTACGCCCGCCGCGAGGCAGACGGTGCCCGTGACACTCGTGACTGCCGACGCGCCTGACAACCAGTCCTGAACATCGTCCCAGACGGCGTCATTCTCTCTCGCCTGAGCTGCCGCCGCCTCGGCGGCGCGAGCCGCCAGGTCAGCCGGCGAAACCCCGAAGCTCCCCAGCCGCCCGCCCTCCCCCATGTTGAAGATCTCGAAGGTGGCCTTCCACGCTCCCTGAACGTCTCCGATACTCTTCGCGTAGCGTCCGGCTCCCAATGCGTTCCAGTACTTCTTCGACTTCGGACTCTTTGCCTTGGTCGCCATGTTGTACGCCGAGTCCCATGAGTCCAGTCGTCCATTGCCATCCACATCCATGATGGCACCTGTCGGGTCATCCGCGTTCACCGGATCCCCCACGCAGTAGGCGTAGCGGTTGAGGGAAAGCGGATCCCCCGCACTCGGAGCTGCCGGGTCCGGGCTCAGGAATCGCGCGACGACCGGGTCGTAGTAGCGGGCCGGGAGGTAGTAAAGGGCGGTCGCGACGTCGTGGTAGTAGCCGCGGTACCGGAGCGGGTTGCGCGCGCCGATGCCGGTCGGGGCCGGGCCCGTCGGCGCGCCCCACGGGTCGTAGGCGTAGGTGGCGACGACGGCGCCGTTCGAGTCGGTGAGCGCGACGACGGAGCCCGCGCGGTCGCAGAGGTAGGCATAGGAGGTCGTGCCCTGGGCGGTCGTCACGATCATCTCGAGCGGGAGCGAGCCGGGGCCGTAGACGTAGCGGTAGGTGCTGAACCCTAGAACGGCCCCCTAGTTCGCCGCCATCTGAGCTCCATCAGGCTGAACCAGAATCCGGTCCAGGCACCCGCGAGCAGCATGCCAAGTGCTACTGCAAGCGCCGTCGGCAGCACGCGTGCGAACCCGAACTGTCTACTTGCCTTCGCCACCTCAGAAATGTACATCGGCAGAAAGGTCAGGGGCATCAGGATCCCGGCCCTGAGTCCCCACGCTCTTACCCTGCGTTTCTCCACGCCCTCTTCCACGTTCAAGGTATTGCGCCGAAGCGCAGAGAGCGACAGACCCAGGTACACACAGTAGCCCGCGGTGAGCAGAGTCCACAGCAGGCCCTGCAGGTTTCTCATGATCATCCCCCCGACTAGTTGCTGGGCTCAGCCCAATGGATGAAGTCGTATCCGATGACCGTGACCACCGACGGGACTATGCCGATTATCGGCACAGCTCCGACGCCAGTCCAGAACACATCACCCCACGTCGCGCGGCCCTGTTCCCTGAGCGGTTGATAGTGCCAGACCGCATAGCCACCGTTGATTACGAGACCGGTAGCTGCGGGGATAACCCATGCTGGTCCGAACAAGGGGGTGAGTACATCCGACAAGGCTCCGATTCCCCCGAGCATCCACGTCGTGTCATCGGGTCTCGACGGCATCCAGTTCCGGTTGTTGCGGCCAAATGGCGTGCCATCCCCCATCGGGGCCTGCGATCCGGAGAGGAACTCCTCGAAGCTCGGCCACCCTGTGATGTTGTACAGAGCCACCTGGGCTTTCACCAGTTGTTGCGCAGTACCGTTCGCGCTGTAGTACGCCACCTTGGCCTTTGCACCGTAGTAGTCGGCGACAGTCGGGTTCGTAGCGGCCTTCTCCATAGCTAGGTTGTGGTCGTAGTCGTCCAGCTTCCCGTTCCCGTCCGAGTCCATGATCGCCCCGCTCGGGTCGTCCGCGTTCACCGGGTCCCCCACGCAGTACGCATACCGGTTGAGGGAAAGCGGATCGCCCGCGCTCGGAGCTGCCGGGTCCGGGCTCAGGAACCGCGCGACGGCCGGGTCGTAGTAGCGGGCCGGGAGGTAGTAGAGGGCGGTCGCGACGTCGTAGTAGTAGCCGCGGTACCGAAGCGGGTTGCGCGCACCGATGCCGGATGCGGGCTGGGATGTCGGCGCGCCCCACGGGTCGTAGGCGTAGCTGGCGACGACGGCGCCACTCGAGTCGGTGAGGGCGACCACCGAGCCCGCGCGGTCGCAGAGGTAGGCGAAAG
>JBASOJ010000030.1:0-27075 GCA_049658145.1 Coriobacteriia bacterium
GCCGCGAGGAACGCGCGGACGCCCGCGAGTGCGTCACGCGTGCGTCCGGCGCGACCGCCCAGGACGTCGCCGTGCGTCGCCTCGGCATCCAACACACGCACCCGGAGATGCCGCACCCCGCTGCGCAGGACGCCGAGAACATTCGCCGGCACCGAGAGCGCCGCACCGTCGGTCTCGAGGGCGATGCGCTGCATGCCCGCGTCAACGCACGCCACCACCAATGCGGGCAGCTCCGGATGCGCGAAGGGCTCGGGTCCGCCCAGCACGACGTTCGGCCCGGGGCCGGTCATCCACTCGGCGGCAGCGTACCGGATGCGCGCGATGAGGTCGCCCGCAGGCAGATACCCGGATGCCGCCTGCGGTGTGCACAGGGCGCACCCGAGCGGGTCGCCCTCTCCCACCGCGACTTCCACGAACTCGAGCACCAGCGCCCCTCTCGATGGCCGGACCCCAAGTATAGCGTGCCTACCTGGGATCGAACTTCGCCACCGGGTCGGGACCGCGCAGCAGCTGACGCTCGACATGGAGCACGCCGTCGGGCCCGGCGACGATGCGCCATCGCACGATGCGGATCTCCCCGGCCTCGAGCTCGATGGCGGTCAGGCTGGCGGGATAGATGCAGCTGCCCGAGTTGAAGTAGGGCAGTTCACCTTCGCGCGGGTACTTGAAGCGATGGGTGTGCCCGCAGATGAGCGCCATCCGGTGCTCGGCGATCCACTTCGAGAAGTTGCGCTCGATCTTGTGCCGCTTCACCGCGTTCCTGGCCGGACTCGCCGGATTCTGGACGCCGAGCGCGTGAAGGTGCTGCCAGTAGTACTTGAGCGAGAACGCGGTCAGGAACCACGCCTGGTCGTTGGCGAAATCGCCCTGGTGTCCGTGCACGACCAGTATCTCCTGACCGGTGACGGCATGCCGAAGCACCAGTGCCTCGACCGGCTCGATACCGTCGAGGAACTCGTACGTCTTCTGTTGGTGATCGTGGTAGTACGTGTACAGGTGCTCCCTCACGTACTCCGGGTCGCGCAGATAGTTGTTGTGGTTCCCCCACAGCAGTATGAAGCGGCCTTCGTCGAAGAAGTGCTTGATCGTGGTGAACACGTCGTAGTGCGCGTCCTTGATGTGCTTGAACTCCCGGTTCTCCCACAACTCATCGCCGTCCCCCACCTCCACGTACGTGAAGCCGTTGCGATAGTAATGCCCGAGCGCATGGAGGTAGGTGTTCTCGTTGCGCCCGAACTCGTCGGCCAGGCCGCCCGTGCCACGGTGGCAATCGCTCATGAAGACGAGTCGGGACTCGTCGTCGAAGGGCTCGATTCGAGCGCTGGCGTAGGCCTCGGTCAGGCGCTGCTGTGTGCGCATGAGATCACCTCGTCGCGATCCGTACCGCGCCGACAGAGACCGGCATCCGGTTCTGGCGCACGGAAGATCCCCTTCTCGAACGATCCTGCTCTCGCTCGATTGTAGGGTGGATGCGGGCACAACGGAACAGCACCGCGGTGGACCGCGCCCCGCGTCCGCTACTGCATCTGGCGTAGATACGGATACGGGTTCACGGCCGCGCCGCCACCGGGGTGTATCTCGAAGTGCAGATGCGGCGTAGAGGCATTGCCGGTGGCACCGACGTAGCCGATCACCTGGCCCGCCTCCACGCGGCCGGAGGTAACCGCGTACCCGCTCAGGTGCGCGTAGTAGAACGTCCACCCGTTGTCTGCGGTGAGCCAGATCGTAAGACCGCCGAGGGTACTCTCGCGCGCGGTCACCGTCCCCGCAAGCACAGCCGCACACGGCGTGCCCTGGGCCGACATGATGTCCGTTCCCTCGTGCGTGCGTCCGCCCGACCGCGGCGCGCCGAAGGTGTCCGTGTAGCTGTTCGGCCCCAGCACCGGAAAGACCATGCCGAGCGCGTTGGGCATGATCCCTGAATCGGCGACATGGAAGGCGACGCCATCGTACTGGTACGTCATCGACAGCTTCGCGATCACGAGGTCGCGCTCCTCGGCGGATGCGGTGTAGAAGTGACTGCCTGTCTTGACGTTGTAGAAGCGGTATACGGGATCCCAGCCGTCGATCCCCGTCGGCGAGACGCTGTACGTCCGACCTTCGAGCGAGAAGATGTCGGGCCAGATCGCGGTGATCATGGCGGCTTCGTCGGTGCTCGCGGTGTAGAAATGGCTGGCGCTCCGCTGGCTGTAGAAGCGGTAGAGCGGCACGGTGCCGACTGTCGCCTCGGTGCTGTATGCGACGCCCTCGTACTGGAAGACGCGGGGCCACCTGGACACGACCATGTCGCGCTCTTCAGCCGAGGGTGTGAAGAAGTGCGTGCCGTTGGTGACGTTGTAGAAGCGGTAGACGGGCTCGAGCGCCGATGCGGACGCGCCGAGGAACATGACCATCAGGAGCGTCAGCGCGAGCAACGTCATGAGCGGGCGAGGGTGTCGCATGCTGCGGCTCCCGTCGGCGTGTCGTACTGCTACGCCCGTGATATCGGCAGCCACTGCCAGGGGCCTGACGGCGTTCCGACAGGTGGTCGGCAGGGGATTCGGTCACACAGCACGCGCAGGCGGTCAGGCAGGCTCAGAGGCGCAAGAGTCCTTCGTGATCAGGTAGCTGCCCATCGCGAGCGCGTCGAGGCCGGTCGTGAAGAAGCAACGCTTCGCCGGGTCTCCACATTAGACGCTACATTAGACGCCGCCCCTGACACAGCAACAGCGGCCCCTCCCTTTCGGGAAGAGCCGCTGGTCATTACTGGTGTCCGAGGCGAGAGTTGAACTCGCACGCCCTTGCGGGCACTAGGCCCTCAACCTAGCGCGTCTGCCATTCCGCCACTCGGACTCGCGCCGCCCCTGAGGACAGCGAGGGAGAGTATAGCAAAGTGCCTCGGCCGATGCCTAGACCGCTTCGGAAGCTTCCGCCACGGGCGCCTCAGTCGCAAGATCGATCGGGAACGGCTTGGCGAAGTGGCAGGCGGCCTCATGGCCAGGTGCCACCTCGCGGAGTTCGGGCTCCTCATGGTGACAGATGTCCTGCGCGATCGGGCAGCGTGTGTGGAACCGGCAACCTATCGGCGGGTCGATCGGGCTCGGAACGTCGCCCTCCAGGATGATGCGCTCGCGAGTCCGCTGCTTCGCCGGGTCGGGGACAGGCACCGCTGACAGCAGCGACTGGGTGTACGGGTGATGCGGCGCATCATAGAGGCCCTGCCAACCGCCGATCTCCACGATCTTGCCGAGGTACATCACTGCGACCCTGTCGGAGATGTGTCGCACCACCGAGAGATCGTGGGCGATGAAGACGTATGTCAGGCCGAACTGATCCTGCAGGTCGTCGAGCAGGTTGATGACCTGCGCCTGGATCGACACATCGAGCGCGGAGACCGGCTCGTCGCAGATGACGAGTCGTGGCTTGAGCGCCAGCGACCGGGCGATGCCTATGCGCTGCCGCTGGCCGCCCGAGAACTCGTGCGGGTACCGGTTGATGTGCTCGGGATTGAGCCCCACGACGTCGAGCAGCTCTTTCGCACGTTCCCTGCGCTCGTGCGGCGTGCCCTGGCGGTGCACCGCCAGCGGCTCGGCCACGATCTCACCGATGGTCATGCGCGGGTTGAGCGAGGCGTACGGGTCCTGGAAGATGAACTGCGCCTCACGACGGAACTCCTGCAACGCCTTGCCCTTGAGCGCGCGGACATCCGTGCCATCGAAGTCGATCGTGCCGGAGGTCGGCTCGAGCAGACGTATCAGGCAGCGGCCTGTGGTGGACTTGCCGCATCCGGACTCACCCACCAGACCGAGCGTCTCGCCGCTCTTCACGGAGAACGACACACCATCGACGGCGTGGACCTTCTTGCTCAGCCGCGAGGCGATGAGCCCCTGGTCGGTCGAGAAGTACTTCACCAAGCCCTCGACGCGGAGGAGGTCACCCATCAGCGCACCTCCCCCTCGGCTGCGGCGACACGGCCGCGAACGAGGTTCTCCGTGCCCGCGAAATGGCACGCGGCAATGTGTCCCGGCTCGATCTCGCGAAGCTCGGGGACATCGGTGAAGCAGACGGGCTGCGCGTATGGACACCTCGGGTGGAACGCGCAGCCGGAGGGCACGTCGATGAGACTCGGGGGCTGCCCCTCGATGGGAAGCAGCGTCCCCTTCTCATCGATATCATGGCGCGGCAGACTGTCGAGCAGGCCCCATGTGTACGGGTGCTGCGGACGATAGAAGACGGCGTCGGCCGAACCGTACTCGACCTGCTTGCCCGCGTACATCACCATGACGTCGTCGGCCATGTCGGCAACGACTCCGAGGTCGTGCGTGATCATGATGATCGCGGTCCCCTTGCGCTGCTGGAGCTCGATCATGAGTTCGAGGATCTGCGCCTGGATAGTGACGTCGAGCGCCGTGGTGGGCTCGTCGGCGATCAGGATGTCCGGGTCGCACGCCAGCGCCATGGCGATCATCGCACGCTGACGCATGCCCCCCGAGAACTGATGCGGATAGTCCTTCGCGCGGTGCGGGGCGTTCGGGATCCCGACGAGGTCGAGCATCTCGACAGCCCGCGCGTCGGCCTCCTTGCGCGTGAGGCCCTTGTGGACCCGCAGGGCCTCACCGATCTGGAACCCCACGCGGAAGACAGGGTTGAGCGAGGTCATCGGGTCCTGGAAGATCATCGCGATCCGGTCGCCTCGCATCGCGCGCACGTCGGCATCGCTCATCTTGAGGACGCTCTCGCCCTTGAGCAGGACCTTGCCCGCGGCGATCTTGCCCGGCGGGTCCGGAATCAGCCGCATGAGCGACAAGGCCGTCACTGACTTGCCCGAACCCGACTCGCCCACGATCGCGAGTGTATGTCCTTCTTCGAGAGCGAAGCTCACGCCGTCCACGGCGCGCACGACGCCGTCACGGGTGGTGAACTGCGTCTTGAGGTCGGTCACTTCGAGGAGCGCCATCTCAGTCCTTCATCTTCACGTCGAGGGCGTCACGCATACCGTCACCCATGAGCACGAACGAAAGCACGGTAGTGAGGATGGCGAAGCCCGGCCAGATGGTGAGCCATGGCGCCGGGATCATGAGCGCCTTCGCCTCGGACAGCATGCTGCCCCATGACGGAGTGGGCGCCTGGACCCCCATGCCGAGGTACGACAGTGCGGCCTCGGTGATGATCGCCCCGCCGATGCTCATCGTCCCGTACACGATGATGGGCGCGATCGCGTTGGGCATGATGTGCCGGAACATGATGCGCAGGTCCGTCGCGCCCATCGCCCGCGCGGCATCCACGTACTCGTTCTCCTTCACCGAGAGGATCGAGCTGCGGAAGACGCGCGCGATCGACGGCCAGCCTAGGATACCTATGGCGATGAACACGTTCTGAAGTCCCGGCCCGAGCACCGCGAGCAGCGCGATCGTGAAAAGCATGTACGGAAACGCGAAGAACACGTCCGCCGTTCGCATGACGAACGCATCGAGCGCACCCCCGTAGTAGCCGGAGAGCGCGCCGAGGATCAATCCGAGCACGAGCGAGATGCTCACCGCCAGCACGCCGACCGACAGCGACGGGCGCGCGCCGTAGATGACGCGCGAGAACACGTCCCGGCCGATCCTGTCCGTGCCGAAGGGATGCTGGGCCGAGGGGGACTCCAGGCTGCCGAACTCGGTGGATGTAGGCTCCGCGAAGAACTGCGGCACCCACAGATCCGCTGACAGCGCGACAGCGATGACGATCGTCACCCAGACCAGGCCGATGACAGCGAGCCTGTTCCTCCTGAGGCGCGTGAGCGCATCGCCCCACAACGTACGCGCCGGTCGGGCAGCGACCTCGCCCGCTCCAGGAAGGATCGGGCCGACGACGTGCTCGTCCTTTGTAGGGTGTCCGCCGGCATCCAGGGGGCCCTCCATGCCCGACTGAAGATCGCTGAGTCTCTTGTCGTCTCTGGTCATTCCGCCGCACCCCCGTATCGGATGCGCGGGTCGAGCAGCGCATAGCTGATGTCGACCAGCAGGTTCACGAACATGACGATGATCACGATGATCACAACGCCGCCCATGACCACCGGCCAGTCCCTCTGCAAGACCGCGAGGTAGATCTCACGGCCGACGCCCGGCCACGAGAACACCGACTCGGTCAGGATGGCGCCGCCCATGAGAGCGCCGAGGTCGATACCGATGAAAGTCACGACCGGGATCATCGCGTTCTTGAGCGCGTGCTTGAAGACCACCGCTCGCTCCGTGAGGCCCTTGGCCATCGCGGTGCGTATGTAGTCCTGGCCGAGCGCCTCGAGCATCTGCGAACGCATGATGCGCGCCACGTACGCGGTCGAGACCGACGCCAGGGTCACTGCCGGAAGGATGAGGTGCACGATGTCAGGGGGATTGCCCATTCCCGACATCGGTAAGAACACCGCTCCCCCGGTCCACTGCTTGAGTCTGATGCCGAAAAGCATCTGCAGCAGCATGCCCAACCAGAACACCGGGACAGACACGAGAATGGATGTCGAAAGTGTGACGAGCACATCCCAGAACGAGAACTGCCTCACCGCCGAGATGATGCCGGCGAGCAAGCCCACCACGATCTCGACCAAGATCGCCGCGATGGCGAGGCGGGCCGTATTGGGGAACTTGTCGGCAAGGATCGCCGTGACCGCTCTGCCCTTCTGGTACGACTCACCGAGGTCGCCCTTCACAAGGCTCGATACGTAGTAGCCGTACTGGGCGTACAACGGTTCGTTGAGATGGTTCTTCTCCTCGATCTGTGCCCTCAGCGCAGGCGTCAGCGTCTTCTCGCCGACGATGAGCTGGATCGGATCGCCGGGGAGCAACCCGGGGATCCGAAGCACGAAGAGGATGAGCGTGACCCCGAGGAACACGGGGATCATCTGCAGGATGCGGCGCACCACGTACTTGAGCATGGGGTTCGTCTTTCCTGTATGCGCCACTCGGGCGCGGCATGCGGTGTGCCGGGGCGCCCGGGGCGCCCCGGCACACGCAGAACCTTACCGATCCGTACCGCGCTGGTGAAACGCCTACTCGGCGGCCTCGAGCTGAACGGTATCGAACGTAAAGAGGCCGTTCGGGCTGTAGACGCCGTCGATCACACGATCGGACGCGACGCGCGTGTGGCGATAGTAGAACATCGGGATCACCGCGGCGTCGTCACCCACGATCTTCTCAACATCCTGGTAGAGGGCCACGCGATCGTCGTCGTCGACGGTTGTGCGCGCCTCGTCCAGCATCGAGTCGACATCCTCGTTCGAGTAGAACGAGTAGTTGTCGCTGCTACCGGTCAAGAAGAGCGGATACAGGAAGTTGTCCATGATCGGGTAGTCGGCGATCCAGCCGAGACGACCGACCTGGTAGTCCTTGGCACCCAGCTTGTCGAGATACTGCGCCCACTCGGAGCCCACGAGTTCGCCGTTGACGCCGATGGCCTTCAGGTCCTCCTGGACGAGCGCGAGGATATCCTCGTGGCCCGAACCGCTGTTGTACTCCAGGCTGATCGTCGGGAAGCCCTCGCCGTTCGGGAAACCGGCATCCGCGAGCTTGGCCTTGGCGGCCTCGACATCGTACTTCGCGTACGGGAACGCATCGGCCTTGTGGCCCACGATGCCCGGCGGGACGATACCCGTTGCGGGCGTGCGGGTGCCCTCGAAGACCTTGTCGCAGATGTCCTGGCGGTCGATGGCCAGCGACAGAGCTGCACGGACGTTCGCATCCGCGAGAGCCGGGTCCTCGTTGTTGATGAGCAGGTAGTAGATGGCCTGCTCGGCGCCGAGGCTGACCTGCTTGCCCGGGTTCAGCGTGTAGCCGTCAGCGCTCTCGCCGTAGGTGTCAACAGTGGCCTGGATCTGGCCGCTCGGGATCGGCACGAAGTCCAGGTTGCCGGCCTCGAACTCGAGCCAGGCGGTGTCCTGGTCGGCCAGGATCTTGAAGTCGACGCCGTCGATGTTCGGCTCGTCACCGTAGTAGTCGGCGAACTTCTCGATCTTGATGTACTGGTCGTGCGCCCAGGGCTCGCTCATCTTGAACGGGCCGTTGCCGATCGGCATGTCGCCGAAGCCCTCGGGATCGGCCTCGACGGCCTCCTGGGGAATCGGTGCGAGGGCCGGGTGACCGACGACATACTCGAAGTCGGCGAAGCCGTAGTTCAGGGTGACCTCGAGGGTGTAGTCGTCGACGACCTTGACGCCCTCGAGTTCGGTTGCGGTGCCGTCCTGCATCTCGTCGTAGCCCTTGACCACGCCGAGGTGATACGCAACCTCAGACTCGTTCTCGGGATTGCAGATGCGCTCCCATGCGTACTTGAACGACTCGGCGGTGACGTCGGTACCGTCGTGGAACTTCGCGCCCTCGACGAGCTTGAACGTCCACACCGTCGCGTCGTCATTCGGCTCCCAGCTCTCGGCAGCCGCTGGGATGACCTCGGAAGTGATGGAGTCGAACGCGACGAGGCTGTCAAAGACTGCCTGGCCGACCTGGGTGCCCTCGGACTCCTGAAGGTTCACAGGATCGATGAACGCCGGTTCGCTGATGTAGAAGTTGAACGTGCCACCCTTGGTGACGTCAGACTCGGTCTCGCCGTCGCCTTCGGTCTCGGTTGTGCAGCCAGCCATCATCGCGACTGCCAACGCCAAGACCAGCATGATGGCAAAGCCCTTGCGGATTCGCTCAGACAAGGTAGAGCCTCCCTCCGACTATACGAACGTGCATCGGTCTTCCATGCCTCAGAACAGCACCTCGCCTCGTACATCCCTCCCTACGGCGGCTTGGGCGGCCAACAGGCAGGCGGGTCACGATGCCGGCCGCGGCTCCTCCGTTGAACTATCACGCTATTTTCTGCCCGTTTGCATCGAAGTGCAAGCGACGCGGCCACGACCAGAGTATCCGAAGACGCGAGGAACCCGCCATGCCGGCGGGTTCCCGGGACTCTCGAAGACGGGGCGGTACCTCAGGCCCCCGGGCGATAGACAAGCATCAGGACCAGCGCGGTTAGCGCGTAACCCCCCGCGAAGATGACGGTGATGCGATCCAGGTTCTTCTCGATCATGCCGGTCCCGGTTGCGGTCGCGGGAAGCCCCGCACCGAACAGAGAGGATACGCCGGTACCCTTGCCGGAGTGCAGCAATACGAATACGACGAGCCCAATTGCGGATATCACATGGATGGCGAGGGCAATATATGCAACTACGTCCACGGCACACTCCTCGGTGACGCCGTCGGGTGGCGGCGAGTCTGACGACACAAGCCGTGCCAGTATAGCCGCCATGGGGATGGTATCTCAAGTAGGTCCGCGTAGAACCCCGGCTCAGCGGAGCAGCGAAGCACCGGTCCACTCCGCAGGCGCGGGGATACCTATGAGCGCCAGGACCGACGGAGCCACGTCCGCGAGTATGCCACCCCCGGCCACGGCCTCCACTGCGCTCGACACGCAGATGAACGGCACGGGGTTCAGCGTGTGTGCGGTGAACGCGCCACCAGTTGACGGGTCGCTCATCTGCTCGGCATTGCCGTGATCGGCCGTGATGATCGCCGAGCCGCCCTTCTCACGAATCGCTTCGACCACCGCGCCCACGCCGGCATCGACCGCCTCTACCGCCGCCACAGCCGCCTCGAGGATCCCCGTGTGACCGACCATGTCGCAGTTGGCGTAGTTCACCACGTAGAAGTCGGCCCGGTCCTGCTGTACGGCCTCCACGAGCCTGACGGTCACCTCGGGCGCACTCATCTCAGGCTGGAGGTCGTAGGTCGCGACCTTCGGACTCGGGACGAGAACGCGCTCCTCGCCCTCCTTCATCCCCTCGGCGCCGCCGTTGAAGAAGAACGTCACGTGCGCGTACTTCTCGGTCTCGGCGATGTGGAGTTGGCGCAGGCCCGCCTCGGCGATCACGTCCGCCAGCACGCAGCAGGGCAGGTCTTTGGGGAACGCGATGGGCGCGGGGATCGTCGGATCGTACTCGGTCAGGCACACGAACCGGATGTCCGGCCACACGCGACGCACGAAACCGCCGAAGTCGGGATCCACGAACGCACGGGTGATCTCGCGCGCGCGGTCCGGCCGGAAGTTGAAGAAGACGAGCGTGTCGCCATCGCTCACGAGGCCGACCGGCTTGAGACCGTCGTAGACCATCGCCGGTACCATGAACTCGTCGGTCACGCCCCTGTCGTACGACGCGACAACGGCTTCGCTGGCCGAGACCGCCGGCTCACCCTCGCCGAGCACCATCGCGCGCCAGGCCCGCTCGACGCGTTCCCAGCGGCTGTCACGGTCCATCGCGTAGTAGCGGCCCATCGCACTGGTCACCCGTCCTACGCCGATCTCCGCGAGGAACGCCTCGAGCGCCCGTACGTAGTCCAGCCCGCTCGAGGGCGGCACGTCGCGACCGTCGAGGAACGCGTGGATGAAGATGCGCTCGGCTCCACGCGCCGCCGCCATCCGCACCAGTGCGTACAGGTGCTCCTGGTGACTATGGACACCGCCGTCGGAGAGCAAGCCCATGAAGTGCACCGCGCCCCCTGATGCGACCGCACCGTCGATCGCCTCGATGAGGACCGCGTTCTCCTCGATCGAGCCATCGGCGATCGCGGCATCGATACGCGTGAGCTCCTGATACACCACGCGGCCGGCGCCCATGTTGAGGTGTCCCACCTCGGAGTTGCCCATCTGACCCTCGGGAAGACCGACGGCAAGACCGCTGCACAGGATCGTTGTGGACGGGAACTCGGCCGTCAGCGCGTCGAGGTTGGGCGTCCGAGCGCACGAGATGGCGTTGCCGGGGCCGGGTGCGGCGATCCCGTAGCCGTCCATGATGATGAGCGCGACCGGTGGACGTTCGGCCACCTAGCGCGCAGCTTTCACGATGTCTGCGAACGAGTCCGCCTTGAGCGCCGCCCCGCCAACGAGACCGCCATCGATATCGCGCTCGCCGAAGAACATCTTCGCGTTCTCGGCCTTCACCGAACCACCGTAGAGCACGCGCACGGCCATGGCGGCGGGCGGACCGTACATCGCGCCGATGGTGGCGCGGATGGTGCGGCACACGTCGTTGGCCGCCTCGGGCGTTGGCGTACGGCCCGTGCCGATCGCCCAGATGGGCTCGTAGGCGATCACGAGTTTGGCAGCCTCGGCGGCGTCGAGGCCCGCCGCGCCTTCCATTACCTGCTTGCGGACGAACGACTCCGTCTCAAGGGCCTCGCGTGTGGTGAGGCTCTCGCCACAGCACATGATTGGTGTAAGGCCCGCGTCGTAAGCGGCGCGCACCTTGCGGTTCACCGTCTCGTTCGTCTCGCCGAAGAACTCGCGGCGCTCCGAGTGGCCGATGATCACGTAGTCGCAGCGCAGCTCGGTGAGCATGCGCGGGGCGATGGCGCCGGTGAACGCGCCCTCCGATTCCCAGTGCATGTCCTGAGCGCCGAGCGCGATCTTCAGGTGGTCCAGTTCAATCAGAGTCGACACGGCCTTGAGGCCCGTGAACGGCGGGCAGACGGCGACTTCGACCTCGTCCCATACCTCGCGCACGAGGTCGGCGAGGTCCTGGACCAGCACCACGCCCTCCCCCGAGGTGGTGAACATCTTCCAATTGCCGGCGACGAGCATGCGGCGGTCCATGGCGTCTCCCTACTTGTCCAGGAGGGCGTCGACGCCGGGTAGCGCCGAGCCCTCGAGCAGCTTCATCGACGCGCCGCCTCCAGTGGAGACGAACGTCACGCGGTCCTCGAGATCGAACTTCTTGAGCGCGGCCACCGAATCGCCACCGCCGATGATGGACGCCGCTCGATTGTTGCGACCCACCGCGATGGCGACCTCCCTGGTGCCGGCCTCGAACGGCGTCATCTCGAACACGCCCATCGGCCCGTTCCAGAAGATGGTCTTCGCACCCGCGATCTCGCCCTTGAACAGTTCGATCGTACTCGGGCCGATGTCGAGACCCATCATCCCCACAGGGATCTCCTCCCGTCCCACGATCCGTGTCTCGGCATCTTCGGCGATCTCCGAGGCCACGACGAAGTCGGTGGGGAGCACGAGTTCCGTGCCCGCTCCCTTCGCCTTCTCGAGCATCTGCTTGGCGGGCTCGACCCAGTCGGTCTCAACGATGGAATCGCCTACCTCGAGCCCCTTGGCCACGAGGAAGGTGAATGCCATACCACCGCCGATGAGAACGGTGTCGCAGCAGTCCAGCAGCGTGTCGATCACGCCGAATTTGTCGCTCACCTTGCTGCCGCCGAGGATGCCCACGAAGGGCCGGTCGGGATCGGTGAGAATGCCCGTGAGCGTCTTCACCTCGCGCTCGAGGAGCATGCCCGCATACGCGGGCAGGTACGCCGCCACGCCCGCGGTCGACGCATGCGCCCGATGCGCGGCACCGAACGCGTCGTTCACGAAGATGTCGCCGAGCGCGGCGAGCTTGCCTGCGAACCCGGGATCGTTCGCCTTCTCGCCCGGATCGAAACGGACGTTCTCGAGCATCAGGATCTCGCCGTCGATCATGCGGCCGACGGCCTCCTCGGCCTCGGGCCCCACGATGTCGGGCGAGAAGGCGACGTTGCGCCCGATCATCCGCTGCAGGACCCTGCGTACCGGCTTGAGCGAGTACTGCGGATCGGGCTCGCCGTTCGGGCGACCGAGGTGGGACATCAGGACCACGCGCGCTCCGTGGTCGATCAGGTAGCGGATCGTGGGCAGCGCCGCGCGGATGCGCGTGTCATCGGTCACGGCACCTTCGGCGAGCGGCACGTTGAAGTCCACGCGGACGAGCACGCGCTTCCCACGCACATCGACGTCCTTCACGGTCTTCTTCGCGAACATGGGCCCTCCCGGCTCGGCTGCGAACTCAGACGATTCGAGAAGCGAGGCGCCCTTGTCGTGAAGGACGCCTCGCTCGAGGTCGCTCGTGCTACCCGACGATCTTGATGAGGTCCTTCACGCGGTTGCTGTAGCCCCACTCGTTGTCGTACCACGACACACACTTCACGAAGGTGCTGCTCCCGCCCATGACCATCGTCTGGAGCGAGTCGAAGATCGAGCTTGCGGGATTGCCCACCACGTCGATCGACACGATCGGGTCGGTGCAGTACTCGAGGATGCCCTTCATCGGGCCGTCGGCAGCCGCCTTCATCGCGGCGTTGATCTCGTCTTTGGTGACCGCGGTCTCGAGCTCTGCCACAAGGTCGACCACAGAGCCGTCGGGCGTGGGAACGCGCATCGACATGCCGTCGAGCTTGCCCTTCACGTCAGGCATGACAAGGCCGATGGCCTTGGCGGCACCGGTGGACGTGGGGATGACCGACATCGCAGCGGCCCGCGCGCGGCGCAGGTCCTTGTGCGGCGAGTCGAGGATGACCTGGTCGTTCGTGTAGCTGTGGATCGTGTTCATGAAGCCGTACTTGATGCCGAAGCTGTCGCGCAGGACCTTCGCAAACGGCGCCAGGCAGTTGGTGGTGCACGACGCGTTGCTGATGATGTGGTGCTTCTCGGCGTCGTAGTCGCCGTCGTTCACGCCGATGACGATGGTGATGTCCTCGTTCTTGGCCGGTGCCGAGATGATGACCTTCTTCGCGCCCGCTTCGCGGTGCGCGGCGGCCTTCGTGGCATCCGTGAAGAAGCCGGTGGACTCCACAACCAAGTCGACGCCGAGCTCGCCCCAGGGCAGAAGCGCCGGGTCGCGCTGCGCGAGCACCTTCACCTCGCGGCCGTCGACCGAGAACGAAGCCTCGCCCGCCTTCACGTCGTGCGGGAAGACCTTGTGCACCGAGTCGTACTTAAGCAGATGGGCGAGCGTGGCGGCGTCGGTGAGATCGTTGACCGCCACGACCTCGATCGCGGGATCACTCTCGCACGCACGGAACGCAAGGCGGCCGATGCGGCCGAACCCGTTGATACCTACGCGAATCGTCACTTGGGTACCCTCCTCGATCACGTCGCTGACTTAGTCCCGCTCATGGAGACGCACGTCCCTTGAGCATTGTAACTGAAGCGCACAGGCAAGAGCAGGCCGCAGACCCGCTCCTACGTGAGTACCTACCCGTCTTCGGCGAGTTCCTCCAGACGGCGCACACGGTGGTACACCGCCGACTTGGAAAGCGGCGGATCGGCGAGCTCGCCGAGCTCCCGCAGGCTCACATCGGGGTTCTCCAGCCGAAGGTAGGCGATCTCCCGGAGCGCCGGCGGCAGCGAGTCGAGCCCGCGCTGCCGCTCAAGCGTGCGCACCGCCGCCACCTGCTCAGCGGCGGCGGTCGCCGTCTTCTGGATGTTGGCGGTCTCCGCGTTGACGAGACGGTTCACGTCGTTGCGCATCTCTTTCAGGATGCGCACATCTTCTGTGCGCAGCAGCGCGCGGTGCGCCCCCACGAGTGCGAGGAACGTGACGATGGGCTCGGCCCCCTTGAGGTAGACCGCGTAGGTGCCGCGCCGGCTGGTGACGCGAGCGCCGATATCGAAGCGCTCCATCAGTGTGACGAGGTCGTTCGCGATCGGCTCCGACTCGGCGGTGAGCTCGAAATGGAAGTCGCCGTGCGGGTCGGCGACGAAGCCGCCGCCGAGGAACATGCCGCGCAGGTAGGCCACCGCGCAGCAGTCCTTTTTCACCAGCCATCCGGGCACCGAGTACAGCGGTGCGTGGTCTTCGTCGAGGATGCCGAGCTCGACGAGAGCGCCATGCAACTTGGGCTGGTCGACGACGGTGATCAGGTAGTTGTTCGACTTATGGAGCACCGAGCGGCGCACCGTGAGCTCGGTGGTGAGATCGAAGACAGCGCGCAGCAACTTGATGACCTTGCGCGCCACAGGCGCCGTCTCAGTGGCTATCTCCAGGCGCATCCTGCCGCCACCGGTGTAGTGCAGCGTGCCTTCGACGCGCACGAGAGCCGACAGTTCTGCATGCGCGCAACACGGCTTGGCCTCGATGCGAGCGAGTTCCTCTTTGACCTCGGCGGTGAAGGACATCACCACACCTCCGCAAGAGCCGCGATGAGCCGGTCGGCGTCGTGGCGCATCGGATCGTTCGGGTCGACGAGGCTGGCGGAGACCGCGCGGATGCCATGCGCCGCGATCCGCCGAAGCGCCTTCGGTCCGCCGGCGACGTGAGCACCGCCGTCGGATGTGGAGGACGAGTCCACCAGCGCGACGTCGATCGCACCGCCGAGGCCGTGACGGACGAGCGCGTCCACATGGTCGGCGGCGTCCATCCCACTCGTCTCGCCGCGCAGATTGCCGACGTTGCACACGTAGACCACGGTGGCGCCGCTCTCTGTGACCGCAGCGACCATGCCTTCCACCAGGAAGTTCGGGATGACGCTCGTGAAGAGGCTGCCCGGGCCGATGACGATCAGATCGGCGGCGCGCAGAGCCTCGAGCGCGGGCGGATATGCCCGTACCGCCGACGGCTCGATGCACACCGTGGTGACCGGACCCTCGCTCTCGGCGAGCTTGGCCTGTCCGATGACGAGCCGCCCGGAGGCGTCGCGACCGGAAAGCACCACGTCGGCGAGCGTCGAAGGCAGGACGCGGCCGCGCACCTCAAGCAGACGGCCCGCCTCCTCGACCGCCTCGGCGAAACCGCCCTCGAGGTCGGCGAGCGCCGCGATGATGAGGTTGCCGAGCGCGTGGCCCGCGAGACCTTCCCCTTCGGCGAACCGGTACTGGAAGACGCGAGCGAGCTGGTTGCCCGGCGCGGCGAGCGCTACCAGACAGTTGCGGATGTCGCCCGGCGGCAGCATGCCGAGCTCGCGGCGCAGGTGACCCGAGCTACCGCCGTCGTCGGCCACTGTGACCACCGCGGTGGTATCGAAGCCGCTGCGCAGCAGACAACCGAGCACCAGCGGCAGTCCCGTACCCCCGCCTACCGCGACCGCGGAGCGCGCGCTCACGAGCGGGTCCTGTCCTTGACGATGTCGCGGTGGTTGACCGAGACCGGGTATCCGAGCGACCGCACCTGGTCGGCCGTCCGCTCCGCCAGCACCACGCTGCGGTGCTGGCCACCCGTGCAGCCGAGCGCGATGTTGAGCTGCGTCTTGCCCTCGGCCAGATAGTTGGGAAGCAGCAGTTCCAGTAGCGCGAACCAACGCTCCAGGAAGACGGTGGTCTCCTCCTTGTCCAGCACGAAGGCGCGCACCGGCCGCTCGAGGCCCGTCTTGGTCCGCAGCCGCTCGACGTAGAACGGGTTGGGCAGGAACCGCACATCCATGACGATGTCGGCGTCGACCGGCACGCCGTACTTGAAGCCGAACGACGAGACGGTGATCGTGAGCTGCGCGCCCGCCGAATCGTCCGAGACGAACTTGTCGCGGATGAGCGCCCTCAGTTCCTGCGGCCTGAGCGAGCTCGTATCGATGATGAGGTTCGCACGTTCGCGGATACCCTCGACGATCGCTCGCTCGGCGGCTATGCCGTCTGCGACCGCACCCACATCGGAGAGCGGGTGGCGGCGACGGGTCTCTTTGAAGCGACGGATCAGCGCGCGGTCATCGGCGGTGAGGAACAGGGTGCGGAAGGGGTGGCCGACCGCTTCGAGGTGGTCGAGTTCGTCCTCGAGTTCCTTGAAGAACTCGCCCCCACGCACGTCGCAAACCACCGCGATGCGCCGGATACGGCTGCCCGGAAGCGTGGTGAGCGAGACGAGTTGCCGGATGAGCGCGGGCGGCAGGTTATCTATGCAGAAGTAGCCGAGGTCCTCGAAGGTGTGGATCGCCTCGCTTCGGCCCGCCCCGGACATGCCGGTTATCAAGACGAGGTCGCCTTCGTCGGTCCGGTGCGTCTCGTCGATGCCGGTCTCCTCGGTCATCGCACGGACCTAGTCATCCTTGCTGGTGAGCGCGCCGCCGATGGAGCTCACGATCGAGATGATGATCGCGGCTAGCACCGTCTGGATGAAGCCGGTGGTGTGCACGCCATCGACGATGGCCGCCACCAGATACAGCATCCCGGCGTTGATCACCAGGGCGAACAGCCCGAGCGTGAGGAAGGTCACCGGCAGCGACAGGAAGCTCACGATCGGCTTCACGATAGCGTTGACCAGCGCGAGCACGAGCGCGGCGATGACGGCCGCCGGCCAGAACGAGTCGACCCCGAGCAGCCAGCCACCGGACAGGTACGCGACGCCGAAGATGGCCGCCGCCGAGATCAACATGCGGAGAAGGAACTTCACGGGTGACGCTCCCTTCTTGATGCCCAACCAGCCCATTCAGTATAGCAGCGGCGCCTGACGGCGACTCCCCCCATAGCGCATCTCGAGGGTTGCACCGACCGGAGTCGAAGCGGATGCTGAATCGACAGTGAGGACCGGTGCCGAGGGGGCCCGAGGTGGCGCGAACTCCCCGCAACGTGAAGATGATGGGCGTGGTGAGCCTACTCACTGACGCGTCTTCCGAGATGGTCTACCCGGTGCTGCCACTGTTCCTCGCCAATGTGCTCGGTGCTCCGGTGGCGGCGATCGGCTTGATCGAATCACTCGCCGAGGCCGCAGCAGCGTTCATGAAGCTGGGGAGCGGCTGGCTCTCGGACCGGGTCGGCCGACGCAAGCCGCTGATCGCGCTCGGCTACACGATGTCGAACCTCGTGAAGCCGGTGATCGCGCTCACCCAGAGCTGGCCCGCGGTCCTCGCGCTGCGGGTGGCTGATCGCGTCGGCAAGGGTGTTCGCACCGCGCCGCGCGACGCGCTCATCGCCGAGAGCTCCTCGGCCGAGACGCGCGGACGCAGCTTCGGCGTGCATCGGGCGCTCGACACGGTGGGTGCCGCGATCGGGCCCTTCGTCGCATGGGCGGTCCTCACGCTCGACCCCTCGCCCGCCGCGTACCGCACGATCTTCATGATCTCGGCGATACCGGGCGCACTGGCCATTCTCGTCGTGTTGCTGTTCGTACGCGACACTGGCACGCGCGTGCCCGCCACCGAGCGCACGCGGATCACATTCCGGGGGTTCTCGAAGCCGCTTGCGGCGTTTACGGCGGTCTCGTTCGTGTTCGCGCTGGCCAACTCGTCTGACGCCATGCTCATCCTGCGTGCGCAGGACCTCGGTGCGAAGACCGCGCTGATCCCGCTGATGTACGTCGTCTTCAACATCGTGGCCGCACTGCTCGCGACGCCCTTCGGCACGCGCTCCGACCGCGTGGGGCGGCGCCGGCTGATCATCTTCGGGTTCACCGGCTACGCGCTCGTCTACCTCGGCTTCGCGCTCGGCGGATCTGCCGTCGCCCCCTGGCTGCTGTTCGCGCTCTACGGCATCCCGTACGCGGCCACCGAAGGGATGACGCGCGCCTACGTGTGCGACCTCGCCGGTCCCGAGCGGCGGGGCACCGTACTCGGCGGCTACACGTTCGTCCTCGGGCTCGCGGCGCTGCCGTCGAGCGCCCTCGCCGGACTGTTGTGGGACACCGTGTCGCACGCGGCGCCGTTCGCACTCAGCGCCGGGCTGATGGGCGCCTCGGCGCTCGCCCTGCTGCTTGGCGGCCGGTGGTTCGACCGGAATCGATCAGTGACGGAAGCCTGCTAACCCGAAGCGCTCTCTCCCGCAAGCCGCAACAGACGCTTCCCGACGAGCACGAACCACACGATGAATGGGATGAGCGAGCCGAGTGCGAAGAGTAGCCCAACGGTGCCGAACGTCACGGGAACGAGCATCATCGCGCCCTGGAGGATGCCGGCGATGGCGGTGCCGCGCGAGAACACGTCACTCCGTAGCATGGCGAGCCCCACGAGGATGCCGGCGACGCCCATCACGAGGTAGTGCACGAGGAAGCCGGTGCCCTGGAAGCCCGCGAGGACAGCCTGCATGGCCGCGACGACGCCCGTGGCCGAGCCGTCGACCACATACTGACCGGCGAGCACGAGCGCAGTCGCCGCCGGGTTGACCGCGAAGTAGAGTGTGATCGCCATGAGCGCGAACACGGTACCGAGCGTCATCAGCGACGGCTGCGCGCGCCTGAGCGCCGCGTAGAGCGCGACGTACACGACCGCAAGCAAGACGTAATCGATGAGCATGAGCCCGTCGAGCTTCACGAACGTGAGCAGCGGTGCGGTCTGCGCCATCTCGAGGATGTGCGTGGCAGCAGCGGTCGTGGGCGCGAAGTCCGGCGGCGGCCAGAGGACGCCGGCGACGATCTGGAACAGCGTTATCGCCACGGTGGCCAGTGCGGCGACTGCGCCGGCGCGGTACAGCATCGTGAGCGTCCCCCCCTGTGCGAGCGTGCCTGCTGAACGCGCGGATCCGGTCACTCGGGCCTCCTTGAGAGTCGTGACATCGCTGCCGAGACAGAGTGTAGCCGAGGCCGTGTGCCTGTCACCCCGAAGGCACCCTCAGTCGCCGAGTTGCTTCTCCGCCGCCCAGTAGTCGAGCCGCTCGCCCTCATCCACGTCGATCGAACAAGCTTCGAGGATGCGGTAACCGCGACGCTCGTAGAAGCCGCGCGACGGGAGAGAGACACTGAGTTCCGCAGCGGGCAGAGCGTCCTCGCGCGCAGCCGTGCGTCGGCGGACTCGCCCCTCACTACCACGTCGCATCCTCCGCAACTAGCGCCACTCGCGAGACCACGCCCTCGGCATCGGCGGTGACGTTCGCACGCCACATGCCGGCCTGCAGGAATTCAGCGAGGTCCTCCACCTCGGCCGAACGCTCCGGAGACGAGTGGCCCCTCGTGGCTGGCGAATCCTACGGGCGTTATCACCTGCGGCGACTCATCGCCGATGCGCTTGGTAAGGAACTGTACCCACGGGCCGTCGCTCGTGTACGAGCCCCACGCGACGCGATCACCTGAAACGGCTGGCATGTCCTCATCGCTCGCGGGGTCGTCCGAGATGATCGAAGGCGCCGTATCCCCCTCGGCCCATGTCCAGATCTTCCAGTCGAGGCCCGTGTTGGTCGCCCATACGAGGCGATCACCGTCGAACTTGAGATGCCAGTTGTACTGTCCGGCGTAGTTGGACGTCACACGCGTCGGCTCGGTGTCGCCCACCCGCCAGGTCAGGTAGTCGCTGTTGCCATCCTGCCAAACGACGCGGTCGCCGTTGATGACGGGGCTGGACCCGTAGCCGAGACAGATGCGGTTCCCCCCGTCGAGATCCGCCACCCAGACCATCCGAGGGTCAGAGGCGCTCGCCCCCACGGTATCGCTCCACACACGATATAGTCGCCCGAAATGCCCTTGTCGAAGACATTGTATTGGCCTCTCACGAACGTCTTCTGCCATGCAAGCGCGGCAACGGCCGGCGCGGGCGCCGCGAGCGATGCCACGAGCGGTGCGAACAACACGAGACACAGGTATCGCCACCGACAACACTTCGCGCATGAACGACCCATGCATCCTCCATTGTTTGAGCGGACTGCTCGGCGACTCAGGGCCCCGCTGAGCCATGATCCATGCTACACGGCATGAGGCACCCGGGCCACGGCAGCGCCCCTCGACGGGATGCGACACACCTACTCATCGAACCAAGCGTCGATCCACGCGTCGAACAACTCATCGCTCCACTCCACGTCGCTCGGGTGACTGGTGCCATCCGGCGACAACGTGACCCGCACTCGGTAGTAGACGACGCCCTCAGTACGATGGACCTTGAAGAAGATGTCGATGGAGTGTTCATCGTACGAGTTGAGGTCGGTCGACCACAGGTATCCCGAGCCCAGGACGTCCTGGCGTTCGATCGTACCCTGTGGCGCAGACGCAGCCAGTTGGGCAAGTTCCTCCGGGTCTCCGCCGACCCACGTCTCGGCGTCCCGCATCGTGTACGCGGCTTCTGCATCCCCGGCAAGGAGCAGGTCGATGAATTCGCTCGCGACATCCCGTGCCTCGGACGGCAATGGGCACAAATCGGTGCTCGCGGTCGGCAGGCGCTCGAACTCCTCCGGGCCTTCCACCCACCGGAACGCCTGCCCTTTCCACTCACCGGTGTCCGGGAGCCGGATGAACTTGGCGGCGCCCACCACGCGCGCGGTGGATGCGGAGCTGATCGGTGCACCGCGGTCGGCGAGCAGGACGATGTATGTCTCCACGCCGTACTCATCGACCCCATCGAGCCACACCGCACTGACGCCAAGACGATCCCCCGGGTCGACCTTGCCGTAGGCCCGGGCGAAACCGCTGACATCGTAGTTCATGCCAGTGCGCTGATCGGAAGGCATGCCCCTACCGTGGCGGAAGAACGTCTCGGTGGAGACTCGATCTGGCGCGATCTCCTCGGTGGGGACCGAGCGCCAGTACGGGCTGTCGCCGACCGGAAAGATCGGGACGATCACGATAAGGTCCTCATAACGTGAATCCTGCAACGTGTACGAGGTCGACGTGGACTCCAGAACGCGATACTCCGGGTAGACCGCCTCGATGACGTCCGCCCGCGCATCCGCCTCCTGCCAGTACGACACGAGCCGGGCGGACACCAGCAGCACGCCTGCTGAGCACGATGCGCAGACCAGGGCGATGATGGCCACCACGATGGCGACCACCACGCGCGTGCTGGTCCAGAACCCTGATCGCACTTCCGTAGGTACTTCCGATGGCTCGGGCGAATCGGTCACGTATCCTCCGCTCAGGGGCTTCCACTTCCTTCGATGCGGCATCCGATCTTCCTGCCGAAGACTCGACGGGACAGCGCTAGGAAGAGAACACCGCGTCACCCGGTCCAGACCGCCTCGTGGACGCACGGTCGTCCCGCGATCACACACGTCCTCGCTGGTGCGCTCGTCGAGCACCCAGACGCACATCGCTCGGTAGCGCAGCTCGCGGCGGTGCTCACAGCGAACCGGTCCACCCGCCCGCCAATCGGCACAATCGGCCGTATCGCGCCGACACGTCTCAATCAGACTCCGGAACGGCTACGAACCCCAGACCCGCACAGAAGGGCGCGTTCCACGGGACATCACGGCAAGTGGTGAGCGTGATCTCGGCAAACCCGATCGAGCGCGCCCATCCCCGCACCATCCGGACGAGCGCCGTACCCACGCCCCGGCACCATTCGCGCCCCTTACAGCACCCGCACCGGCACCCCCAGCAACTCGACCGCCTCGCGCACGGTCGATGCCCCCACCTCGTCGCGGCATGCCAGCGCCACGCGAGCGCACGCATGAGCGTCAGACGCCGCATCGTGGTGGTCGAGACCGATGCCGCAGTGCGCACACAGCGTGGGGAGGCGGTGGTTCGGCAGCAGCGGGTACGCGCGCCGCGCCATCTGGCACGAACACACATAACGGGTATGCGGCGCAGGCATCCGGTGGCGCGCCAGCGACGCGCGCAGCACGGACACATCGAACGGTGCCGAATGCGCGATCACATGACACCCCTCGAGGTATGGACGGATCTGCTCGTACAACTCGCCGAAGCTCGGCACGTCCTCCGTCTGCTCCGGGGTGATGCCGTGGATCCAGGTGTTGCGCTCGTCGTAGCGGTTCCTCGGCGGACGGATGAGCCACGAGTCGCCGCCGATCACCACGCCGTCCTCGATCACCACCACAGCAAGTGCGCATGCCGAGTCGCGCTCGGCGGTGGCCGTCTCGAAGTCGAGCGCCACCCACGTGTCACCCGCCCGCCGGGTCACTCTCCGGTCCCCGGGGCTTCGTCACGTCCGGCCCTCACGGCCTCTACCACCGCTTCGGCGGCGACCCTGCCCACACCGGGCACAGCGGCGATCTCCTCCACGCTCGCCGCGCGCAGCTTCTTGAGCGAGCCGAACCGCGCCAGGATCGCCTTCTTGCGCTTGGGCCCGACGCCGGACACGTCGTCGAGCACCGAGGCGCTCATCGCGCGCCCGCGCAGCTCACGGTGGTACTCGATGGCGAATCGGTGGGCCTCATCGCGCACCCGCTTCACGAGGTACAGCGACGGCGAGCCGTTCGGCAGCAGTACGGGCTCCTCCAGCACGGGCGTCCACAGCTCCTCCTCGCGCTTGGCGAGCGATGCGAGCGGAATGTGACTGAGCCCGAGATCCTCGAGCACCGCACGCACTGCGTTCAGCTGCGGCTTGCCTCCGTCGATGAGCAGCAGGTCCGGACGCTTCGCGAAGCGCGTGTCTTCTTCTCGTGCGAAGCGGCGGCGCAGCACCTCGGCGAGCATCGCCACGTCGTTGCTCTCCTCGGTGGGCATGCGCACCTTGAAGCGGCGGTAGGCGGCCTTGTCGGCACGACCGCCGGTGAAGACCACCATCGAGCCCACGCTCGAACGGCCGTGGAGCGTGGAGATGTCGTAGCACTCGATTCTGAGCGGCGGCGCGGGAAGCGCGAGGGCGCTCTCGAGCTCCAGCAACGCCCGGTTGAGGCGCTCTTCGTCGTAGCGCGTGCGGTTCTTGTAGCGCGCGAGCGAATGGCGCGCGTTGGTGGCCGCGAGCTCGGCAAGGCCGCGCTTCTCGCCACGCTGTGGCACCGTGAGGCGCACGAGCGTGCCGCGCAGTCCCGTGAGCCACTCCTCCACCACCCCGGCACCCTCAGGGAGATACGGCAGGATCACCTCACGGGGGACGTGCGACGCCGAGCCGTAGTAGCGCAGCAGGAACCCCTCGATGAGCTCGCACTCCCCCACATCGAGGCCCTTGCCGAGCGTGAACTCGTTGCTGCCCACGATGCGGCCTTCTCGCACCTGCAGCACGTGCACGCCGGCTATCGTCTCCTCGCGCTCGATACCGATCACGTCGATGTCGAGCGGTCGATCCGAGACCACTCGCTGGCGCTCGAGCACCGCGCGCACGGCGTCAAGTGAGTTGCGCAGCCGCGCTGCGCGCTCGTAGTCCAGATCGGCCGACGCCTCGCGCATGCGCTCTTCAAGCTCGCGCGCCACGGCGCTCTGCTTCCCCTCCAGGAACCTGGCGACCTCGTCCACGCGCTCGCGGTACGCCTCGGGCGTGATCGCGCCCACGCACGGACCCGGGCCTTTGCCCACGTGGAAGTCGAAGCATGCCTTGCCCGTCGGCGCGCCGCGGCGGGCCGTCAGCCGCTTCCACTCGGCACACGTCGACCGACAGATGGGGTACACACGCCGCACGACCTCGATGGTCTCGCGCGCCGCCCGCGCGTCGGTGTACGGGCCGAAGTACCGCGTGCCGATCTTGTGCTTCTCGCGCGTGTACTTGATGGCGGGATACGGGTCATCGAGCGTGAGTGCGATGAACGGGAAGCTCTTGTCGTCCTTGTAGTCCACGTTGTAGGGCGGCCGGATCTGTTTGATGAGGTTCGCCTCGAGAATCAGGCTCTCCATCTCGGTGCCGGTCACCACGTAGTCGAAGCCGTCCACGCGCGCCATCATGCGTGGCACCATCGGCCGCTCGTCGTGCAGCGCCACGTACTGGCGCATGCGCTTGCGCAGCGCCTTGGCCTTGCCGACGTAGAGCACCTCGTCGCCCTGCTTCCACAGGTACACGCCCGGCGAGTCGGGCACGTGGCCGAGTTGTCTGGCGATGTCGGGCGAGTTGCTCACGTTACGCGCCTCCCAGCAGCTGCGTGAAGGTGGCCGCCTCGATGAACGCGAGGTTGCGCGGCTGCTCGAGGAACGGCGCCACGTCGCGGCGGGCGTCGGCCCGGTTGGCCGCACGGCAATAGTACTGCAACGGTTGCGGCGCCCACGTCCTCCGAGGGCGCTCCTGGGTGCGAGCAGGGGCGGGACTCCGCGCTGACCAGCCTGCGTCCCCGGCTCCAGCCCATCATTCGTTCTTCAGCGCGTGTCCTGGTTCATGTCCGGGATCGATTACCGCAATAGTATCCACCGCAGAGAACGGCTGGCCGTTCACTCGCCCAGTGATGATGAGCGTCTGCTCGCCCGGATCGAGTATCGCCTCGAGCGCGGCGCGGTCGAAAAAGACGTTTACCTCCGCCCTGCCGTTGGTATTGCCGTCGCTGACCGCTTCGAGGGACGCAGGCTGGACGACTCCGTTGACCAGCAACTCGGTAACTGCCACATCGCCCGGTGTGAACTCTGCGGGGAACGACAGCCGGGCAGCGATCTTCTGGCCCTGACTCTTGAGGTTCAGCGTCCGAGGCTCCATGCGCACCTGGGCACTCATCGACGGCGTCTCGAGGATCTCACCAATAGCGGCGAGTATCGCATCCACGACCTCCGATGAGTTCGCAGCGGTGAACATCTGGCCCCCGCTACCCTCGGCTAGTCCATTGAAGTACCACGCCGCCGTCGAATCACCCCCGACGAGAATCGGATAGATCGTGATCGGGTCGGCAGCATACGCCGCGTCGAGAACGTCCTGCATCACGTAGCCCGTGAACGGCTCGGGATCGTGCGGGGGCGCGTCGCCGATGAGGATGATGAACTTGTTCGGCTGCACCCTCCACCCACCGAGCGATGACCCGTCGATCGTGTGCATCAGCCCCGAGTAGACGGATTCGCGCCAGTCCATTCCGTTGCCGAGGTACAGGCGCTGGATGCCCGCAGCGATCTCGGTCTGATCGCTCGCGAATCCGAGCACGTCGTGGTACTCGTAGTCATAATTCGAGCCGTACGGCCACCGGGGGAAGTCCCGGTAATCGATGATTGACACGCGGGCATCGACACCCTCGAGCGAGGATGCTATCGCACCCGCTGCCGACTTCGCGGCTGCGATGTCGTCCCACATGCTACCGGAAGTGTCCACCACGAGCGCGAGGTCGAGCATTCCCGACGATCCGACCATGTCGAGGAAGACCGGCCCTGTATACGCATCCGAACCCTGATGGTTTGAGGCCTCCCCGCGAATCGAACCACTACCTGTGACGAGCACCGGAATCGTCATCTCGCCCTGGAGGTTCTCGGTGTCGTCAACCGAGTACTCGAAGCGCTGACCGTTGTGGACAGCCGTTACGTTGCGCAGGTTCTGCCCTGTGGGCCAGTCCACACGGACATCTACGAGGTCACCGAAATTGGCGGACCTCGTCCCCCCGATGGCGGTACCGTCGACCTCGCAGGTCACGAAGATGCCGTTGCTGATAACCGTTCGGCCCTTCTTGATGCCGTCGAGTATCGCGCTCTCGCTCTTGGAGCCTCCCGTGTACACGAAGGTGCGCTGATCCCCGACACTCCAAAGCAAGTGGGCGTCGCTGCCGCCCAGGCCAGCGAAATCGTGACCGTTGCTCTCCTCTATGATGACGTCCCATCGGTCGAGCGTGCCGCGTTCGACATTGGCGCGCTTGAGCACGCCATCGCTCATAATCTCCATGCACGTAAACCCGTGAACGGCCCAGTCGGACCATCCGAACAGCTTGTGGTAAGGGTGCGCGATGACTCCAAGAGCACCGGCGGCGTTCACCTGCTTGATGATGCTTTGATGGGTGACACCGGTTGGGTCGATGTAGTAGTTGGGGGAGTACGCGAGATAGTGGCCGTCCGCACCGACGCGCGTCGGGTTGACGGCGTACTCCTGGCCCATGATCACAGTTGCGCCGGTTGAGGATTGCGCCACGGTGCATTCATTCACTTCGGCGGCGAACTCGGGGGCGTCCATCTGGTCTGCGTGATCGGTCAGGATGACGAAGTCCAGGCCCGTATCGACCGACGCGGTGAAGTAGCCGGCGCTCGCGTCCGCAACGAGGTAGAGCACGTCCTCATCGGGACTTGGCGGCACGTCTTTGTGTGCATATTGTCGTGCTTTCCTTGACATCTTGCACACGATGCTACACCTGAGTCGACACCACCAGAGCCAGCCGCCAGCTCTCACCAGCGCTGGGTGCACAGAGATGCCATAGTCGCAGTGGGATGTCAGTCTGGAGTGGAGCGCGTAGCTTCCGGCGCACCCTCAGCGGCCCGCAGGACGGCGTTCCATATCTCCGCGATCTCGGAGACGAGCTGCGGTGAGACATCGAACGGGGCGCGCCCCTGCCTCAGCGCCGTGCGTACGTCCTCGGAGTACCCGACGTAGCCGAGAACGGTGCTCCCCTCCAGCTCGCGAGCGATGAAGTCGCGGTCGTCAGCGTCGCGCACCATGTTGCCGATGTAGAACACGTGGCGCAGCCCTATCTTGTCGGCGAGCGTATGGATGCGCTTCGCGGTCATGATGCTCTGCGGACTCGGCTCTACCACGATGAGCATCGCGTCGAAGGCCTTGGCGGTTCCCCGCGTGAGGTGCTCGAACCCAGCCTCCATGTCGAGGATGACGGTCTCGTCCCGCTGGAGCACGAGATGCATGAGCAGGTTCTTCAGAA
>JBASOJ010000031.1:0-12312 GCA_049658145.1 Coriobacteriia bacterium
CGAACGCGTCGTCGAAGCACTTCAGCATCGTGCTTTGACACCATGAGTACTTTCGTGTGATTGGCCATAGTTCATTGTCTCAGACCAAAGCCCAACCGTACAGTGACTTCTGTTACGCGACACTAGCCGCGTTCGGCCTGTCTGCGCGCGACGTCGGCTTTCGCCTCGGCGACGGCCGCCACGAGCACAGCGTCCGCCTGCGGCGAGGGCGTGGCCACGACGCCGTGCTCCTCAAGCACGTAGAGGACGGCTGCGAGGGCGCGCGGCACGGCTGCCTCCACGGTCTCGGTGAGACCGATGGTGAGCTCGCGGGGGCTCATGTTCTCGACCTGCACGCCGATGCAGTCCGCCTCGGGCATGATGTCGATCAGCCTCGCCGCGTTGAGGACATCCACGAGCCGCACATCGTGCAGGGAGTGCAGGACCTGGTTGGGCGCGAAGTCGTCGGGGGAGACGCGCACGACGGTGCCCGCGGGGTGGCCGGTGCCGTCGACCGCATCAGCCACGAGCAGGAACTCCACGCCGCGGAAGAGGTGCATCATGCCCAGGCCCATCGTACCGGCGTCCATCACCCGCATGTCGTCAGGGAAGACGTAGTTGGCCTGGAGGTCAGTCGCGATGCGGTTGCCGATGCCCTCATCCATCATGAGGATGTTGCCGATGCCGAGGACGAGGACGCGGGGGTTCTCTTCAAGCACGTGGGTGCCTTTCGGGTCGGGGGACGGACACGGGCCCCGGAGCGTGTGCCCCGGGGCCCGGTCTGCTCGCCTGCCAGTATGACCGTCAGGCAGGGCTGGAGACTAGTGGTCGGTCTCCTTCCAAGCAAAGATGATCTTGCTCGGATTGAAGTTGTAGATATTCGCCAGGTAGGCGTGGACCATCGTGAACACGATGAACACCCACATTATGAAGTAGTGGATGATCCGCATGTTCATCGGTCCGCCCACAAGCGCTGTACCGCCAGCGAAGAAGCCCCAGTCCGCCGTCGGGCCGTACAGGCAGAAGCCCGTGTACGCCATGATGTAGGTGAGCGGGATGGTCGCCAGGTACGAGGCCTTCTGGAGCGCCCCGTACTTGGCCGAGATGACGCCTTCCTTGCGCAAGAACAAGTAGTACTTCACCGTTTCCCAGAACTGGTGCTTGTTCTGCTCCTGCGGCAGCCAGTTCTTGATGTCCGTGTCCACCTCGCGCGAGCCGAGTTCGGTGGCGGTCTTCACGAAGAAGGCGGCGATGACGCGGAAGGTGAGGTTGATGAGGATCACGAACATCGCGACGAAGTGCATACCGCGGGCGACGCCCATGAAGCCGTTGAAGAACGGGAAGTGAATGTAGAAGCCGCTGAAGGCGAGCATGATCATGCAGATCAGGTTGATCCAGTGCGTGATCACGAACACCAGCGGGTGCGCCTCACGATAGTGCGCCTGCCCTGACATCTACATCACCCCCACGGGGGACGACATGACGGTTACTTCCTTGCCGGTTGACGGTTCAAACACGTGAACCGCACACCCGATTCAAGGATCGAAGCTGTGGGCGATACGCAGGAGTTCGAGCGGCTTCTCGGCGTCTGCCACGGGAGCGCCGAAGAGCGCCTCTTCCATCGGGCCGCGAACACCGTTGTCATCGCGCGGTGCGATGTCCCAGGTGGTCGGAGCAACGATCTGGTAGTGATCGATCTTGCCACCCTTGACGCCGATCCAGTGCGCGACCGAGCCGCGCGGAGCTTCCCACGCGCCCACGCCGTCGCCATCGTTCTTCTCGGCTGCCTGCCAGAACTTCACGTCGCCGCCCTTGAGGGCCGCGATCAGCTCGTTCACGAAGACCAGCGAGAGATCCGCGACGTACGCGGCCTCGAGGTTGCGGGCAGCGATACGGCCGAGCAGGGAGACGAGGATCTCCGGCTTGCCCTTCACACCCAACGCCTCGAGAGTCGAGTCGATGAGCTTGGCAGGCGTGCGGACGTCCGCACCACCGGCGATGTCGGCTCCGCCCTTCTCGGCGAGGTACGCCACGACCATGCGGGCGAGCGGCCCGGACTCGGTCGAGAGGTCCTTGCAGCGAACGGCCTTGCCGTACGAGTACTTGTCGTCGACGTTGTACTCGGTGAACTTGACCTTGGTCTCGCCGTCCTTCGGGTTGAGGCCCGTGGGCGACTCGTACCACGAGTGGTTCGTGTACTCCGTGACGTCATCCGGCGAAACGGTCTCCGGCTTAAGGCCCTGGGACATACCGCGAGGCAGGTAACGCTCTTCGGGAACGAGCGAGCTCTTCTCGAAGACGCCCCAGCTGAGGAAGTTGCCCGTGCCGCCGCCGTATGTGGTCGCGTCCAGGATGAACGGAGCGATCGCCAACGTGTCCGGGATGAGTGCCGTGTCGATGAACTCCTTCACGCGCACAAGGCGGAACAGGATGTCGTCCAGCTTGTCCACGGTGGGGACGAACGCCGTGCCACCGGGGACCGACGTCATCGGGTGCGAGAACTTGCCCGCGATGACGGCGACGACCTCGTTGGCCACAGCCTGGATCTCGAGCGCCTCAAGGTAGTGCGCGGTGCAGATGAGATCGAGCTCCGGCGGAAGCGCATAGCCGGGGTGGTCCCAGTAGTGACCCGAGAAGATCGACAGCTGGCCGTTCTCGGCGAACGCGGTGAGGCGCTTTGCCACGGCTCCGAAGTCGGCCTGACGGGTGCCTGCGGACTCAGCGAGCGCGTACGTGTCAGCGATGTTCGCGTTGAGGGCGTTGATCGGGCTGACGTAGTCGAGCGCCGTGAGGTTGTAGAACCACAGGATGTGGCTGTGCAGGAACTGCGCGCACTCGAGGATGTTGCGGACGAGGCGTCCGCCATCGGGGATCGTGATGCCGAGAGCGGCTTCGGTGGCCTGCGCAGACGCGTGGCTGTGAGAGATCGGGCAGACGCCGCAGATGCGCTGGGAGACGTAGAACGCGTCTTCAGGACTCCGGTCCAGAAGGACCGTTTCCATGCCGCGGTACAGAGTACCCGCGACCCAGGCATCAACGACCTTGTTGTCCTTGATCTCGCACTCGACGCGCATATGACCCTCGATACGGGTGACCGGGTCGATAACGGTGCGTGCCACTACTTATCGCCTCCCTTCTTCACTCCATGCTTACGGTCGTACGCCTTCATCTCCTCCATGGGAGGTCCGTCGCCGATCCGGCCAGCGGCCTTCATGCCGAGACCGTGAGCGACAAGAGCGGCCGCGACGACGCCGCCGGCGACAGCGGCGACGCTGCCGGGCTGGACGTAACCGAGGCTGCCGCCCATCTGCATGCTGGAGAGGCGCTTGAAGAACGGGGTGTTGTTGTCCACCCAGTTCAGGCCACCGCAGCCGATGCAGGGGGCGCCGGAGTTGACGCACCAGCTGACCGAACGGTTCCAGCGGGTGACCGGGCACTGCGTGAAGGTCTGCGGACCCTTGCAGCCGACCTTGTACAGGCAGTAACCCTTGGCTTCTTCTTCGCTGCCGAACTCGGTGACGAACTCGCCGTTCTCGAAGTGGCCACGGCGCGGGCAGTTGTCGTGGATCGTCGAGCCGACGACGTACTCGGGATAGTTGAGCGTGACGTCCGCGCCCGTGAGGTAATCCGTGTAGGACTTCTGGACGAGGGCCGTCTTCTCGAGGAACAGCGCCGGATCGTCATCGGCCACGAGCAGCCACTGTACGACCATCGCGACGACCCACTCGGGGTTCATCGGGCAGCAGGGGATGTTCACGACCGGAGTGGCGATGCCCTCCTGGCTCAGGAACGCCTGCACGCCCATGGCACCCGCGGGGTTCGGGTGGGCGGCAACCCAGCCACCGTCGACCGCGCACGCGCCCACCGAGATGACTGCCTGAGCTGCCGCGGCCGCCTCGGCGAGGATATCGATGCTCTTCTTGGGCGAGCCGTCCTCGTTGTTGCCGATGATCAGCGTGTGGCCCTCTTCGCCGGTCATGACAGCGCCTTCATAGATCAACAGGAAGTTGCCGTCTTCTATCGTCTTGGCGATGTTCCCCTCGGCCTCCGCACCCGCAGCGGCCATGATCGTCTCGAAGTAGTTGAGTGAGAGCAGTTCGAGGACGATCGCGGCCACGTCGGGCGTGTCGACCTGGGCCATCGACTCCGTGCAACCGGTGCACGAACCGCCGTTGAGCCAGAGTGTGGGCTTGAGCTTCGCGCCCTTCTCCAGCGCGGCGGCGATCTGCGGAGCAGCGGTCTCGGCCAACCCCAGTGTCGCAGCCACGTAGCTGCAGTACTTGAGGAAGTCGCGACGGCTTACGCCGCGGACCGCAAGCAGATCGTAGAACGCACCGTGCGCCTCTTGCGCCATGCCATACACCTCCTTGGTGTTGGAAAGAAGCCTGCGAATCGCAGGCAAACCGTGGTTCCGGGTCGGACACCCGGCGTGCGTGTCTCCCTCCTCCTTCCTTGTCTACGCACAGAAGCCTGAAGCCACGAACGCGCCCTCATGCCGGGGTGATGCGGTCCGGGTGACGGGCGCGTGGCTTGCATGGGGCGGAGGGCCGGACGTGGTGCCGGCCGGTGGTGTGAACCGCTCCGGGACAGACCTGTCCCGGGAGTACATCAAGGAGCGCTACGCCCATCGGAGAGCTCTGCTCGGGAGCGGGAGAGGCGACACGAGAGGTCGTGGACATCGCCCCGGGACTCGTCCAGGGCAACCGCATGAAAGACGGCGGCGGGTGACTCGAGTCTGCTGTCCATCGTCCCCTCGGATGCATACTGTGAACCCTTGGGATAGCATAGCGAAACCACCCGTACGCGTCCACGGATTCACGCATACTGCCGAAGGCTTTCGAAGTGTCGTGAAGCCCGCGGACAGGCGAGGCAGGAATCGGGGTCAAGACGCGTAATCATACAGGCGAGGGGTCGCACAGCGAGCAGAGGGGCGCTGGGAGATGGCACAGTCCGCCAACGGCATGGTGATGGATATCCGGGGGGTCACCCCGGCCATGCGCCGTCCACTGGTGTTCGCGGTCGTCGACCGCATGATCGACATCGACTGCCATGACAGCGTCGTGGTGATCTGCGACCACGATCCCTCGGGTCTCGGCTACCAGCTCGACCTGCGCCGGGAGTCGCGCGGCATGTTCGAGTTCGACTGCGATCAGAGGCTGGACGGCGCCTGGGTGGCGCTGATCCGGAGGCGCATCCTCTAGACGATGCGGGGCAGCAGATCCGCCAGCTCATCCAGGTCGCCGCGCATATCCGCCGGAGCCGACTCATCTGTCCCTACGTAGTATGTGCGCATACCCACATCGGCCGCGGGCATATCCAGCGCGCGATCGTCGCCGACCATCAGGCAATCCTGCGGAGACATGCCGAGCAGTTCCGCCGTCTGCCGGAAGTAGTCGGCGTGCGGTTTGCACGCGACCATGCCTTCGTACGTGGTGACGACGGAAAACGTCAAGTCGCCCAGGCCCGCCCAGCCGAGTCGATGGTCGACAGCGGCGCGCGGGAAGATCGGGTTGGTCGCGATGGCGACCTCGAGACCGAGATCCAGCGCCGTCGTGACCGCCCTGCGCGCACCCCTCGTGGGTCCCGCAGTATCACCGAGCGTCGGGAACACGTCCCGATAGAAGCGTTCGTACGTGGACCAGTGCTCGTTCAGGTCCACGCCGGTGCGAGCGAGAAGATCATCATAGAACACGTCCCGGTTCGTACGGCCGGGGTGAGGTTCCATCATGGTTCCCACCGCTGCGTGGAGTGCGGGCATGAACAACCCCGGCGCGCAGCGCTCGGCGAGTCGTGCCGATGCCGTGTCGAGAGCCGCGAAGTAGTGCTTGAGGAAGGCGTTGAGATCCAGGTCGAGCAAGGTGCCGTCGAGATCGAAGAGTATGGCGCGCACGGTGCGGGGCTCCTTCGGGTCGCGTGGTGGGAGGCATCATAGCATGCGGCTTCTCGGCCCTTCGGTGTGCCGCATCGGCGCTGATGCGGTAGTCTTCTCACCGTGGACTGCGACGCGGTCGCAAGTCACACTCTAGGAGTGTTTGTCGTCTGCCGATGAGTGGGGACATGAGTATGTCTGCCTCCAGGGATACCATAGTCAACCTACTACGCCGCGACCCGGCGCTCTCAGGCGTGGACGACGCCGACCTCAAGACACTCTCCATGATGATGGGCCATCGGGAGTACCCGAAGGGTTCCTTCGTCATCACGAAGAACGACGAGAACTCCACCCTCTACGTGCTGGTCTCGGGTCGGGTGAAGGTCTCCATCGCTTCTCCCGAGGGCAAGGAGCTTGCGCTCAGCTACCTCGAGGCGCCGTCGTACTTCGGCGAGATGGGCGCGGCCGAGCCATCGCCGCGTGCCGCTGACGTGATCGCTACCACGGACATCGAAGTCCTGAGCGTCGAGGGAAAAGACCTCGCACGCGTCTTCAGCGTGCGTCCGGAGCTTGCCATCGCACTCATGGCGACGCTGTCGCGCCGCCTGCGCGAGATGATCGTCCGCCTCGAGGGTATGGCATTCCACGATGCGACACATCGGGTCATGCGCGTCTTGCTCAACGTGGCGACCGCCTCCTACGAGTCCAGGGGCGTCCCGGTGATCGAGGGCCTCACCCACTACGAGATCGCGACGCTGGCGGGCACCTCGCGGGAGACCGCCAGCCGCGTCATCTCGAACCTGCAGCGTGACGGCGTGGTCGCCACCAAGGGCCGCAAGATCGTTGTGGACCTCTTCGGTCTCCGCGACTTGGTGGAGCACGACTAGGCCTTCATCGCCTGCGGTTACGCCCGGCATGAGGTCCCATAGCGCTGGGTATGAACTGATTCGAAACATCCCCCGGCGACAAGGAGCACCCATGAAGGAGTTCACGCTCGACGAGCTCAAGCAGTTCAACGGCCGCGATGGCAGTCCGGCCTACGTTGCGTACGACGGCACCGTCTACGATGTCTCCGACAGCTCGATGTGGGACGACGGCGACCACATGGGCTCACACGAAGCAGGCGACGACCTCACAGTGGCCCACGATGATGCGCCGCACGATGCGCACATCGTCGACTTCCCGGTTGTCGGCACGCTGGTCTAGCCGAGTTCGAGCAGCGCGATCGTCTCAAGGTGGTAGGTCTGCGGGAACAGGTCGACGGGCACGAAGCGTCGGGCCGCATAGCCGGCCGCTGAGAGTCGCGAGACGTCGCGCGCCAGCGTGGCCGGGTCGCACGAGACATAGACGATCCGAGGGATGCGGGCGCTTTCGAGCGCTTGCATCGCTTTGTCCGAGATGCCCGAACGGGGTGGGTCGATGAGCGCAGCGTCGAGATGGCCGAGGTCCTTGAGCGCGTAGGCCGCGTCGCCCGGGACGACGTCAGCGTCGAGGCTCGCGCCGTCGAGGTTCTCGCGGAGATCGGCGAGGGCATAGCGCGACGCCTCCACGGCTACGACCTCGCCTGCGGCACGGGTGATCGGCAGTGTGAACGTCCCGGCCCCCGCATAGAGATCGGCCACGCGCATGGTGCCGTCGGGCGCCAGCATGTCGAGCGCGTGCTCCCGCAGCGCGACGGTAGCAGCGGTGTTCACCTGGAAGAACGATGGCGCTGAGACGGCGTAGCGATCCCCGCCGACCGTCTCGTGCCACGCGCCCGAGCCGGACAGGACCTCCACCTGTGAGACATCCCTCTTCTCGATGTCACGCATGATCGTGCGCGTGACGGTGCGGGCGCCGACAGCCTCGGAGATGACGCGGGCGGCCGCGGCGCGGGGGAAGGGCCCCGGACGCGTCCACACGTCCACTGCGATCTCACCGGACGAGGACATGCGTACCGATGCGCGCACGATGCCCTCGGCACCGCGTGAGGCGATGAAGCGCAGTGCGCCGGAGAGCGAGCGGGGGAGTTTCGCAGCGCGCTTCGGCAGCAACGGGCACGCGTCGATGGCGAGAACCGTGTTCGTGCGGGCTCTGAGGAATCCGAGGGTGCGACCGCCGTCCGGTCCGGCGGTGAGTTCGATCTTGTTGCGATACCCGTACTCGGTGGGCGACGCGACCGTTTCCGCCACGTCCGGAGCCGTGAGCCCGCCGATCCGGGTGAGCGCGTCGACGAGTGTCTGGCGCTTGGCGGCCGTCTGCGCGGCGTAGGCGATGTGCTGCCAGTTGCAGCCGCCGCATGCGGTGAAGTACGGGCAGGGTGGTGTCACGCGGTCGGGCGAGGGCGTCTCGATCGAGTGGATCTGCGCCCGTGCCCAACGCCCGTGCTCCTCGGTGACCGTGATGGCTACTTCGTCGCCCGGACACGAGTAGGGTACGAACACCGTCCGTCCGTCTGGAAGCCTACTCACGCCGTCACCGCCGTGTGCTAGGCTCTCTATGGTCACTCGTATGGGGTGCATGCCGCCCTTTCGTCGTCACCGCACATCATAGCGGGCGCGCCGAAGGTGCGTGTTGAGGTGCCATCGGCGTTTGCCGATACCCAGAGGCATGGGTGGCTGGAGGGGCATACAGGTCGAGTCGCGGCCGCGTGAGTTTCGCCGAGGAGGCACTACGTGGATACAACCGTTCTCATCGTCCATGACGACGCGGCGTTCTTCGAGAACACGAAGGCCGCGCTCGTCGCCGCGCTGCCCGGCTGCGAGGTGATCGGGGCGATCTCGGCACCGCGCGCGCTGGGTATGGCGCGTCAGCACAAGCCGAGTGTCGTGATAGCCGATGGTGACCTCGAGGGTATGGACGGGTACGCGTTCACTGCCGAGCTCAAGGGTGATCCCGAGCTCGGTGGCATCCCCGTACTCATAGTGGCGAACGACCCCAGCGAGGCGAGCGCACTCAAGGCGCGCCAGGTCGGCGCGGCCGGGCACCTTGCGTCGGCAGTGGACAGTCAGACGCTCGTCCAGAAGATCAGCGCGCTCACAGGCGCCACATCACAGGCCGCCGTCGCTCCCGCGTCACCACCGGCATCAAGCGTGCCCACCGCGCCGGTCGAGCCGCTCGGTGTGGCAGCGCAGGCGCCGACGGGCGTTTCCGTACCCCCGGCCGCCGCGCAGCGTGGTCCCGCCTCGGCGTCCAGACCCGGGTACGGCGCTCCGCAGGAGCTGCCGGAGGGGTACGACGCACCACAGGTGACGGCCGGCGCGGCCGGCGTGGTCAGGGCGCCCGGTGCGGATATCCCACACGTGGACGACCTCCTGAGGACGATGATCGACCTCGGCGGATCCGACCTGCACATCACGGTCGGCAGCCCTCCCGGGATACGCGTGAGAGGCGAGATCCAGCCGGTAGAGGGCATGCGGATGCTGCTTCCGAAGGACACGCAGGAGATGCTGCTCAGCCTGCTCTCCGAGGAACAGCGTCGTCGCTTCGAGACCGAGCTCGAGCTGGACTTCGCGTACAGCATCCCGGGGCTCTCCCGCTTCAGAACGAACGTCTTCCAGCAGCGCAACTCCATGGGCGCCGTCTTCCGCGTTATCCCACTGAAGATCCCGACGCTGGACGACCTCCAGCTCCCGAAGGTGTGCAAGTTCCTCGCCGAGCGGCCGCGCGGCATGGTGCTGGTGACCGGGCCGACCGGCGCGGGTAAGTCCACCACGCTCGCCGCGATGATCGACCACATCAACTCGAATCGGCCGGTCCACATCATGACGATGGAGGACCCGATCGAGTTCATGCACAAGAACAAGCGGGCGTACGTGAACCAGCGCGAGGTGGGCGAGGACACGCACTCCTTCACTTCGGCGCTCAAGCGTGTGTTGCGCCAGGACCCCGACGTGATCCTGGTCGGCGAGATGCGCGACCTCGAAACGATCTCGGCGGCCCTCACCGCGGCCGAGACGGGCCACCTGGTGCTCGCCACCCTGCACACGACCGGTGGTCCCGAGACCGTCGACCGTATCATCGACGTCTTCCCGCCACATCAGCAGCAGCAGGTGCGCATGCAGTTGTCGACCACGCTCGAAGGCGTGCTCTCGCAGACGCTGCTCCGCTCCACCGATGGTCGCAGCCGCGTGATGGCGATGGAGATCATGCTCGGCATCCCCGCCATCAGCAACCTCATCCGTGAGGGCAAGACCCATCAGATGGCCACCATCATCCAGGGCGGCGCCTCGATGGGTATGCAGACACTGGATCAGCATCTCAAGGTCCTGCTGCAGGGCGGAAAGGTCACCTACGAAGAGGCCATCCAGAAGGCGAAGGAGCCCCGCGAGCTCGCCCAGATGCTGGGCCGGAAGATCTAGGAGTCCCACGCGCGCTGTCGCGACGGGCGGGCCTCATCCGAGACCCGCCCTCGCTCATCGAGAGGAGTGGACTGTGGATGTCGTCAACGTGAAGTGGAACGGCAAGCGTCGCTTCGTCGGCTGGGACGAGGCGGGCCACGGCGTGGTCATGGATGCGCCCGCCACAGGCACCGGTGATGGCAGCGGGGCGCGCCCCGTCGAGCTCGTGCTCTACGCGCTCGCGGGCTGTACCGGCATGGACGTCATCTCCATCCTGGAGAAGAAGCGTCAGATCGTCACCGACTTCGCCATGGTGGTGCGCGGCGTCCAGCGGGAGGATGACTATCCTCACTACTACAAGCACATCGAGCTCGAGTACGTCGTGACCGGCGTCGCCGTGAAGCCCGAGGCTGTGGAGCGGGCGATCGAGCTCTCCGAGGAGAAGTACTGTTCGGTGCGCGGGATGTTCGGGCCACAGGTGGAGGTCGTCACCAGTTATCGCATCATCGAGGCGGACCGCTAGGTGACCATGCCGCAGGCGCCGGTGGTGGTCCTGCCGGTCTACAACGAGGCCGCGACGGTCGGGGCCGTGCTCGATGCCGTCCGGCGCGTGTTCGACGGCCCGGTGATCGTCGTGGATGACGGGTCCTCTGACGGCACCGCCGCCGCGCTGGCCGATCGAGATGACATCGAGGTGGTCACGCACCCGGCCAACATCGGGTACGGGCGGGCGCTCATCGACGGGCTTGCCCGGGCGCTTGCCGATGGCGCCGACGCGGTGGTCACGATGGACTGCGACGGCCAGCACGAGCCGGAGCACATCCCGGAGTTCCTCGCGGCCCTCGGCGATTGTGATCTCGCCTCGGGCAGCCGCTATCTGGCGGACAGCGAGGTGCTCGGCGCAGCGCCGCCGTCACGCCAGGACGTGAACCGGCGGATCACGTCAGCGATCAACGAGGTCACGGGATGGTCGCTCACCGACGCGTTCTGCGGGTTCAAAGCCTACAGGGCGAGCGCTCTCAGGGCGATGCGGCTCACGGAGCCGGGGTATGCCATGCCGCTCGAGCTGTGGGCGCAGGCATACCGGGCCGGGCTCTGCGTGATCGAGCTGCCGGTGGCGCGGATCTACTTCGATGGCGACCGGTCCTTCGGTCAGGACCTCGACGATCCCGAGCACCGTCTCGGGTACTATCTGCGGGTGTGGGCGCACGCGCTCGAGAAGGAGGCCTAGGTGGCTGACGTCGTCTGCGTCGGGGCGCATCCCGACGACGTGGAGATCGGTATGGGCGGCACCGTCGCTGCGCTCGCGGCACGCGGCACCGACGTGCTGATCGTCGATCTCACCGACGGCGAGCCGACGCCGCACGGCACACACGAGCGGCGGATGGCCGAGGCCGCGGACGCCGCCGGACTGCTCGGCTGCAGGCGCGTCACACTCGACCTGCCGAACCGCTATCTCTTCGACAGCGTCGAGGCGCGCACCGCCCTCGCCGAGGTGCTTCGCGCCGAGCGACCGTCCGTGATCTTCGCGCCGTATCCGGAGGACGCGCATCCGGACCACCTTGCCGCCTCGCGTATCGCCGAGGCCGCCCGGTTCTACGCCAAGCTCACGAAGACCGACATGGGCGGCGAGCCGCACTACGCGGCGCGCGTGTACCGCTACATGGCCGTGCACCTTAGGCTCGTCCGCGAGCCCACGTTCCTCTCGGACATCACGGCGACGCTGCCGGCCAAGCTCGCCGCCCTCGGCGCGTACGTGTCGCAGTTCGGGGACAACCCGGCGAACGCCGAGATCATCACTCTGATGGAGCAGACCGCGCACATGTGGGGCGGCATAGGCCGCGTGGGCGCCGCGGAGCCGTTCTTCGCACTCGAGCCGCCTGTGGTGCGCTCCGTGCTGGAACTGCTGTAGGGCTCCCGGATGACCGTTCACGAGCGACAGAAGCCGCCCGAGGGGCACGGAGAGGTGCTCTGTGCGCCGCCGTTCGAGACGTGGCGTGGTCTGGTGGAGCGGACTGCGGCTGCTGTCGCAACGTGGCCGCAGGAGGTGCGCACGCTCCGCGAGCAGGCGCGCGCCGAGACCGTGGCCGAGGCGGAACGCTTCTCGGCCACCTTCGGCATCGCCCCCGCGCGGCCGTGGCCGGG
>JBASOJ010000032.1:0-21623 GCA_049658145.1 Coriobacteriia bacterium
TTTATGGTGCCCCCAAGGGAATTCGAATCCTGATTGTGCTTGTGACTATTGGGACTCGTTGGGACTCGTTGGTACAGCGGAGCTGCGGCGAGTCCCAATAGGTACCAACGAGTACCAACAGTCACCAAGTATTTGGGCGACAAATCGGGCGACAAATCCGGGGCGGCGCCAACACGCCTCCTCGGCGGCAACGAGCCATGTCATGGAAGACGTTGATGGCGTCGGAATGCCGGACACCGCCGATCCCCTGCCACCGATCTCTACCACTCGGGATAGTCGCTCGGCGGTTCCGCGGGTCGCCTGCTCAGGTTCGTGACCTTCCATGCGGCAGCGGGGCTTTGCTCGGCCCGCTCGAGTACATCGGGCCATTCGGAGAAGAGCAAACTCGGCTCGTACCGCGATTCGACATCCAGCTGCCGCAGGTACTCATGCTCTCCCTCTTGCTTCGGGGCGACGTGCTCGTCGACGAAGGCCGACGCGGCTTTCATCATGACGCCGAGCGTGGGGCGGTCGCCGACGTGAAGCACGGGGTAGAGTTCGCGCTCAAGGTCCGCAGCCCGATTGGCGAACTTCTCAGCGACGCCGCCGTTCAGTGGGCACGGAAACGGCATCGAGAGTGATGCGTAGTAGATCCGGACCCGGCGCTGAAGCCGGTACAGGTCTTGATCGCCGCCCGCCACGGAGACGGGCAGCCCCTCCGACTGGATGCGATAGATGTCATAGAGGTCGCGGACGGCCAGCCGGTCGAACAACGCCTTGGTCTTGCCTGCGATGAGTTCGGGCAGAGCGAGGGTCGTCGCCGACGTCTCGGGAGAACACGCCATGCACGTCGCCTTTTCCGCCTCGAGAAGCGGAGACCTGTTGAGGTAGATGAGATCGACCTTCACGAGCTCCCTCTGGTCGCCAAAGCGATAGCGCAACTTCAGGGTGCGCCCCGAGTGCTCGACCTTGTCGCTGGTTGTGACGGTGTAGCCGAGGCTCTTCCCGAGATCCGACATCGCTCGCTCGACCTCGGGCCGCTCGGCCTCGTACTCGGCCTTCGGCACCCGCCCAACGTAGGTCAGGTCGGCGTCCACCGACAGCCTCGGCATCGAGAGGTGGAAGATGTTGAGCGCAGTTCCACCATGCAGGCGCAGGCGCGGGCCCAGATACGGGTGCGCTCCCGTCTCGGCGAGCAGTTCAAGCAGTCGCTCGACCTTCTCTACCGTCTGAGGCTGATAGCCGGACGTGTCGATCAGAGACGGTCTCATCACTCGTGCACCCATCTCTCCAGGTCGTCAGCGGCATGCGGCAGGTAGAGTCGCCACGATGGCACCCACCTGCCGGCCTCGTTGTCCCGTGATAAGTAGTACGGACCCTTCCCGAGCATCGACCGCATCTCAGTCAGGGCATCCTCGGACACGTACCACTCGCTCGCGTGTTGCTCGAGAAACCAGCCCGTTCTGGCGACCGCGGTCGGGCTCCGGAGCTCGCGCAGGTACGCAAGCACGTTTGACGCGTCCACATAGGGAAGCGCCGCGAGGCTGCGAGACACCTCCTCGAGCCCGCCCGAGAGGTCCATCCGGCTCACGCAGTCCACGAGAGTCCGCTCGCGGGTGGTGACCCTGACGACTCCGTCAGGGCGTCGCACGAGCGTTGTCGACTGCACGGCATCCGCCGCGGGCAGCGGCTGCGGCTTGTAGCGACGGAACTCGAAGTCCCGGTAGACGAATGGGGCGGTCGCAGTGGGAGAGGCGAACTGGACCCGCCTCGTCGGACTGTGCGCGAGCCCGTGGAGCTCGAGCGCCGAGTGATAGACCATGACGACGTCTGCCGAGAGCCTCGCTGCCACCACATAGGGATCGGGTTCGGCCTGGGCGAATCTGCCGGCACGAGATACGTACACACCCCGCATGACCCGATCGGCAAGCCCCTTCTTCGTCGCCCGGACCAGAAGGTTGTAGGGCGTACGCGCCTCGCCGAGCTCGCTGCGGAACTCCTCAAGCGAGAAGACGTGATGCTCTTCCAGATACGACTGAACGCCCATTGTTGGTCACCTCATGGTGATAGTACCACTCAACGTGAGTGTTGATACCATTTCTCGCCAACACTGTGAACAGTCGAACGCATAAGAGCCCGGACGGCTGGCGATTTCACAGGTGCTTGCGCCAACAGGATACAGGTCAGAATAGCCCCACTGGTGCTTGAGAAGACACCGCGTTGTCTTAGGTGGTAGTGGTGCGCATCATGCGCAACACGGTACTCCGAGACAACACGCCCGGCGGGTTACTCATAGCAACGCGGTGAGGTACGGGCCGATCACCGTCTCGACCCTGTCAATTCGAGCGTAGTGCATGATCTGGTACGGCGCGACCGTTGTATGCCTGATGGACTCCTGCAGCGCCTCGATGGCGATGTCGAGCCCGATCCGGTTGCGGTACTTGAAGCAGTCGGCGACCGTCTTTGCGACGCAGAACACGCGGACTGCCGTGCCCGACATCGAGCGCTCCTCAACTCCGGCACCATATGCCGCTTCACTCATGTTGAACGCCTGCACGCGTGGACGGTCGATCCTAGGCGGTCGCACGCTCCTGGGCAGCGCGATCTGCACGGTGGCAGGGATCTGCGTCCCGATGCCGTGGTAGTCCAGAGCGCTCACGAGGCAGAGCACTGCCTTGGGGACCCGTCGCATCACGGCGACGACATCTGGGTTGCGCGGCAGCGGCGCCGAGGTGAGCGCGAAGACACCTCGACTGAGTACCTCGACCGTCCCGTGGTCCCTCATCCAGTAGAGCGTGCGTGTGTGGATACCGGCTTCGCATGCCTCGCCCGTGGTCATGACACCGGCATGCGCGGCGAAGATCCTCTCGGCCGCGGCGACTGTCTTCTCAGTGGGTTCTCGCATGGGATAGATACTACAACATGTGGCACTAGTTGTTGCAACTTCTATCCCCTCTGAGCACGAGGTGACTTCAGGGATCTCTGGCAGCGGGCACCAAAATGGGCAACAAATCGGCCCTCTTGGGCTCGCACATCGTCGGTCCGAAACCCTCTTTACGCAGGTCAGCCCACCTGTTCTACAACGGGCAGGCTGCTGATCTGTTGGTGCCCCCAAGGGAATTCGAATCCTGAAAGTGCTTGTGACTATTGGGACTCGTTGGGACTCGTTGGTACAGCGGAGCTGCGGCGAGTCCCAATAGGTACCAACGAGTACCAACAGTCACCATGTATTTGGGCACCAAATCGGGCACCAAATCCGTGGTGAACCTACGTGCGCAGCAACAGCTCATATTCGAGCTCGTCCTCGATCGCAACGCCGCCCTGTCCGAGGAGAGGGATCTCGGGCTTCAGCGCCCGCGCTGACGTCACCGCGCCGAGGTGTACTGCGACGAGCCTGCAGCCGCGCGCACGGTAGAAGTGTTGTGCAGCCGTGTTGTCGTTGGTCGTCACGAGCCAGACACGACGGCACCCGGCAGCCTCCGCCTGTTCGGCGAGTGCGCCCAGAAGCGCTGTGCCAATACCACGACGAGGCTGAACTGCAATGAGTGTCACGACCTCTATGTCGCCCACATCGTCGAGGCGGTAGTGCAAGAGACCGACCGGCACTCCAGCGTCATAGGCCGTCAGACATGGCATGCCGGCAGTCTCATGCAGGCGACCTCGAGAGACCACGCGCGCTGAGCCGAAGTGATCAGCGACGAGCGCCTCAGCCCACGCCTGATCAGCAAGGTCGAGTGAACGAACTTCCATGTTGCCCCCGATTGATCCGCTGCGCCCAGCGGTTCGGCTCTTCCCCGCTTCCGTGTCTCACTGAATTGGATCAGCACTGCCCTGGCCGCCGTCAGCCACTTGTGAAGACCAAGCGAGTCCATCCCAATACCGAGACTCGTGTCGGCCGGTGGGGTCCGGGTACCAGGCGGCAGCTGGTGTGGACGATGCGCCGGGCGACGCGGAGGTTCCCGCAGCCCCTCGATCCGAAGGAACATCGGACTGTTGAGCCGCGGACTCGGGCTTGAACAGCGAGATCTGAATGGGCGCCCCCGCCTTCGTATTGCCCTTCGCACGCAGACATATGACCTCTGCGCGTAGTCCACTGTCCATTCGCGGCGCAATCGTCCTTGCGTCATACCGGGAAACATGACCGGCCAGCTCGCCGTTCCGCCATAACCCAATAGCGTTCGAGTCGTGGGGATTATCGGGTTCACGAATGGCGTCGAGAACATCGCCCTTCCGAGGAGATACCGACGGACGGTATTCCGAGCCGTATCCGTAGGCCCATCCTGCGCAGTGAGAGCGGTAAGTGATTGCGGGCCTCGGAGCACTGCTCTCAGGCTCCGGGGCTGTTGGAGGGTTACAGAATGATTGAGGACTCGCCTGCAGCATCACAGCCAGATACTCTCGGCGCGCATCAATAGCTCCGGGCGCCTTCAGCTCTCTGAGCCTGCGAACCACCGCGTCTCGCTCCTCGGACAGCACTGGCCGAGACCATGCGGACCGCACCGGTGATCCTCTGTACCTGGTCGTCAAGGTTGTGGCCTCCTTCTTGAACCGCTCAGTCCTCAGCCTCGGAACCGTGCCAACGATACGCACGCCGGAACCACGCCGCCTCGGCCTCAGCGATTGTCATCGCGTAGAACTCGTCGGGCATGTTGCCGATGATGACCCGATCATATTGCTGGTCGAATGGTAGGTGGTAGATTCGCTCACCAGTGGTGCGGTTGACGTTGCACTTGATCATCGGATACCGTGCCAGCGGCGCGTGGTGAACCACCACGCCCAACTCCTTCGCTACGAGCTCGGCTTCAGGAGACAAGGCCGTGGTCGTGACGAACACGGGGGTCGCGCTCGGGTCGGACTCGGTGATTCGGTACAGAATGCAGGTGCCAAAGAGCTGCATGATGTGCTTCTCGCGAATGACCTTCGAAGACGACCAGCACTTGCACTGGACGATATGTGTCGTGGGCCCCCTCTTGCAGATCAGGTCTCGACCGAAGTCCTCGAAGCCCTTCAGGGCTCCGTGGAAAGTGACCGCCCAGCCCTTGGTTTCGTAGCCGTGCCCGATGTAGCGTTCGTAGGCGCGGCCAATCTCTGTGTTGCTCTTCGTGCGAGCCCAGTACCTGTCCAGGGCGCGCTGGTACTTCTCCGCGGTGGGTAGCTTGTCGTACTCCTCCTTGCTCAAGTACCCAAAGGCAAGTGCCGGGTCCACGTCTGCGAGCGCCTCGGACGCATCTGCACGGAGGTCGACCACCTCGTCGAGGATGGCCTCGCGGTATTCCAGGAGCTCCGGAAAGTACTCCTCGTACGAGGCGAGCTGGTACTGCAGCAGCTTCAACTCGCGCGCCATACCCCTGCGGATTCGCCGGAGGTCAGAGACAGTGTCTGCTGCCTTGAGCGCGGGGTTGGGCTTGAGGATCAGCGCGCACTCGACCTCGGTGTCCTTGGTATTGATGAACTCTGCGAAGGCCTCCGCCAGCCAAGTTCGTCCCTCCATGAAGCCCGCCGTGAGGGCAGCCCGGAGATCCTCGGCCTCCGAAATCAGCCGTGCGTGCTCGTTTCTCCAGGCATCGGCGTAGTTCTGTAGTTCAGCTTGGCGACGCTTCACATCTTGAAGCTGCTCACTCTCCTTGATGCTCACCTGCTGTTGGGTTCCGAGGTACATGCCGAAGAAAAAGAGGCTGGCTCCGACGATGACGATGGCGATGAGCGCCTCCATGTAGCCGTCCCTTGAGTCCCAAGACCATCGGTCGTAAGCTCCCGAGCCCTCCCTGGCGGAGGAGCCATCTGCCGACGAGCATACCGTACGAGGCGTGCCGCTTGCAGGAAGCGCGGGTTCAGTTAGGCCTTGCTGCGCACGCCACTTCCTGGGGCGCCAAGGCATCCGCTTGGATAGCGCTCTTTGTGCATCACGCAGGTCACAAACGTCTTCGTCTTCTTCTGCGCATGGAGTTCCGTGAGCCAGCCGTCAGATACATCTTCGTGATCCTGACCCCATTCGCGCCCAGCAATGGTCAATGTGCGAAGGTGGAACCAGAAGGTCCAGTGTGCGAAGACGCGCTCTCGCTCAGGATCGCGAACAAGTGGCTTCTCGAAGAAGCGATTCTCGTCCACCCCAACATGCTGCTCAAAGGAATGGAATGACCCGTGAGAGAGCTCAGATAGGTAGTTGTAGGCAACGTCGTGAACGTTCTGGAGCCCGAGGGCGACGGCCTTGCCTCGCCAGTCCCGCTTCGTGTATGGCGGATCGCCAGGCGACTCCAAGTACGGCTTCGCGTAGTCAGGATGCTCCGGGAACTCGAGATTCGCAGCCTTCCGGCCGCACAAAGCTCGAAACCGCTTGAAGAGACGCGCGTACTCAGCGCCTATCTCGTCCATGAATTCAATCTCACGGTTGTGGTCCCCGGGGGCTAGTGCCCAAGCGGCTGACAGCCAATCTTCGTAAGCGACTCGTATGATCGGGACGGCCGGCACGTAGTTGCCTTCATCGAAGAGGGATGTGAGGGCAAGGATTCTGTGCTTGACTCGCACCACGTAGAAGGCTGCAGCAGGGCGTCGCGTATTCATCTGCACGCGTGTGCCGAGGATCTCGTCCACGATGTTCATCTGCGCACGACTAAGCGTGTCCCATGCGTAGTCTGGCATCTTGCCCCCCCACATGCCGCAGCATAGGCCTAACGCATTTGCGCATCGGCTGCGGCCCGTGCGCCCTCGACAAGTCTAGCGCTCCTGGCCGTCAGCTGGATGCGCTTGTTAGGCGGGTGCGTCGAACACCCACGTTGCGAGAGCCTCGTACCCGCCGAAACGGTAGGTCACGCCCCCAGAGTCAGTCATCGTTACCCAGTGGGCGTCGTACGCGCGATTCGGCCCGGTCGGACCGCCAGCCCCCTTGGTTTCCCAAACAGGACCGCCCTCAGTCACATGGATGAGCGCGATGCGGCGGGCTGCGGCCAATTCGAGCGCGCCCGACTGGAACGGCGCCGTCGAGAACAACATCGCCTTCTGCGCATGGGAGGAAGTCAGCTTGTCCGAGAGCACCTGCACGAGTTCCCGCTTGATCGGGTTCTTGTGGTGTTTGCACTCAACGAGGACGAGGAAATCAGAGCCGAGCGCTTCGAATGTCGCCATGGCATCCATCGTGAACTCACCCTCAGGAGTCGCGAGAACGGCCTGATGCTCGACCTGGAACGACTTAAGAGCCTTACCGAGTTGCCGCAACTCCGCGACGACAATCCGCTCGAAACCATCCGGAGAGACTTTCAGCCAATCTCGCTGCGACGGTGGCACTCGCATCTGTCTTCCCGTCTCTCCGACTCTGCCTACTCACCATGAGATGGCCGGTCCGATCCGGTGTATACGTGGATTGTCCCCGAGGAACAGGCCCCGGGGCGCCGACAAACGGAGGGACCGGCCATGAACGAGTGTACTCACATCGGGCTCGACGTGCACAAGGACACGATCGCCGTGGCGGTGCTGCGCCCCGGCACCACGGAAGTCGACGAGCGGGTGATCCCCAACACCCCGGAGGCGATCCGCCGGCTGTTCCGGCGCCATGAGGACCCCTCGGTGCTTCGCGTCTGTTACGAGGCGGGCCCGACGGGCTATGACACGCACCGCCTGATCACCTCGCTCGGTGTTCCGTGCGAAGTGATCGCGCCATCGCTCATCCCTCGGCGGAGCGGCGCGCGCGTCAAGACCGACAGAATCGACGCACGCAACCTCGCACGCCTGCACCGTGCGGGCGAGCTGACGTGCGTCCGCGTGCCCACGAACGCCGAGGAGGCCGTCCGCGACCTCATCAGAGTCCGCGAGGAGGTCAAGAGCGACAGACGGATCGCCCGGCAGAGGATCAGGAGCTTCCTCATGCGCTACGGCAAGCGCTATCCGGGGCCAGGTGACAAGTGGTCGGTCCGCTTCGAGGTCTGGATGCGGGCTCTTCGCTTCGACGAACCGTACGCCCAAGAGGCGTTCTCCCAGCTGCTCGCCGCCTACTTCGTGCGTGACGCGCAGCTTTCCGAGATGGGAAGACGTATCGAGGAGCTCGCGGCCACAGAGCCCTTCGCGGAGGGTGTGGCGCGCCTGAGTGCGCTTCGCGGCATCTCCACGCTCACGGCCATGACCATCCTCGCCGAGACGTGCGTCTTCACCCGCTTCCCGGATGCGAGTGCGTACATGGCCTTCACCGGACTCATCCCCTCCGAGCACTCAAGCGGGGCCTCCCGGCACCAGGGCTCGATCACCAAGACGGGCAACCGCACATCCGCCGCGTGCTCGTGGAATCCGCCTGGGCGTACCGGCACGCGCCTGCGGTGCGCGGCAAGCTGCGTGAACGGCTCGAAGGGCAGTCGCCCGAAGTGGCGGCCTACTCGTGGGCGGCGCAGGTACGGCTGAACGCCGTCTACCGCCGCCTTGCCGCGAAGAAGGGTGCGCACACCGCCGTGGTGGCCACGGCCCGCGAGCTCTCGGGGTTCGTCTCGGGTCTCATGACCGGCAACCTCGGACCAGCGAGGCAGTCAGCCATGCACGCGGGCGGGCGCCATATTCCGGGGAGATCCTCGAGAACGTTATGCGACACATGTAAGCGCGCGCCTAGTTTGAGGCTTATCCCCGGTCCGACCGGGATGTGGGGTTCGAATCCCCGGATATCAGCATGGTCGAGCGCCGTTCCCATGTGCCCGCCCGCTTGCACCGACCTCAGGGCGAAGACCGCCTTGAACGAGCAGGGGTTGACCGGCCATCTCATATCAACGTGTTTGCGCTTCACCAGCGCGCGTGCGCTTTCAGAGTACACAACCATGCGCGCGCCTGGTGGAAGCGCGGGTTAGACGCACGTCTATCCGCGGTGTTCGTCATGTGCGCTCCCGCATGTGATTCCATGCAGTCCCTCCAGGTAGCTGAGGACGTTGCTGGTGGCATCCCCAAGGAATGCTGCGAACCTGGGACCCGTGTCACGCGCGAGCTGCTTCACGAGGACGCCGTCTTTGATGCTGTAGGGTCTGCGCAGAATCGTGTGCCTCTCTGCGATGGGATGGCTCTCGAACTGATCCGGGCGGAAATGCGTCACTTTGTGGCGAGCCAGCCATGTCTCGTTCAGCTCCGGGGCGGTACCGCTGAAGATTCCGAACAACGCATCTTCCTGAGCGAGCTTGCGAATCTCCCTGCAGCCATTCGACAGTTGATAGCACGCTTCGAGTTGGCTGGAGACGAAGAACTCCTCTACGTCAAAGCCCCAGAAGTCATCCAAGGCTGGGTTGCTTCTGGTGTCACACGCCAGGACCGAAGCGATTTCCACGTGGCACAGGATTGTCTCCATGAGATCGACGATGTGTAGGAAATCGCGAACCTTCGCCAAATCGTTCACAGCCTCGTAGCGCTCAGGCGTGTTGTAGTCGCCGAGCCATTCTCGAATCGCATATGCGAGCGACTCGATGCGATTCCATGCGTCGCGGTCGAAACGAGATGACACAAGTGCCCCCTGGCGGTGTTGTTCGTTGCGTCTAACGTGTTTCGGCATCACCAGCGCTGCCGATGCCGATGCCCCCTCGGGTAGAGTAGCGTACGCGGTGCAGCGTCTGTGTGGATGCCGGGGTTAGGCGGGAGTCTCCCGCGCTGCGAGGACCCTCTTCCAGGCCTCGCCAACGTAATCTGGTACGGACGCAGCACCGACCAACGTGTCGTACACCGACAGATATGCATCGAGTTCGGCATCTGAGACCTGTTGATGATTCTCGAGTAGCCAAGCAAGGTTATGGAGCGCCTCCGCGTAGCGTTCGAAGAAGTTGCTGCGGAAAGTGGTTGCCGAATCGCTGCCGGTGAAGATCTCGAGACCGTTCGGCGTGTTGAAGATGTACTCCCGGTTCAAGCGCGATGCTATCGCCTTGAGGCCCAATGCAGCGTCATCTCGAATGAGCTCGGCCTTCATCTTTCGAGTCTCAGGGTCGTCGTTGGCGCAGAGGGTCGTCACCCTGGGGCACTCGATCTTGTAGCCGGTGGCGTCGTCGCCGATGCGGTAGTGATCACTTAGTTCATCGACGAGCACGAAGTCCAGTCGTGAATGACGACCACGGTACGAGAGCATTAGGGGCAGGAAACGCCCGGAGAATAGGTCAAGGGCCATTTCCTTCTGATTGACGACGCCGACGTAGTATGGAATCTCGAGACGGGCCAGGTACTCCAACTGTGGCGCTACATTGATGGACTTGCGCGAGCTCTTGACCTGGACGGCGATTGAACTGCGCGGAACGAGGAGGTCGGTGTCTTCCTTCCGGGTGCGCTCGAAAAGCGTGCAGAAGAGGTCGGTTCCGACATCATCCGCGACGGTGGCGGGACTGGCGACAAACGAGACTCGAGACAACAGAAAGGTCGCTAGATGCTCGTTCTCCCAACCGACGTGTGTTCGAGCGAGTCCCATCTCTCCGCCTAACCCACGATTGAGCAGTCTGTAGAATGTTGACCCCACATCTTGCCTAGTTCTGCTTATCACGCTTCGACCCGATGCGCCACCGTGAGCGTCGATGCCGTCTCCGGTTGTCTCCAAGTTGGACCTAGTCGCCGAGTATCACTCACCGCGAGTAGTGAAGCGGCCCGCCCAGCCACAAAGTCCGGGACCGCCAGCCTCGTGTGCTAGCTTCCACCCCAGCCCAATACAAGACACTGAGGTCAGGAGGTGCACGTGGCTCGGAAGGCTGGGATCTGGCGAGTCGCGTCGGCCGGCGTGGCGGCAACGCTAGCCGCCGCCCTCATCCCGTTAGCTCTCTCCGCCCTCGCCTCACTGGCCCTTGGTCGCTCTGCCCACGCCGCGCCATCCACGACGTGGGCGCACACTCCCCTCCCCACCCGCTGGCTGTCCGCCGTCACGAGTCCGACCACGCTCATCCTCTCACTCCTCCTCATCACGGCGATCGTGGCCTGGTGGGTCTGGATCTCCGGCCACCTCATGCGCCCGCGCACCGGCGGCACCGGGCGTCTCGGGCTTCGTGATCGGCGCCATCCCGGCCGAACGGGGCCGCAAAGAGACCTACTACCTCTCGGGCTCAGAGGGCCACGTACTCGTGATCGGCTCCACCGGCTCGGGTAAGACGCGACGGATCGTGCTTCCGAGCATCTACGCGCTCGGCGAACTCGGTGAGTCGATGGTGATTCCGGACCCCAAAGGCGAGCTCTACCTCACCGCCTGCGAGCACCTCAAGGCCAAGGGCTACCGCGTCGACACGATCGACCTGCGTGATCCCTCGCGGTCCGTCCAGTGGTCGCCGCTGGATCTCATCGTCGACTTGCTCTGGTCGGATGAGATCGCACACGCCGAGGACATGGCGCACGAACTCGCCAAGACGATCGTCTCGGCACAGCTCGGCGGGCATGGCGGCAATGAGGCGTTCTGGAACGCCAGCGCCGAGGCGATCATCGCGGCCACGGCGCTCCTGATCGCCAGTGAACCCAAAGGCGTCGACCCGCTGTCGCGCAACATGTTCAACGTCTACCGGACGCTCGGAACGTATGGCAAAGAGCGAACCGCGGTGCGCGCCGGCAGCATGCGGCAGGAGACGATCTATCCACTCAAGGAGATCATCGAGGGTCTGGACGATAGGCACCCGGCCAAGGTCGCCTACCTCGCCGCGAGCCTCGCAACCGGCAACACGGCGTCGAGCATGTACACGACCGCCGCCAACCTGACAGGACACACGGTCACAACTTGTCACGGATCCATCAAAGAAAGACATGTCTCAGGACACGCGCTCTAGCTGGTGTTTCTCGTTGAGACAGCGACTCCGAGACCGCGTTCATCAAGCACCCATCAAAGAAATCATCGCTGCTGGGGCGCCGCCCAGAACGGGAGGTAGCGCATGGCCTTGTTGCCAGCGTTGGGATCAAACGGCACGATCATCCTGGCGTCCACTGCCTCCTTGATGAGCCGTGAGGCGGTGGCGCTGTTCTTCTTCTCAATCCCGAACCGCTCGCGCACCGAGGCGTTCGTTAGACTCTCTCTATTGACGTGGCGCAGACACGCATGCAGATAGACGGATCGAATTCGGTCCGCCTTGTCCATGCTACCGAGGGGTCGCGGGGAGAAGAGTACGACTCGAGTGCTGCCTTCGACGACCTCGGCCAGAGGAGCCGGCAGTTGGAAGAGCTCCGATTGGAATACGATCTTGTCCCAACCGCTTCCTCGCTCTTCACACGTACCGATACGCCGCATGAGAGACGCAAGCAGCTCGTTGCGGGATCGTGGCGGCGAGTCGACGAACCGGTCCGTGTCCACGAGCGGCTCACCGGGGTTCGTGATCTCGATGCGGTCTGAGAAGATCTCAACCATGGGTCCAGCGCCAGAAGCGAACAGATCCTGGTGGATGAGCGCGTTGGCTACGAGTTCACGAACGGCGAGCTCCGGATACATCGGGACTGTCGTTCGCAGTGCGCGCCCAACGACCTCGTTGGATGGGAGCAGGCCGTTGATGTAGTCGATGAGGCCTTCGAACCCGCTCGCGTATCCCATGACGCCAACCTGCTCGCGAATGGCTTCGACACGGCTGACTCCTGAGTACAGGATGACCCTCATCGCCTTTCGGCCAAGCGGGCCGAATCTATCCAAGTGCCGAGCGAACAGGATCGCCCCAAGGTTTGAGACGTCCCAACCGCCGGCCTGGTTGGCCACGATCAGCCCGTCGGCCTCAAGCGCCTCCAATATCCGAGGGCCGCCGACAGGAACCGGCAGACCGAGCAACTCGAAATAGGCCTCGAAGTTGAGAAGGACAAGCACATCTTCATCGGCAATGCGCTCCGCGGCGACGAGACGCTCAAACGGCGTGCTGTCAAAGATGCGCCAGAGCTCTCGCTCCTTCTCGGGAAAGTCCTTCAGATTCTTCTTGTACGAGCCGACGCGAACGTACTCGTGGCCCCTGAACTTGACCGGGTGCCGAAACGCGGGATCGATCTCCATGAGAACGATCGGGACGGAATCCACAATCACGTCGTGGAAGCTGAAGTGAATCTTGGGGTCCAGGAGACGCAGGAGCCAGTTCTCGAGTTCCTCGTTGCCAACCTTCGTGGTGCCCGGCGAGAAACCGGTGCCGACTATTTCGTGATCGTCATCGCCGATACCCCAGATGAGATAGCCGTGAGCCTTGCCGGACAGTGCTGCCGAATTCGCGAGCGCCGACACGTACTCGCCGATTTCGTCGGGCTTCTCGTTGTTGAGCTTGAACTCGACCCATTCCACTTCGGTGGGCAGCTTGCACAGCTCGCGAACGAGGCTCTCTAGATACTCCGCAGAACGGTCGGTGCTCATGGTTGATGCTTCCTCACCTGCAGGGCCACCAGAACTGCTACTAGGAGTGTAGCTGACCGGTTGTGGGCACGACATTCATGGCCTTGCCTCATGCGGGTCCGTAGGCGGAAGACGCGGAGAAGGCCTGCGACTGATGCGGCAAGCGCAACACCCCCGGTGGGGGGCCGGGAGTGTTGCTTCGAACCATCGAAACCCGCAGCCGTGAGGGGGGCCGCCGGTGGTTCCCGGGAGGGGACCTCAGTTGCCGGCGTCACCGTTCGAGTAGCCCTCGATCAGCTCGGCATGCACGAGCAACTTGCCGTCCTCATCGTGATACGCACACGTTGAGAGCGTGAGCGTACGGCCGGCGGGATCCGGCCGGAAACCCGGATCCAGGAGCGAGCGATCCGCCCAGCGCGCAACACGATCCGAGTACGGCCGCATGACTGGAAACGCGAACGCATCGTCGGAGCCATCGGTCTGCTGGGCCGAGTAGACGAGCCACGTCCCGCCGTTGCCGGCGGCGTCGACGTACTGGATGAAGGGGTGCGCCGCCCAGAAGTCCGCGTCCCCATAGGAGGCGAGAACTCCGAACATCGAGCCGTCCCGCATGTTGTGCCCGTGGAGCAGCGTCTCCCGCGAGCTGTCGCCGACATAGCGCGGCGAGCGGTAGTCGGCAAAGATCGCGCCACGCGCGTCGGCATCGCCATCCGCCGCGTGTGTGAGGTAGGTCACGTTGTCGGTGGTCTGCACCACGGGCTCATGGAGGTCGGTGTCGGGTATCGAGAGGTAGCCGATCACGTCCGGGTTCGCGGCCTTCGCCTCGAGAAGCCGGGAGTAGAGCTCGGCATCCGAGAGCAGTCCGAAGGTCTCGCGGTCCCTGGCCGTGAGCCATGCCCGGCCCTCATCGCCGGTGCGAACCTTCAGCCAGTCCCCGGAAAGGGTCTGCCGGTACCAGTACGTGACCAGCAGCTTGCCGTCGACGAGCTCGGTATAGGGTGCGTAGTCGGCTGACACGTACGAGTAGCCCCCGATCGGCATCTTGTCGAGGCCTTCGGCCCGGACACGCGGCATGTACTTGGTGCCGATCTCAGCGTTGTAGCCCCACGCCTTGGCGATCTCCGTGCCATCCCAGATGTTCCGGTACCGCAGCATCACCCCGCCGTGGTTCACCGGCAGGACGTCGTCGGTCAGCTCAAGGGAGATCACGGCCGCGTCCTCGCGGATCTCGAAGTAGTGACGCGCGGGATCGAGCGCGTGACCGACAGCCGCGGTAGTCTCGACCGCGTAGTAGCACCCGTACTCGAGCGGTTCGGATCGGGCGACGCCCTGAGCGTCGGTCGTGAGCGTCGCGGCAGGATCAGCCGGATCCTCGGCCGGATCGAACGGTGCGGCAAGCGGCGATGTATCGCGCACGCGCCAGATCTCGTAGACCGCGCCCGGCAGAAGCCGTGCATCTTGCCCGTCCGAGCGCTTCTCCAAGCGCACGATGCCGCGCACACGCGGATCGGTGCGTAGGAACTCGAAGGCCGCAGATGAAGCCGCATCGACAGTGAATGCCGTCGCGACGATGGACACCTACTGCTGGTCCGATCGCCGCACCCAGAGAGCGGCGGCCGACAGTCTCGGCGACCTGTTCAGCGGCGCCTTGGGTGCAATGGAAATCAAATCGGGCGACAAATCGGGCGACAAATCAGAGGCCGCACCCCCTCTGACCTGCGAACAAATGGTGCCCCCAAGGGAATTCGAATCCCTGTTGCCGCCTTGAAAGGGCGGAGTCCTTGGCCGCTAGACGATGGGGGCCTGGTATGCGATTGGTGGGCCGTGCTGGTCTCGAACCAGCGACCTTGGGATTAAAAGTCCCCTGCTCTGCCAGCTGAGCTAACGGCCCGTGACCTGCAGATTCCGTGCCGCACCCGCACGGCCCGGCGGCAAGCGCAAGGGGTAGTTTATCACGCGATGCGAGTCGGTCAACGCGCGAAGCACGATGGACGCCGTCGGGCTCCGCGCCCGAGCCGTATAATCGACAAGAACAACGCCGTACGAAAGGCACTTACGTGACGCTTGCCGGACTCGACATCCCACAGTCCACCCTCTCCAAGGGTGCCGCGATCGTTGTGATCGTGATCGCCACCGTGATCGCGGTGCGCGTCGTTGGCAGCCTCGTCCGCCGCTGGATGAGCGCCACCGGCGCCGTCCCGGTCACCAGCATCTTCGTGAACATCGCGCGCGTGGCGATCGTGATCCTCGGCGCCGGCTTCGTGCTCAACGTGCTCGGCATCTCCATCACGCCGGTCATCACCGCACTCGGCGTGGGCGGTCTTGCGGTGGCGCTCGCGCTGCAGGACACGCTCAGCAACCTCTTCGCGGGGCTCCAGCTCGTCGCATCCAAGCAGATACGGCCCGGTGACTACCTGCTCCTCGATGCCGGCCAGGAGGGGACGGTGGTCGACATCGCCTGGCGGACCACCACACTACGCACACTGACCGACAATCTCGTGATCGTGCCCAACGGCAAGCTCGCCCAGGCGACCGTCACCAACTACCGTCTGCCCGCCGAAGCCGTAGCGACCACCGTGGAGTTCGGCGTGGCCTACGACTCAGACCTCGCGAAGGTGGAGCGAGTGACTACAGAGGTGGCCCTGCAGGTGATGCAAGAAGCGGGGCACGATGTGGGCGAGCACGAACCCGTGGTGCGGATCCGCGCGTTCCAGGACTCACAGATCCTCTGCGCGGCCATACTCTACGTGCCCGGCTACGGCGACCAGTTCCCCCTGCGCAGCGCATTCATCAAGACACTTCATGCGCGGTTCGCCGAAGAGAGCATCAGCTTCCCCTTCCCGCAGCGCACGGTGCACATGGTGAAGGAGTAGCGGCTAGAGGTTCTCGATCGTGCGGTTCAGGCGACGGTCAAACGTGCAGACGATGTCGCCGTCAAGAGCCCTTGAGGCGAGGATGCAGTCCACGATCCCGAGTCTCGGATCATGCTCCATCAGCGCCAGGGACCGATCCGCGAGAACCGGATCCCAGGCGATGAGATCCTCGCTTTCGAGGGCCAACCGCAGCGCGCGGGCGATGTGATGCCGCGGATAGTCATAGACCGACTGGAGTACCCAGCAAGTCTCAACGAGCACGCACTCCGCCACGGTGAGCCGACCGTGCTCCAGCATCCAGTCGGCCGTACGAGCTCTCTCGTCCCGCCGCTCAGGGAGTAAGGCCGCAAGCACCGCATTAGTGTCTAGGAAGGTGCTCACTCGACGCCTTCCTCGAACCGCTTGGGCCGGGCGAAGAAGGGTTCATCCGCCAGGTCATCCGGCTCGAGATTCTGGAAGTACGCGGCAAGCGCCTCGTCCTTCGTCGCGCACAGCGGCTCTCTGACCGGCAGCAGGTCCTTGTGCTTCTCCAGCACTTCGGCCAGGCTCGGCCGCTTGCGCACCACCACGTATTCGGTCTGAACCTCGAAGGCGAGCATGTCGCCCTTCTTCAAGCCGAGCGCTTCCCGCACCTCGGCGGGTATGGTGACCTGACCTTTGGACGTGATCTTGGCATCGGGCACGGCGCACCTCCAAAGCGGCTCCGCGAGTCCTTACTATGCACTGCCACCTTACTTCTGAGCATACGCCTTACCAGCGCCGGAAGACAACCCGGGGACTGCGGATGCGCAGCTCACGACAGGCCGCTAGTAGAGAAAGCGCAGCGGGACGTCCGGGTCCCATACACCGAATAGATCACCTGTCGCTCGGACGGAATCGTAGGAGGTGATGTTCGGCCCCACATGGTCGTGCCGGAGAGCGTGACCGGTTCGCTGCGGTCGCGTGCGAGTATGCGCTGCGCACCCAGCACGGTCAGACCCAGGAGCCCGAACACCCCGGCCATGAATGCTCCACCCGCCGGGTCATCGAGAGCCGCGATCACGCTCATCAATGCGCCGGGCGCAATCACAAGTCCGACCACGACAAGCGCGAGACGACGCGACGCACTCTGCTCGTAGATGCTGAACTCCAACCGCAGCGGCTCGAGCTCAGCTGCGGCGCGCGCCCACTCCTCGGCGGGCTTCTCCACCGCCGCGCCTAGTGCCGGAAGTGGCGGTACCCGGTGAAGACCATCGACACGCCGAGGCGGTTGGCCGCGGCGATGACCTCGTCGTCGCGGATGGAGCCACCGGGCTGGATGAACGCGGTCACGCCGGCCTCGGCGCAGACCTCGAGCGTGTCCGGGAACGGCATGAATGCGTCCGAGGCGCACACGGCGTCGCGGGCCCTGTCGCCCGCTGCCTCCACGGCGATCCGCGCCGAGTTCACGCGGTTCATCTGCCCGGCGCCTATGCCGATGGTGGCGAAGTCCTTGGTGAGCACGATCGCGTTGGACTTCACGCTCTTGGCGACCTTCCAGGCGAAGAGCAGCTGCTCCATCTCGGCATCGGTGGGCTTGGCGATCGTGGCCACGCGGAAGCGCGACTGGTCCTCGCCCACGCTGTCCGAGGTCTGCACGAGCATGCCGCCCTCGACAGCGCGCGACTCGTAGTGACCGCCAGTGAGCCTGGTCCCGCCCGTCTTGAGCACGCGAAGGTTGCGCTTCTCATCGAGGAGCTCGACCACCGCCGGCTCGTAGTCGGGAGCGATGATCACCTCCACGAAGTGCTTGTTCTCGAACATCGCCTCGACCACGTCGACCGTGACGATCTGGTTGAACGCCATCACCCCTCCGTATGCCGAGACCGGGTCGGCCTCGTAGGCACGGGCGTACGCGGTGACGAGATCAGGTGCTACAGCAAGCCCGCAGGGATTCGTGTGCTTCACGATCACGCAGCAGGGCTCCGTGAACTCACGCACCGCGGCCCAGCAGGAGTCGGTGTCCAGGATGTTGTTGTACGAGAGCTCCTTGCCCTGCATCTGCGTCGCGCGAGCCAGCGTGTGCTCCTTGGCGTCGACGAAGCGGTAGAACGCGGCGTCCTGATGCGGGTTCTCGCCGTAGCGCAGGTCCTGCACCTTCTCGAGCCGGAAGCGAACCTCTTCAGGGAAGCGCTCGTGACCGTAGCGCGAGAGGTACATCCAGATCGCGCTGTCGTAGGCGCTCGTGAGGCGGAACACATCGGTGGCGAGGCGCTTGCGCGTGTCGCGGACAGTCGAGCCGCCGGTGGACCGCATCTCCTCGAGCACGACCTCGTACTCGGCTGGGTCGGTCACCACGGTCACGGCCTCGAAGTTCTTGGCCGCCGAGCGCAGCATGCTGGGTCCGCCGATGTCGATGTTCTCGACCGCGTCTTCGAGGGTCACGCCCTCGCGCGCGACGGTGGCCTCGAACGCGTAGAGGTTCACGACCACCATGTCGATCATGCCGATGCCGTGCTCTGCAGCCGCCGCCATGTGCTCCGGCACGTCGCGGCGCGCGAGCAGCCCGCCGTGCACCTTCGGGTGCAGCGTCTTCACGCGGCCGTCCATCATCTCGGGAAAGCCGGTGAGGTCGTCGATCGGCCGCACGGGCACGCCTGCCTCTGCAAGCGCCCTGGCGGTGCCGCCGGTGGAGACGATCTCCACACCAAACTCATCGGAGAGGGCCTTGCAGAACTCGGCGATACCGGTCTTGTCGGTGACCGAGACGAGCGCGCGCTTGACGGTGACGTTATCCATTCTCGGAAGCTCCCTACCCCTCGCTGATATGTACGATGCGTCCTTCGATGCTCACACGCTCCGTGATGATCAACCTGATGGCCTCCACGATCAGCCGGTGCTCCACCTCGTGGATCTTCGTCTCGAGGGTCTCGACAGTGTCGGACTCCTCGATGCGCACGGCCTCCTGACAGATGATCGGCCCCCGGTCGAACTCCTCGTCGGCGAAGTGCACCGTGACGCCGGTGACTTTCACGCCCCAGTCGAACGCGTCGTGAATGGCGGACGCACCCGGGAACGCGGGCAGCAGCGCCGGGTGCAGGTTGATGACCGCGTGTGGGTACGCGCGCAGGACCTCGTTGCCGAGTAGGCGCATGTAGCCCGCCATCACCACGAGCTCGACGCCGTGGGCTTCGAGAGCCTCGCGGATGGCGTGGTTGTATGCGCGGTAGTCGCCGTAAGCGGCGGGATCGATGTGGACCGCTGGGATGCCCGCGCGCCGTGCACGCTCCATCCCGTACGCGCCCTCCTTGTTGGAGATAACCACGGTGATGCGTGCGTCGAGCGCGTCGCTTGCGACGGCGTCGATGATGGCTTGCAGGTTGGTGCCACTGCCCGAGATGAGCACGCCGAGTGCGAGCGGCAGCTCCTCCTCTGCCTCGGCTGGCACGTCCACCGCGTCCCAGATCTGCGGGGCCCCGAGCTCAGGCATACGTGACCACCCCCGTGCCTTCCACGATCTCGCCGATCTCGGCAACCGTCTCGCCGAGCTCGAGCAGCTTCGCCGCAGCAGCCGGCGCGTCCTTGGGATCCATCACGAGTGCGAAGCCGATGCCCATGTTGAACGTGCGGTACATGCTGTCGTCGTCGATGCCGGCGGCTTCCTGCACAAGCCCGAAAACGGGTGGCACCTTCCACGAGCCGCGCACGACACGCGCATCGCACGTCTCGGGTAGTGCGCGGTCGAGGTTCTCGGTGATGCCGCCGCCGGTGATGTGCGCCATGCCCTTGATGGGCACCTCGGCGAGAGTGGCGAGCACGCTTTTCACGTAGATACGGGTGGGCGTGAGCAGTAGCTCGCCGAGCGTGACGCCGCCGAGATCCACGCGCGGCACTGCAAGCTCAGCCTCGCGACCCTCCACCAGCACCTTGCGCACGAGCGAGAAGCCGTTGCTGTGCAGGCCAGTCGAGCCCAGGCCGAGAATCACGTCGCCCGGGGCGATCGTCTCGCCGGTGATCATCTTCGGGCGTTCCACCACGCCCACGCAGAAGCCACACAGGTCGTAGTCGCCGGGGTCCATGGTGCCGGGGTGCTCGGCCATCTCGCCGCCCAGAAGCGCGCAACCCGCCTGGACGCAGCCCTCGGCGATGCCCGCGACGATGCGCTCCATACGCGCGGCGACGAGCTTGCCGACTGCCACGTAGTCGAGGAAGAACAGGGGCTCGGCGCCGGAAGCGAGGATGTCGTTCACGCACATCGCCACGAGGTCGATGCCCACGGTGTCGTGGCGGTCGAGCAGCTGCGCGAGCTTGAGCTTAGTGCCCACGCCGTCGGTGCCAGAGACCAGCACCGGGTCGGCCATCCCTTTGAACGCGGCCGCCGAGAACAGTCCGCCGAAACCGCCGATATCGCCGATCACCTCGGGACGGTACGTGGCGCGCACGTGGCTGCGGATGCCCTCCACGGCGCGCGCACCTTCAGCGGTGTCCACGCCGGCGGCGCGGTAGTCGACCGGTTGCTTCGGCTCCTCGGTAGCCATGATCTCCCCTCGAGTGCTGCGCGGACGGTTGCGCACGCGTGCATTGTAGCGCAGGCGAGCGGCTTTCAGGTCTCCATCAGAGGCACATCGCGGAAAGCACCATCGGTGCGGGGTGAGGGAGTCGTAGAAGCAGCGCCGATCGCCTCGCGCTGAGCGGTGACACATGGCCGTGGCCGCCAGTCGCCCTTGGGTATACACTCATCAGCACTACCATACGGCACTACCACGGAGGACTACCATGGCGATGGCGAAGATCAACGTGTCCATCCCCGACGGGCTGCTCGACGACGTCGACGAGCTCGCCGCCGAGCTGAAACGTTCTCGCAGCGGGATCGTCCAGGAAGCGACCGCGCTCTACGTTGCGCGGATCCGGGAGGAGCAGGCCGAGGCCGAGCGTCGGGCGAGCATCCGCGGAGCCATCAGGCAGATGGCCAAGCTTGCCGGAGAGCTTGAGGAGTTCGACGCGGCGGATGCCATCCGGGCCGAGCGAGACCGTGACGGCCGCAAGGCGGGAGAGCGATGAGCGCGGGTCCGGTCGTGATCGATTCCTCCGTCGCCCTCAAGTGGCTCAAGCCGCAGGGCGAAGTGCACGTCGCCGAAGCACGGGCGCTACTCGGCGACCAGGAGGCGGGCCTGATCATGCTCGTCGCGCCCACGCACCTGCTGCTCGAGATCATGAACGCGCTGTGGTCTCACCACGCAACCGCAGGCCAGATCAAGCGCGCAGTGGAGCTGCTGCGCAAGCTGCGCTTGGACTTCGTGGAACCCGATGCGGTGCTGTTGGCGCGCGCCGCCGAGATGGCCGTGGAGCATCGGATCACAGTGTACGATGCGCTCTTCGCGGCGCTGGCCGAGAGATTGAAGTGCGAGTTGGTGACTGCCGACCGCGAGCTCATCGCGAGCGGCGCGTGCAAGATCCGCGAGCTCATCTAGCCGCCTACCCCAGCGCCCCCACGCCTGCCGAGACCGCCAGCGTGAGCGCGCTCGCGATCGCCGCGGCGGCGAGCCACCCCGTCC
>JBASOJ010000033.1:0-12373 GCA_049658145.1 Coriobacteriia bacterium
GCGCCGGCTCGACGAACGCACCGCGCCCGCCGCCGGCGCCGCGCCGGGTACCGTCACCCGATTCGCAGCAGCGCCTGCGCCGCTGAGCCGGCATCGCAGCTGCGCCCGACGCCTCGCTCGCGTGATCGTGCTCCGCACTGCTCATCAGCGGCCTCCCGTTCTGTGTACCTAGATGTATAAAACATATATCTGACTTGGTCAACATCTCGCCCGGGAATCGTGAAGGCGCCGCCCGTGGGACGACGCCTTCAAATCGAGTCGTTCGGTCGGGCGGTCAGGATGCAGGGCTACCCGCATCGGCGACCGGCACGCCCAGCAGTGAGGTGTCGTCCGAGTGGTCTGCCTGCTCGCTGGGCGGTTCGTCCTTCGGGCTCTTGCGCTTACCCTTACCGGAATCGGCCTGCTCCTCCTTGGGATGCAGCTTCTCTTCCTCGAGGTACTCGGCCCAGCGGCCGTCGAGCAGCGCCTCGAGCTCGTCCTTGTCCACCGTCTCGCGCTCGACGAGCACTTCGGCCATAAGATCGAGCAGCTCACGGCGCTCCGTGAGTATCTTGAAGGCGACGTCGTACGCCTCATCGATCAGGCGACGCACCTCCTTGTCGATCTCGAAGGCGATCTCCTGCGAGTAGTTCGGCTGCGCGGAGAAGTCCCTGCCGAGGAAGACCTCGTGCTGACCCTCGCCGAGGGTCATGGGGCCGAGCTTGTCGCTCATGCCGTACTGCGTGACCATCTGCCGCGCGAGCTTGGTGGCGCGCTCGATATCGTTGCTCGCACCGGTGGTGATGTCGCCGATGGCGATCGCCTCGGCCACCCGGCCTCCGAGCATCATCGCGATCTCGTCTAGCATCTCCCCGCGCGCGGAAAGGAACTTGTCCTCAACGGGCAGCGCGAGCGTGTAGCCGAGCGCACGACCGCGGCTGATGATGCTGATCTTGTGGATCGGATCGGTGTTCGGCAGCACGTGTCCCACGAGCGCGTGTCCGCTCTCGTGATAGGCGATGATCCGCTTCTCCTTCTCGGAGATGATGCGGCTCTTCTTCTCGGGACCGGCGATCACGCGCTCGATCGCGTCCTCGAGCTCGGTCATCTCGATCTCCTTCTTGCCATGGCGTGCGGCAAGAAGGGCGGCCTCGTTCACGAAGTTGGCGAGGTCCGCGCCGGTGAAGCCGGGCGTGCGCCTCGCGAGCACCTCAAGATCGATGGCCGCGCCAAGCGGCTTGCCCCTCGTGTGTATCTTGAGGATGTCGTGACGACCCCTCAGGTCGGGCCGGTCCACGAGGATCTGACGGTCGAAGCGGCCCGGGCGCAAGAGCGCCGAGTCGAGGACGTCCGGACGGTTGGTGGCCGCCATGATGATGACGTTGTCCTTGATGTCGAACCCGTCCATCTCGACGAGCAGCTGGTTCAGGGTCTGTTCGCGTTCGTCGTGACCGCCGCCGAGACCGGCGCCGCGCATCCGGCCCACCGCGTCGAGCTCGTCGATGAAGACGATGCAGGGGCTCGCGGCCTTGGCCTGCTCGAAGAGGTCACGCACGCGGCTCGCCCCCACGCCGACGAACATCTCGACGAAGTCGGAGCCGGAGATGGTGAAGAACGGCACGCCGGCCTCACCCGCAACGGCGCGGGCGAGCAGCGTCTTGCCGGTCCCGGGAGGGCCGACGAGCAACACGCCCTTCGGGATCTTCGCTCCGAGTGCCTGAAACTTACCCGGGTTCTCGAGGAACTCTTTGATCTCCTCGAGTTCCTCCACGGCCTCATCCACGCCAGCGACATCCTTGAAGGTGATGCGCGGCTGGTCCCGCGTGATGCGCTTCGCCCGACTCTTGCCGAACGACATCACCTTGGAGTTGCCGCCCTGCATCTGATTGATCAGCCAGAACATCACGATGACGATGATCACGATCGGCACGAACGTCGTGAGCAACGTCAGCCAGACCGCTGTGTCCTGGACGTTGACGTTGTACTCGAGGTCGCCCTCGGCCTTCGCCGCCTGCAGCGCCTCGGAGAGGGCGGGGCCATCGAGATAGGTGGTCGTGAAGGCCACCGGCTCCTCGGCCTTCTCGGCCGCCGCGTCCGGGTAGTACTCACCCTCGATCTCCTGCGACTGCGCGAAGACCTCGGCGGACACGACCCGCCCGTCCTCGAGCGCGGTCATGAACCGGGAGCTGTCCAGCTCATCGACCTTCTCGGGCGACAGCGCGCTCGCCAGGAAGAGCAGGGCGAGCACGATGAACATCAGGTAGAGAAGCGCTGTTCTCAGATTGCGATTCACGCGGAGGTGCTCCTTATCAGACTTCAGTCGGCGTAAATCTCCGGCTTGAGGACGCCGATGTATGGCAGGTTGCGGTATCGTTCAGCAAAGTCGAGGCCGTAACCGACAACGAAGTCGTCGGGAACGGTGAAGCCGATGTACTTGCAGTCGATCGGTACCTGCTGTTTCCCTTCCTTGGCAAGCAGCGTGACCACCTCGAGGCTGTTCGGCTTGCGAGAGGCGAGGTTGCGCAGCAGGTACTTAAGAGTGAGGCCAGTGTCCAGGATGTCTTCGACCACGAGGACATCACGGCCCTCGATGTCCTCGTCGAGGTCCTTGAGGATGCGCACGACGCCCGAGGACTTCGTGGAGGACCCGTAGCTGGAGACCGCCATGAAGTCGAGTTCGACCTTCCCCTCGATGGCACGGGAAAGATCGGCCACGAACAGCGCCGCTCCGCGCAAGACCGCGACCAGGAGCAGCGGCCGCTTCGCGCCGGCATAGTCGGTGCGGATCGCGGCACCGAGTTCGCGGGTGCGCCCTGCGATCTGCTCCTCGGTGAGGACCACGTGGTCGATGTCGGCGTGAATGCTCATCGTCCCTCTCTCACTCATCACTCACTCTGACAGCGGGTTGGTACCCGCTTCCGGCCGACGCCATACCAACTCGGCGACTCGCACTGTTGCGGGAGTCACCCGCACGTCCTCGGCGAGTCGTACACCCGCTACCCATACCACCCGGTCACCGTCACGAACAACGGGCACTGTGGGACGCAGGCGGCGCGGGACCTTCGCATCGGTGAGCAGATCGCCCACCTTCTTCATACCTTCCATGCCGAACGGCCTGATGCGATCGCCATCCCGCATCGCGTCCACCACCAGCGGCCAGGCGACGGCATCCGCGTCGAGCGAGACCCGGTCCGGGCCGCCAGCCGGCTCGCTCGCGTGTGCGACGCGGGCCTCGAGCACGCCCGCCGCTCCCGCGTCGACCTCGCCGGGCAGATGGAGCACGCCGGGCGAGACACTCCTTAGACCATCCTGCTTGCGGGAAATCCTTAGTTTACCGTACTCCGTCTCGGCACGCAGGCCGAACGGAAGGTCTCGCGAGAAGTCATCATCGCCGAGACCGTCGACGAGTGCTTCGGTGTGTTCGAACTCGAGCCTCGACGCCTCGGGGAACGCACCCATGAGCGCGGCGCGAACGGTACGGCGCAGCATCGGGCGCGTCAGCGTGCCCATGAGCATTCGGTCGAAGACGAGCGCGTCCGTCTCGAGGCACGAGAAGTCGTGGACGAACGCATCCGCCATGTCGCCCAGTAGCGCGTCCTCCTCGGCGATGATCGCGAGCGTCCGGGCCATCACCGCGTGAAACGCCGGATTCCGCTCGAGGATGCGCGGCACCAGTTCACCCCGAACCCACGCCCGCTCCCTCGAGGTGTCGGCGTTGGTGGCGTCTTCGCGCCACGGCTGACCGATCGCGCCCAGGTAGCTGACCACGTCCGCGCGCCGCGCGTCGATGAGCGGCCGCACGATCCGGTCGCGGACGGGCGCGATCGAGCGAAGCCCGCCGCTGCCCGCCCCCGCCAACAGCCGCGCCAGAAACGTCTCGATGCGGTCGTCGAGGGTGTGCCCGACGGCCACACGGCCCTTCGCCACCGGCACTCCCCGCTCCCCGCACCGTCGTTCGAGTTCCGCTGCCGCAAAGTCGTAGCGCACGCGGCGACCCGCGTCCTCGAGGTTGAGGCCCTCAGCGTCGGCAAGCGCCGAGACGTCTGCACGCACCGTCGTGCACGCAACACCGAGTTCATCGCAGAGTGCGGTCACGAACGCCTCGTCGGCATCGGATGCCTCGCCACGCAGCTGGTGATTGATGTGCAGCACGCTCAGCCCGCCGAACTCGCACAGCGCGCCGGCGGCGAGCAGCCGCAGCAGTGCCACCGAGTCGGCGCCTCCGCTCACCATGGCGACGACGACCGCGCCCGGACGCAGCATGTCGTGGTGGGCGACGGTGGCAGACGCGATGTCCTCGAGCCGGTGCATGCACTCAGGGTAGAGCCCCACGCAGCCCGGCGCCACCCGCCTTAGGTAGCCTCTTCGCCGGCGACGTCCTCGATGGTGGCCATCGTGACCTCCCCGACAAGCCGGTGCCGGTCGTCAGTGACCGAGATGGTCCTGTAGCCGAGCTCGAGCATCCGCAAGAGGGCATCACGCAGGGACTGGTCCGGCGAGATCGAGACCGTACCCGGATCCAAGTGTGTCGTCAGATCCTGGGCGGTGTGTCCGTCCCGGATCTCGCTGGTATCGAGCCACCCGACGAGTCGACCGTCGCGCTCGATGACGTAGATGAACCGGCGACGACCCGCCGCATCCCTCAGTGCCATCGTCTCGGCACCTACGAAGACCACCGCGGGAGAGCGCATCACCTCGTGGACGGGAACCTGCGACAACCGTTCGAGCAGGTGCACGTCCTCGAACGGATCCGGCACTACGTCGCGCGCTGGCTCGATCATGATCGCCCCCGTCGGATCGTTGGTAACAGCTTAATCCGCCTGAACGCAACGTCAAGCGCGCCTCATCGCGTCTGCGCCTCGCGAAGTCCGGGCCGGACTCGTTTGATTGCAGGAATGCGCCAGGTGACGTCGAATCCCACGATGAGTACGAGCACCGCCGCGCGCATCCCAGCACGAAGCCTCCCTCAACACGCGCCATCGCCGGACAACGGCGCGACTTGGCAACGTGTGATGTGCGTGTGGTACTCTTTCTTCTGGTAAGGGGGTCGCGTGAGAACCGGCATTCTCAACGCACGCTACAGTCGACGGTTCGGTCAACGCCACGGCGGCGCATACGCGCATACCCGTGGCGTTTCTCGTTGTCTCACGAGCGACATCCCTCACCGCCCGCCGTCTGAAGACGCGGGCATGCCCCATCCGTCAGCGGCCCCGAAGCCCGGGGCAGGGGCCGGAAGGTCCGCCGCCCCGCGAGGCCTACGGCCCGCGCAGTCGCGCAGAGTAAGGGGGTGACCGGCGCACACTACTGTTTGGACATGAGTAGTTCCCGAGTTCAGGTAGGGAGGTAAGCGTGAACCTTTCGAGGCGAGGATTCTTCAAGCTCACTGGTGCGACATTCGCAGCCGGTGCGCTGGCCGAGCTCTTCGGCCCCTCGAACGCGTTCGCTGCTGATGCGGTTCCGGAAATGCGCATCACAGGTGCAACCGAGTCGACGTCTATCTGCTGCTATTGCGGTGTCGGCTGCGGAATGGTGCTCTCCGTCAAGGACGGCGAGCTCATCAACCTGGAAGGCGATCCGGATCACCCCATCAACAGGGGCGCGTTGTGCTCAAAGGGTAATGCCCAGTTCAACATCCGCAACGTCTACGATCCCGAGACGGGCGAGCTCATGCTCAACCCGGCTCGCGTGACCAAGGTGAAGTACCGCGCACCTGGCGCCGACGCGTTCGAGGAGAAGGACTGGGAGTGGGCCATCGATGAGATCGCCAAGCGCGTCAAGGCGACCCGCGATGCCAATTACACCGCAGTCGACGACAAGGGTGTCACCGTCAATCGCTGCGAAGCCATCGGCAACCTTGGTGGCGCGGCACTCGACAGCGAAGAGGGCTATGTGGTGCAGAAGTTCGCGCGCGCGCTCGGCGTGACGTGGATCGAGCACCAGGCTCGTATATGACACAGCGCCACGGTCCAAGGTTTGGGCCAAACGTTCGGGCGCGGTGCCATGACGAACCACTGGATCGACCTGAAGAACGCCGATGTCGTCATGGTCAACGGCAGCAACGCAGCTGAGAACCACCCGATCTCGATGAAGTGGGTGCAGGAGGCCAAGGACAACGGAGCGAAGCTCATCGTCGTCGACCCCCGATTCACCCGCAGCGCCGCAATCGCCGATCTCTACGCCCCGCTCCGTTCGGGTACGGATATCGCATTCTACGGCGGTCTGTTCAACTACATCATGGAGAACGGCCTGTACCACGAGGACTACGTCAAGAACTACACGAACGCGTCCTATATCGTTAAGGACACGTTCACGTTCGACGACGGGATGTTCTCGGGCTACAACGAGGAGACCGGCAAGTACGACGCCACGAAGTGGGCGTACGAGATCGCCGAAGAGGTGCCGTGGGATACGACACCGACCGGTGCGTACTCCTGGGTCAACAAGCCCGGCACTCCGGCGTTCGCGGCTCCTGTCAACAAGAAGGCCAAGACCGACCCGACGCTGCAGGACCCGCGCTGTGTGTGGCAGCTCATGAAGGAGCACTACGCCCGCTACACGCCGGATCTCGTGTCGAGCATCACCGGTATGCCGAAGGACCTGATGCTCGAGGTCTGGGACCTGTACGCATCGACGGGTGTGGCCGGCAAGGCCGGCGTCATCATGTACGCGATGGGCCAGACCCAGCACACGTACGGCTCGCAGAACGTGCGCGCTATGGCGATGATGCAGCTCCTCCTCGGCAACATCGGTATCGCCGGCGGTGGCGTTGACGCCCTCCGTGGTGAGTCCAACGTCCAGGGTTCAACCGACATGGCGCTGCTGTTCCACATCATCCCCGGTTACAACCCCACGCCGGTCGCAGGTAGTCACCCGAAGCTGGCGGACTATCTCGCGAAGACCACGGTTGTCAACGGGTACTGGACGAACCGGCCGAAGTTCATCGTGAGCTACCTCAAGGAGCTCTACGGCGACTACGCCACGCTCGAGAACGACTACGCGTACGACATGATGCCGAAGCTCGATGGCACGAACCACAGCCACATCGCCATGTTCGAACACATGGAAGCCGGCAAGATGGAGGGTCTGTTCCTGTGGGGACAGAACCCGGCTGTCGGTGGCCCGAACTGCTCACAGGAGCGTCGCGCCATGGCGAAGCTGAAGTGGATGGTCACCATCGACCTGTGGGAGACCGAGACCGCGCTCTTCTGGAGCGAGAAGGCCAATGTGAACCCGGCCGAGATCGATACCGAGGTCTTCATGCTTCCGGCGGCGTGCCACTACGAGAAGCAGGGCGAGGTGGCCAACTCCGGTCGCTGGATCCAGTGGCGCTACAAGGCCGTGGAACCGCCCGGAGACTGCAAGGACGACCTCGAGATCGTCTCGGAACTGTACCTCAAGATCAAGGAGCTCTACGAGGCCGAGGGTGGTGCCAACCCCGAGCAGATCACCAAGCTCAACTGGGACTACCTGGATGAGAGTGGCCACGCAGACGTCCGCAAGGTCGCCATGGCCATCAACGGCTACACGGTGGCAGACAAGAAGCTCGTCAAGAACTTCACGCTTCTTGGCGCAGACGGCTCCACTGCGTGCGGCAACTGGATCTACAGTGGCTACTACAACAAGCAGGATGCCTGGGAAGATCCGTCACAGCAGCCCACCGGTGCCCGCGACAACGCGGATAACCCGGGTGAGGGCCTCGAGAAGCCGGTCGGTTCGTACCTCGGTTGGGCATTCGCGTGGCCGGTGAACCGCCGGATCATCTACAATCGCGCTTCGGCCGACGCCGATGGCAAGCCCTACAACCCGGACAAGGTCCTCGTGGCCTGGGACGGCGAGAAGTGGCTGCGGAACGACGTGCCGGACTTCGGTTGGTCCAAGACGGTGGACGGTAAGGCAGTAGCGATTCCGCCGAACAAGACCGCATTCATGATGAACGCGGAGGGCGTCAGCCGGTTCTTCGCATCCGGTAACGCTGATGGTCCGTTCCCTGAGCACTACGAGCCGTTCGAGTCGCCGGTCGACAACCAGATGTCCGGCACTCAGATGAACCCCGCGGTCGTCGTCGTCGAATCAGCTGCGAAGACCCGCGGAACCGCGGACAAGTTCCCGATCGTCATGACCACCTTCCGACTCACCGAGCACTGGCAGACCGGCGGTCTCACCCGCAACCTGCCGTGGCTCGTCGAGACCATGCCCAAGATGTTCGTCGAGATCTCCAAGGAGCTCGCCGAGGAGAAGGGCATCGTCTCAGGCGATAACGTGGTCATCGAGAACAACCGTGGCGCTATCACCGCATTCGCGATGGTCACGGCCCGCCTCAAGTCGCTCACCGTTGGCGATCAGACGGTTCACCAGATCGCTGCTCCGTGGCACTGGGGCTACAGTGGCGCGTGCGCCGTCGGCGGCATCGCCAACGACCTCACGCCCAATGTCGGTGATGCCAACACCTGGATCCCCGAGTACAAGTCGTTCCTAGTCGATGTCCGGAAGCAGGAGGTGTGATAAATGGCTGAGACGGCAATCATGTACGACAGCTCCAAGTGCACCGCCTGCAAGGGTTGCCAGGTGGCATGCAAGCAGTGGAACCAGCTGCCCGCGCCGCTGACGCCCGACGAGTTCGAGTTCACGAAGAGCTTCCAGAGTCCTCTGGACCTCGATCCCAACACCTGGCTGATCATCAACTTCAGCGAGGAAGACAAGGAAGTCGGCATCGACTGGAACTTCATGCGCAACTCGTGCTTCCACTGCACGGAAGCAGCATGCGAGAAGGCGTGCCCCGTGGGCGCCATCTCCCACAAGGACAACGGCGCCGTCGTTATCGACCAGGAGAAGTGTATCGGCTGCCGCTACTGCGTGGCATCGTGCCCGTTCGGTGTCCCGCATTGGGACGAGGCGACCAACACCACCTTCAAGTGCTGGCAGTGCCAGGACCGCACCGCGGCCGAGCGCAAGCCCGCATGCGTGAGCACGTGCCCCACCGGCGCACTGCAGTTCGGCGATCGTGCCGACATGCTGGCTGCTGCCCGTGACCGCGTTGCCACGCTGAAGGAAGCCGGCTTCACCAAGGCAGAGGTGTACGGCGAGAACGAGCTCGGCGGACTGCACACCATCGTGGTGGCGCAGCGCGGTCTCGAGGCTCACGGACTCATCCGTGATCCGAAGATCGGCCTCACCGACTCCTGGCAGCTGCTGAAGCCGCTCGGCGCCATCGCCGCCGCGGCCACCGTCGGCGGTCTGGGTTTCTCGTACTTCATGGCGCGGAACTACTCGCGCGAGACCTTGGTCCTCGACGATGCGACGGACCAGCTCGTTCCGGTGACGGAGGTGAAGAAGTGAGATACATCCAGAGGCAAAGCACGTACGCTCGCAGTCTCCACTGGATCCACACGGTCGCGTGCCTTTCGCTGTACGTGACGGGTCTGATCCTCTTCATCCCGTCCGTGGCGGCCGCTGTCGGCGTTTCGACGGTCCAGGGCGCACGCATCATCCACCGCGTCATGGCCGCGATCTTCATCATCGCTCCTGTCGTGTCCATCTTCATCCAGCCCAAGGGCTTCAAGCACGTGCTCCAGGGTTGGTTCTTCAAGTGGGATGACAACGACAAGGAGTTCATGAAGAAGTTCATGCCGTACCTGCTGCTGGGCGCCAAGGGGCACATGCCCGACCAGAAGTACATGAAGTCCGGTCAGGCGCTCGCCGACATCCCCGTCGTGCTGCTCTCGATCGCGATCGCGCTCTCCGGCATCGTGCTCGTGTGGCCGCAGTCCTTCGGTGGCGGCACGTTCGTCCGCTGGATGCTGTTCACGCACGACGCGGTCATGGTGCTGCTCAGCGTCATGCTGATCGCCCACATCTACGTCGGTGCTGGTATCTTCCAGCCCTACCGTGGATCGGGCCGCATCATGTTCGGCGATGGCAAGGTCTCCGAGGCCGACGCCCTGTACCACTGGGGCACGTGGGCACGTGAGGTCCTGGCCGAGGGCGGCGACAAGGTCACGACCGAGTAGTCGCATCTCACGGCACGACGAGAGGGCCGGATCCCAGCGGGATCCGGCCCTCTTCCTTTGCATCACACCCCGGAACCTGCAACCCCGGGGCCTGCGTATGACAGTCGCTACTCGCTACCCTGCTCGGTACCACCGGTAGTGGGAATCTCTTCGCGCTCCCCGACGTCCTCGCCGGTGACGTCCGCGATGCCCCGGTCGATGAACTTGACCATGTTCTCCTCTGTCGCCGCACCTTGCACGCGGTCGAGTTCGTTGCCGTCCATGTCGAGCAGCACGAACGTGGGGGTGATGAACACGCCATACTCATCGGCCTGGGCCAAACCCTCGGTGGTCGATACGTCGATGATCTCGAACTGCTCGATCCGCGGTTCGTACTCCTCCCTCAAGCTCTCCACCGTCGGCTCCATCGCCTGGCAGAACGGGCACTCGGGATCGTAGAACTGGATGAAGTGGAGGGGGGCCTTCTCTTCCGGGGTGCCGCCATCACAACCGGCAAGCCCGACCGCGAGGAGCGCGATCAGGCCTATCGAGAGTGCGGCGATCGCAAAACGCTTCATGTGGTTCCTCCTGTCCAGGCCGCGCCGGTAGCACGGCCACTGGCAACGATCCCTACTGCTCCTGGTGGATCTTCTCGAGCTCGGCCATCATGGCTTCGACGTCACGGGGCTCGTTGAGGCCGGTGTGCTGGGTGTAGCGGATGACGCCCTCTTTGTCGATGAGGAAGCTCCAGCGGGTGGCCGTCTTGGTGCGCTCGCTGAACGCGCCGTAGGCGGGCATCACCGAGCGGTCCCAGTCGGAGAGCAGGTCGAACGGAAGCTCGAGCTGCTCCCTGAACTCCGCGTGCGAGGCGTACCCGTCGGCGCTGATGCCGAAGACCTCGGTATCGCGCTCCTGGAAGAACTCGTAGTTGTCACGGTACCCGGACAGCTCGCCTTCTCAAACCGGCGTGAAGTCTGCTGGATAGAAGACGAGGATGACGTTCTTGGTGCCTATGTAGTCCGAGAGCGCGACGGTGGTCTGATCCTGGTTCTTGAGCCGGAACTCCGGGGCCGTGGTCCCAACCTCGAGGCCATCCAGTTCGGACGCCGTGTCGCCACCGGAGGTGTCGCCTCCGTCCGTACAGCCGCCGGCGAGCAAGAGCGCGGCTGTGAGTACTGCGAGGAGGAGCGGTGCCGGCCTCATCCTCATACCCCATCTCCCTTCACAAACGTGTAGACTGACCAGGTGGACTCTGCATGATTGTACCCCCGCGCCATCCGCCCGGCACACGGAACGCACGAACGCCCTGGGGGTATCGCACATACCATGGGTAAGGGAGCTCGTCTTAGTCTGGAGGCATCATGGCCGATTCCGCACGCGCCAAGAGCATCGCCCACTACTCCGAGAAGCGTCCCGACCTCGCGCAGCAGCTCGCGTTCTTCGAGAAGCTCTGGAGCGTTCAGGACGAATTCGCGAAGAAGGCCGCGCCCTACGCGCCAGCGCCGCTGGAGGACCTTGAGCGCGCGTTGAGGAACCATCAGACCATGTTCTCGCTCGTCGAGCCCACGATCCCGCTCGACGACTACCGTGACGCCGTCCGGGCCGTCGCCGCAGTGATGGCCGAGGCCGGCCTCTCCGGGGAGCAGACCGCGGCACTCGCCGAGGTCGACCTCGGCGATGCGGTGACTGCCGGGGCGCTCGCCGACGCGCTCGACGGATTCGATGTGTTCGTCCAGTCGGTGTCGGACGCCATCGGCGACGATCGCTTCACCACTCCGCTCCTCTCGTTCGTGCTCACCGAGGCGATGACTCCGTTCCTGCGCGAGCCGGCGAAGTCCGGGGTCGAAGCCACCGGCAAGTTCGACTGGCTCCAGTGGGATTCGGGGCTGTGCCCCGCGTGCGGAACGCCGGCGTCCTCGGCTGTGATCCGGGATGAAGGCGTCCTCCAGGGCGGGCGTCGCTGGCTCTCCTGCCCCACCTGTCGCACCCAGTGGGAGTACGCACGCATCCGTTGCACCCGCTGCGGCACGCGCACGCACACCGATCTCGAGTACCTTTACGACGAGGAGGACCCGGCACACAGGATCCACATCTGCAGCGCATGCCACGGATACACGCCGGTGGTCTTCGAGCGTGAGCAGATGGCGGTGACTGTCCCCGAGGTCGAAGAGGTCGTCATGGTCCCGCTGGAGGCGGTGGCCGCCGAGCGCGGCTACACCCCGCTGGGCGACGACAAGGACGAGATGCCGAACTAGGGCTGAATAGCGAGTGCACGAAGGGCCGCGAGGAGACTCGCGGCCCTTCGTGGCATCAGGGCGCTACGGCAGCGCCGTGGCGGGGTGACAGTTGAGGCAGAGGTCGTCGTTGGTCTCGACGAGCATGTTCGGGTTCTCGGTCTCGTGCGGGAA
>JBASOJ010000034.1:0-60442 GCA_049658145.1 Coriobacteriia bacterium
CACCTGCGCCCGAACCCGAGCCCGAGCCGAAGCCCGCCGCCACGAGCCTCCCGGGATACTCGCTCGCCGACGAGCTCGACCGCTTGATGATGGCGGCCGAGCGGCCTGCGCCCCTTCTTACTCCCGCAGAGCACGAGGCCGTGGTCGCGCCCGCACCGCCCGCGGCGACGGAGGAACCCATGCCCATGGCGGCACCGGAGCCGCTGTACCCGCAACCTTCGGTGGGTCGGGTGCTCTCGGCGCCGGCGGTCTCGGTCCCAACACGGGCACCGGTAGCCGCGGAGTCCGCGACCACCGCGCCGCCATCGGTTTTGGAGCCCATCGCAACTCCCGAGCGCGTGATCGCCGATGTGCCCCCGTACGCACTCGTTGCGCCCGTGGAGCTTCACTTCACGGGCGGCAGTGGCCGCATCGGCGTGAAACCCGGAACGCGCAGCTTCGTCGAGTTCCAGCGCCTTGCGGGGATCCTGCTTCAGGACCTCAAGTCCGCACGCGGCTGGTAGGTTTCGCACCTCGACTTCTGTCGCATCGTGTATCAACTGTCGTACTATCGTGCACGTGGGGTGAGGCGCCTCTCGGCACGCGCGATCCGGACGGAGTGATGCATTCGTGGCTGAGGCGGGTCAGCGGCTTGGCGTGCTGCTCATGCGCGCCGGCATCATAACGGAGCGGCAGCTCACTGACGCGCTCGAGGTCCACAAGGCCACCGGGAGTCCGCTCGGTCGCGTGCTCGTCGACCTCGGCTACGCCACGCAGGGCGGCATCCTGTCGGTCATGGCCAAGCAGATCGGCATCCCGTACATCGACTTCAGCGTGAAGCATCCCGATGCCAACGCGATCGCCATCGTGCCGAAGGACCTCGCCACTCGCTACACACTCATGCCGGTCGAGATCGTGGATGACGAACTCATCGTAGCGATGGCCGACCCGCAGAACGTGCTCGCACTCGACGACCTCCGCATCATCACTGGCTACGAGATCAAGCCGGCCATCTCGACGAAGGATGACATCCTCGCGGCCATCGGGGAGTACTACAAGATGGCGACCACGATGTCCGACGAGGATCTTGACGCCTCTGCGGAGTTGGAGGCCATGTCGCTCGAAGACCTCACCGAGGTCACCGACGAGGCACCAATCGTCAAACTGGTGAACTACATCATCAACAAAGCGGTGGCAGACCGGGCGAGCGACATCCATGTCGAGCCCCAGGAGAAGGACCTGCGTGTGCGCTATCGCGTGGACGGCGTGCTGCACGAGGTGATGCGCAGCCCGAAGGCCACCCAGGCGGCCATCCTGTCCCGCTTCAAGATCATGGCCGATATGGACATCGCCGAGACGCGCAAGCCGCAAGATGGCCACTGTGCGCTCACCATCGGCGGTCACAAGACGGACTTCCGCGTGTCCACACTGCCCACGGTCTACGGGGAACGCATCGTTCTTCGAATCCTGCGCAAGGACAACATCATGATGCGCCTCGAGGATCTCGGCTTCCTGCCGTCGGCGCTCGAGCGCTTCGAGTCGTCGTTCCGCAAGCCGTATGGCGCCATCCTCGTGACCGGGCCCACCGGTTCGGGCAAGTCGACCTCGCTGTACGCGGCGATCAACGTCCTGAACGAACCGACGAAGCACATCCTCACCGCCGAGGACCCGGTGGAGTATCGCCTGCCAGGCGTGAACCAGATCCAGACGAACGTGAAGGCGGGTCTCACCTTCGCCCGGGCGCTTCGTTCGTTCCTTCGCTGCTCGCCGGACATCATCCTCGTCGGCGAGATCCGCGACCAGGAGACGGCCCAGATCGCGATCGAGTCCGCGCTCACCGGCCACCTCGTGCTGTCCACGCTGCACACGAACGACGCCGCCGGCGCGATCACGCGTCTCACCGAGATGGGCGTCGAGCCGTTCCTCGTGGCGTCTTCGGTGGACTGCGTACTCGCCCAGCGTCTCGCGCGGCGACTCTGCCCCGACTGCAAGGAGCAGTTCAAGCCCGCCAAGCAGGTCATGATCGACGCGGGATTCCCCGAAGACAACCTCCCGGAGACGCTCTTCCGCGCCAAGGGCTGCAAGAAGTGCGGCGGCACCGGCTACCGCGGGCGCCTCGGCGTGCACGAGGTCATGTTGGTGACCGAGGAGATCGGCGAGTTGTGCGTTCGTGAAGCCACTGCCGAGGCAATACGCGCTGTCGCGGTCGAGCAGGGGATGCTTACGCTCAAGCAGGATGGTCTCGAGAAGGTGCGTATGGGCCGTACATCGATGGATGAGATCGTCCGGGTCATCGTGTAGGTCCGGGCCGGAACTGCCGATAACCGTTCGTGTGGTATCGTCACGCTATCAGCTCAAGGCGAGAGGGGCACATCCGCCATGGCCACAACCACCTTCAAGTACAACGTCCGTGACAAGACCGGTAAGGTCGTCAGCGGAAAGCTCGAGGGCGAGAACCGCGAGGCTGTCGCCACCAAGCTGCGGCAGATGGGCTACATTGTCCTCGACCTCGAAGAGGACCGGCTTGCGCAGCTTAACAAGATCAAGTTCGGCACCTCGGTCAAGCTGAAGGACGTCACCATCTTCGCCCGTCAGTTTGCGACGATGATCAACGCCGGTCTTTCGTTGACGAAGTGTCTGAGCATCCTCGGCTCGCAGTCCGAATCGAAGGAGCTGCGCGAGATCATCAGCCAGCTCGGGAAGGATGTGGAGGCCGGACAGTCGCTTTCCGAAGCGATGGTCAAGCACTCCAAAGTCTTCCCGCCGATCTTCTACAACATGGTCCGTGCCGGCGAGACCGGTGGTGTGCTCGACGAGGTCTTGCTGCGCGTGGCCGACCTGTTCGAGGCGGACGCCCAGCTCAAGGCGCGGATCAAGTCCGCGATGACGTACCCGGTCGCCATGCTGGCGATCGTTCTGGTCATCCTGGCCGCGATGATGATCTTCGTCGTACCGACGTTCGAGAAGATGTTCGCAGACATGGGCGGGACACTCCCGCTCCCCACGCGAATCCTCGTCTCCCTGTCCAAGGGGGCCACGAGTTGGCCGGGCCTGGTGTTCGTGGGCGTCGTGGTCGGCCTCATCGTCCTCTACAAGTGGTGGTTGAGTACGGACTCCGGACGCTTCATCTGGGACGGCATACTCCTGCGCATGCCGATCATCGGCCCGCTGCAGCGCAAGACGGCGATCGCGCGCTTCACGCGTACCTTCGGAACGCTTGTGACCGCAGGCGTACCGATCCTGTCGGCGATGGACATAGTGGCGGACACCGCCGGCAACGAAGTGGTCTCACGGGCGCTCAAGGGCTGTCGTGCGGCCATCAAGGAAGGAGAGACGATCGCCAAGCCTCTCGGCGAGTCGCCCATCTTCCCGTCGATGGTGGTGCAGATGGTCGCGGTGGGTGAGGAGACAGGTGCTCTCGACCAGATGCTCGTCAAGATCGCCGACTTCTACGACGAAGAGGTTCGTGTTGCGGTCGACAGCCTCACGTCCATTCTCGAGCCACTGATGATGGTGACCCTGGGAGGCGTGGTCGGACTCATGGTCGTCGCGCTGTACATGCCGATGTTCCAGTCGATCACCCTGGTGAAGTAGTTGAAAGACGCCGTAAAGTCCCGGTGTGGGATGCCGATAATCCCCTGTGAGCGGGCGATTGCCCGCAGACCGCACGGGAAAGGGAGGTGAACATCTGATGCGGATGTTCAAGAAGGAAGAGGGCTTCACCCTCGTCGAGCTCATGGTCGTCGTTCTCATTATCGGTATCCTTGTTGCTATCGCGATTCCCGTCTTCAACTCGGCCACCAAGACCGCCCGGGAGCGCACCTGCTTCGCCAACGAGCGTACGCTCGAGGGTGCTGCAGAGCAGTGGCTCGCCCAGGACCCGAACAATGCGTTCCTCGCTACAGACGACTATGCGGCCCTCATCGCCCACGTCGTGCCTGACTACGTGAAGGTGATGCCGGAGTGCCCCGAGACCGGTGTGTACGCTTTCGACCCGGTTCTCAAGAAGGTGACGTGTGGTGCGTCGGCCACTGTTACCACTTTCACCGGCCACGGTCACTTCAGCGACTAGTCGCGCGGACAGTCACCAGATCGGATGCGGCCGGGGCTCATGCCCCGGCCGCATCGTCGTTTGCGCTCCGTCCTGCGCGGGAGGCAGTGATTGCCGTATGCTGGTGCCTGCGTTGAACAGCAGACCCCCTCGCAGGTAGGAGTTCCGGAGTGTCGGCCGTGTACCCTCTAGTCGCTTTCTCCCTCTTCGGACTACTTTTCGGCAGCTTCGCAAACGTCGTGATCTGGCGCGTGCCTCGTGGCGAGTCGATCGTGGCCCCCGGGTCACACTGCCCTGGCTGCGAGGCATCTATCGCCTGGTACGACAACATTCCGCTGGTCTCCTGGCTGCTCCTGCGCGGTCGCTGCCGCCACTGTGGTGAGCCCATCGCTGTGCGCTATCCGATCGTCGAGGGTGTGTCCGGTGCTCTGTTCGTGATCGCTGCCATCGCATTCGATCCGGGCCTGCGCGGAGCTGTCGCTGCTCTCTACTTCTGGTTCCTGCTCGTGCTCTCGGCGATCGACCTTGACTCCATGCGGCTACCCAATCCGCTCGTGGCTGCGTTGGCCATCGCCGGCGGGATCGCTACTGTTGGCGCGCAGGTTTCGGGAGTGCCGATCGCGCCCCTCGTGGGGGTCGGGGAGTCGGGTCCGCTGGCGTCGCCGATCGTCTCGGCGCTGATCGGCATCCTGCTCGGTGCAGGGCTCTCCGGAGGTATCGCGGCCGCATACGGGGCACTTCGGGGCAAGCAGGGCCTTGGTATGGGAGATGTGAAGCTCCTTGGGGCGATGGGCTTCTTCCTCGGGCCGTATACGCTTCTGAGCCTGTTCATCGGCAGCTTCCTCGGAATGGTCGTAGGACTTGTGACGGCGCGAGGCAAGAGCTTGAGAGAGGCACGCATCCCCTTTGGCCCATGGCTGGCTGCCGGTGGCCTGATCACCGCGCTCGTGGGTCCTGCTCTGGTCGCGTGGTATCTTGGTCTTGCAGGCATCGCCCTGTAACGGTCGGCCTGAGTGTGTGCTCAAGCGTGCAGAGATTTGTGCCGATAGTGACAGCAGCGGGCGTGTCGATCGTCTGACTGTGCGCGTGTCAGGAGTAGTCAGGGAGTGGGGCTCATGAGACCTACACGGCTGTCGCATGATGACGGTCTCAGCATTCTCGAGGTCATGATCGCGGCAACGATCTTGTTCGTCGTCTTGACCGGCGTACTCGGACTGTTGATGCAGTCCACCAACATGGGCGCCCAATCCAAACAGACGGTCGTACTCAACAACGTTGTGAGCTCGTATGTCGAGTACGTCCAGGCGTTGCCGTTCAAGAACGTCGAGCTTCTGGGCGTCACCCCCGACGGGTCCCTGACGACCACCACTACGGCGGTGGGTGAGTTCACAGTCGTGGTCGTTCCGCAGTCGGTCGAGCCGGGCGGGGCATCCTCGCTAAAGAAGCTTACGCTCACTGCCACGATAAGCCGTGGTGCGGAGCAGGTGGCGCAGCTGAGTACGGACGTAATCATTCGCGATAAGGACGAGTTCCTGACCGAGGGGGCGAACCCTCCCACCGTCAGCTGGGGATTCGGTATGCCCGCTGTCGATGAGGTCGTCTACGGAACCTACAAGTCGGATGGCACCCCCTTACTGCTTGCGGCCAATCTGAAGGCACTCGAGGGGAAGACGCTTCGAACGGTCACGATCACTGTCGACGGGATGCTGCTGCAGGACAACGGTGTCCCGCCGAATGAGGCCTACTGGGAGTGGGATTCCGGGTCACAGCCGACCACCTGGAACCTGACGAACTTCTTGTGGAACACCGAGCAGACACGGCCCGGAGAGACGAGCGGCACCGTCGTTCCGGCGATCCAGGATGGTCGCCGCACCATCGTCATCGTGGCAATCGACTCGGCAGGCGCCGATCGGGCTCAGTCATACACGATTACCGTCGATAACCACCCGCCTGGCGCGCCATCCGTGCCTCCGGTCGCATCGACCGTTGGGCCTGCGCTGACTCAGTATTCCTGGGGTGTTGCGAGCGACGGGACCGACCTCGCCTACGGCTATCAACTCTTCGTAAGCCAGCAGGATGACCTTGGCAACTGGGGCGCAGCGGTCACGCACGCATCCGCGACCACCTCTGCGGACATTGCTTCCGCTGACTTCGCCCGTTATCGGGCCGAGGTCGGAGCGGTGGGCCCCCCGCCGAAGTCGCGAGTCTCGGAGGAGCGCGCGGCGATGGCATCGCCATGGATCACGCCGCCGCGGGCAGTCGCGAGGTCCACAGTGGTGAAGAAGACAACCACGACGAGCCTCAAGGTGAGCAGTCCGAAGTTCCCGGTGACGGGGACGCCCACCTATCGGTGGGAGTCTGCCCCGTCCGCGACGGGTCCGTGGACCTTCCTTCAGGATGGACAGTCGGCGACGGATACTGTCACGGGAGTTTCAGCGGCGCCGATTCGATACTACCGGTGCATCGTGAGTTTCGTGCCCACCACCGACCATGACGGGACGGCAATGACGATTACCAGCACAGTCGCCGGTCCGACACCTGACGCCGCAGTTGTGGACGAGCTCCTCGAAGATCGGTGGATTCCGTGAGGACTCTTCGGTCAGACAGCGGCTTCAGCCTGAGCGAGCTCATCGTCGCCCTGGGGCTCCTTGGCATCATCCTTGCCGTCGCGTGGCTTGCGTATGGAGTCTCGTCGAGTGGGAGCAAGCTCAGCGACCGGGAGTCCAGAACCTCACAGGACATCGGCGTTCCGCTTCTTGAGGCAGAGCGCCTGATTATGCAGCGGCACTACATCTGGGTGGGCAACAACGCTGCAGCGGGCGGCCGCAATGTGAATGCCGGCGACTACCTCCTGGCATTCGATGTCGATCGCGACGGTGACGACTACGTCGAGACCTATATCATCGAAGTGGTGGATCATGATCTCATCTTCAGCCACAACGAGGTAACCGAACAACCGGCCTTCACGTCGTTCGTGTGGTCGCGAGACAACTACAACCGCGATGCGAGTGAGCCGCTTTTCAAGTACTACTCCGCCGATGGCGAGCGGCTGACCGACCCGGCCGATATCGCCACGCGCGCGCGCACTGTCGTGATCACGATCGTGACCGAGCAGAACGGCGTGAGATTCACCGACTCTCGCACGGTGCTGCTCCGGAACCAATGAGCGGGCAGGGACGAGGGATGACGACATGCGAAGCATGCTGAACCGCGAGTCGAAGAGCGATGACGGTGTGGCGCTGATCACCGTACTCGGCGTGATCACCATCATCACCGTACTGGCTGTGGGGTCCTTCACGATCGCCCGGCAGGCATTGAGTGATTCGGAGCGTGTCGAGGCGGAGTCTGCTGCGTTTCGCGTGGCCCAGTCAGGACTCGATCGACACGTGGCGTCCTTCGAGGAACTCGGTAGCACGGTGACCACCTATCCACCGGGGACGACGCCTGACGGCACGTACCAGGTCACAGTGGAGAACCTCGGTGTGGGTCAGTACAGGCTGGTCTCGACCGGTACGGCTCACGACGGCTCGGTGGAGCGTGTGGCACAAGAGTTCTGGTTCATGAACTTGTGGAAGATGAACTTTGCGGGTACCGGCGAGCAGTCGCTCGTGAGCGGTGCGAAGAAGATCTCAGGTGGCTCGAACATCGTCGGGCCGTTCTACATGAAGGGGAGTCTCGAGATCAACTCTTCGATGCTCGTGGCCGAGGGACCGATCTTCGTACGCACGGCAGGGCAGACGGGCGGCATTCTTTACAATCAAGGGCAGTTCGGACTCAAAGACGCTCCGGTTGACGTCTTCTGTGACGGAGACATCACAGCACTGCGTGCACAGGCGCAGGCGGACCTGGGCTCTGTTAACCCGAAGGTTGTCCTGGGGCAGACACGGCCCTCTGTCCCCGACATCAAGACACCCGACATCGACCAGGGAGATCTGGACGAATGGTTGAGCCTGGCCACCGCGGAGTCCGTGGACAATCGCATGGGTGCGGATAGCATGCACCCCATCCCGATCGCCAGTCCGGAAAGCCTCACCGGACAGGCGTCGGAGTACACGAGCGTTTCGGCCACGTATACCCGCGCGAAGGCCGACCCGACGGGGAACTTGAACTACAAGTTCATCGGTGACCCGTCCGGAATCGTCGTTCTTGGCTCCCCAAAGACCACGGGACTTCACATCAGTGCCACCACGCCCTCGTTCGGCTGGTGGGGGCCGACGAACGCCAATGGGGTCGTCCTCCCCGGATCGAACCCTGTGCCCAGTCAGCACCCCGTTAATGTTCACGATGACTTCGCGTGGGATGCCCTCAGCCAAGTTCTCTACGTTGAGGGCACGGTCTTCATCGACGGTCCTCTGACCATCGATCCGAACGTGCGCTATGTGGGCAACGGCTCGATCGTGGTCAACGGCGACATCACGATCAACGGCTATTTCCGGCCCGCTGGAACCGACGCGACCCAAGGTAGGGACAACAAGTGGGCCGTCGGGCTTGTCACGCCCACGACCATCACCTTCACGAGTCAGTCCGCAGCGGTGGGAAGCCCGACGCCTCAGGCACTGCGAGACCAGCTCGCCGACGGTGCGGGTGCCTTCTTCGGACAGGAGTCAGTGAACTTCCCCGCCAAGTTCCTGATGCAGGGTTCGGTCATCGCGGGCGCGATCAACGCACCCGACAACAACTTCTATCTAGTGACGAACCCGCTGCTGCCCCAGTACCTCCCTGATGCACTTCCGGGTGCGCAGGGAGGAATGATGTTTCCGAGCCGTTGGATGCGTTACTAGCGGGCCCTATATTGACAGATGACGTCAAAGTGCGGTTCGATACTGCAGGGTGCGTGCGCACTCGCGTTGGGGGCAACACCACAGCAGCAGTCGCAGTTTAGTCGTAGAAGCAGTTGAAGGAGGATACCGGTGGGTTCCCTCTCCTTCGGTTCGAGCCAGACGGCTATCGGTCTGGACATCGGCACCGAGCATGTCAGAGTCGCCCAGGTCAAGCAGGCCGGGGCTGGCTTCGTGCTTACCGGCTACGGACACGTTGACGTGCCCATGGGCGCGGTCGCCGACGGCGAGATCGTGGATGCCGCTGCCGTCTCCTCGGCCATCAAAGAACTGTGGCGTCGTAGCAGCGTGCACGGGAAAGATGTGTGCACCGGTGTCTCCAACCAGCGGGTGATCGTGCGGCTCATCGATCTTCCCTTCATGGAGCGCGGCGAGTTGCAGAGCGCCATCCAGTACCAGGCCCAGGACTACATACCGATGACTGTCGAGGACTCGATCCTCGACTTCCAGATCATCGGTGACTACATGACGCCGACCGACGAGCACATGATGGAAGTGCTGCTCGTCGCCGCGCACCGGGAGATGATCGGCAACACGGTCAGTGCGGTCGAAGGCGCCGGTCTCAAGCTCAGCCAGGTGGACGTCTCATCGTTCGCGATCGTTCGCGCGCTCATGGGGGAGAGCACGTCGGTCCTGCCGGATGACGAGGGCCAGGCGACGGCGATCATCCATATCGCGGCAGGCCTCACGAACATCGCGGTCGTCGAGCGTGGCGTGCCGCGCTTCACCCGTATCTCCTCTCTCGCCGGCGCCACATTCACGCAGGCGGTGGCCAACGTGCTCAATGTCGGGTTCGACGAGGCCGAGCGACTGAAGATCATGGTCGGACTGCCGAACGTCGAGACGGGTGAAGGCGAAGTTACGCCCGGCGTCGACCCTGAACAGGCGCAGGTGATCCACCAGTCGCTGGAGCGCGAGGTCAACAAGTTCATCGCCGAGGTACGGCGCTCGCTTGACTACTACCTCACGCAGACGTCGCAGGTGCGCAATATCCAGCGCATCCTGCTCGCCGGCAGTGGCTCTCAGCTTCGCAACTTTGCGTCGTATCTTGAGAAGGGCCTTCAGGCGCAGGTGACGCTCGGCGATCCGCTCGAGCGCATCCAAGTGGCCGGTTCGGTCCAGCAGGCGGTGAACGCGGACCGCATGGGTAGTGTCACAGCCATCGGTCTGGCGATAGGGGGTCTGCAGTCATGATGCGGATCAACCTGCTACCGCCGGAGATACTCGAACGCCGCAAGGCCGAGAAGCGCATCGCGTGGGTCATTCTGGCGGCCGTGCTCGTGGCGGTTGCGCTCGCAGCCGTCTGGGGCTTCGCCTACTTCCGCTTGCAGGGCAAGCAGGACGAACTGGCCGCCATGCAGCAGCAGGTCGAGTCCACGAACGCACAGGCGGCACAGCTCGCGATCTTCGAAGAACGTGCGGCCGAGTTGGAGACGCGTCGGGCGACGGCGGAATTCGCGTTGCAGGGGCGCCGCAACTGGGCGAGGTTGCTGAACGAGCTCTCACTCGTGCTGCCGACCGACGTATGGCTTACCGCGCTCTCCGCGACTGAGCAAACGGTGGACATCCAGGGAATGGCCATCGACAGTGCAGACGACTCACCCGATGCCGGACACAAGAGCATGGCCAAGGTGCTTCTCAGGCTCGCCGACCTGGATCAGTTGTCGAACGTCTGGCTCATGAATTCAGCGAAGTCTGAGTATCTGGAACACCCGGTGTTGCAGTTCGGAGTGACCGCTGACATTTCCGAATCGACCACGGGGAGTGTTGCGCCGTGAGTACACTCCAGCAGGTTGATCATCCGCGACGGGCGAGCCTGCCCCGCCGAGTACGTCTTTCCCGACGCGGAGGATGCTAGCCATGGGTAAACTCCCTGCGCAGACTCAGATGTACATCATGATCGCGCTGATCGCGGTGGTGGCGCTTGCGGTGGCGTTCTTTGGCATCGTGCCGCTCTTTCAGAGTGCGGCCGATGTCGATGCGCAGTTTGCCAATGAGCAGACGAACCTAGCGACGGCCCAAGCGCTGCTCGCTCGCAGGCAGAGCGCAAAGGCGCAGTCCGCAGGCAACGAGGTAGAGCTGATGAGGATTGCCAACGAGTTGCCCGACTCCCCGCAGCTCCCATCGGTGATCGTGGAACTGCAGGATATCGCGAACGCTGCGGGCATCGAGCTTCGGTCGATAACTCCGGGAGACCTTGTGGATGGTGACCCGCTCACAGCGGGGTCTACCGCCTCGACGTACCAGGTTGTCCCCGTGGGACTGCTTGTTGAAGGAGATTGGGTCGAGGTTATCGACTACCTCCAGCGCGTCAGAGACCTCGATCGCGGCGTTCGCGTGGTGACCGCGAACTTCAGGTATGTTCCCGATGAGACCGGGGATGCGGGCCACATCGAAGCGGATCTTGCGCTCGAGGTCTATGTCATGCCCACAACCACTGCGGCAGTGACTGCACCTGAACCTGCAGTGACGACGCCCTGACCCCACGTTCCGAGGAGGTGACGATGATGTCTGACGAACTTGGTGGCCCGCAGGCGCCCACCGCCGGTGAGATTCCCGCTCCGGAAGAGAAAAGCGGCTTCCTGAAGACCCCTGGCGGCAGGCTTGTCGCCATCGTGGTCGGCCTGGGTGTGCTCGGTATCGTGGCGGGCATCGTGGTCGCCATCGTGCTGGTCGGCTTCGGTGGCCAGGCCGCCGAGGATGCCATCGACGAGATCGGGCAGCAGGTCGCTGAGAACACGCAGCCCTCAAGCGGGAGTGTCACGGCCAAGGCCGAGGCACCGGCAAGTGAAGTGGCCAATGCCGAGGTCTTCACGTTCCGCGACATCTTCGTGCCGTTGCTGAAGCCGCTGGCGGATTCGACGGCTCCGACGACCGGCACCACCACCACCACGACGACCGACACGGTCACGCCGACCACGCAGAACACCCTCTACCTGGACGGCGTCGTCACCCAAGACGGCGTGCTGATGGCGCAGCTGCGCTATAACGGCACGAGTTACACGCTCGGGGTGGGCGGGACGATCCCGAACTCGCCCTGGCAGGTGCTGCGCGTTTCATCGACGAGCGTGACCATGCTCTACGGGGACATCCAGGTCACGCTCTCGGTGGGTGAGGGCGTCACGAAGTAGCGTGTGCCAGAGGTTCGTTTCATCCGGGCGTCGCGCATGCGGCGCCCGATGCGTCTCCCGGGGGTTCGTGCGGTAGAATCGGCAGGTGACGTCGGGTTCGGAGGGAGCTGCGGTGCGCTACACGACAGCAGGGGAGTCGCACGGGCCCGCGCTGGTCGCGATCGTGAGCGATGTTCCCGCAGGTGTGCCCGTCGCTCCCGAGGCGATCGACGCCGACCTCGCCCGGCGCCAGCGCGGCTACGGCCGCGGAGGGCGCATGAGCATTGAATCCGACTCTGCAACGGTACTCTCCGGCATACGCTTCGGACACACGATCGGCAGCCCGGTGGCGCTCCGTATCGAGAACCGCGATGCAGGGAACTGGACTGCGGTGATGGACCCATGGGGAAGCGCCGAGGGCGTCGAGGCGGTCACCGCGCCACGTCCCGGACATGCCGATCTTGCGGGTGTGCAGCGTACGGGTGCGGCCGACGTGCGTGACATCCTCGAGCGTGCGAGCGCGCGGGAGACCGCCGCACGGGTGGCCGCCGGCGCTATCGCGAAGGCGCTGCTCGCAGCTGTTGGTGTGAGCGTGCGCTCCTGGGTCGAGACCATCGGCCCGGAATCGACAGGCCCGCTCGATCCCGCATCGGTGGCGGGGGAGGCTGTTGCTTCGAGCGACGTCAGCTGTCCGGATGAGGCGGTGGCGGCGCGCATGCGTGCGGCGATCGATGCCGCGCGAGCCGACGGGGAGAGTCTCGGCGGCGTGTTCGTCGTCTGCGCCGAGGGGCTGGTGCCGGGGCTCGGCGGATACGCCGAGGCGTCGCAGCGGCTCGACGGGCGTCTGGCGGCCGCGATCGTGTCGATCCCGGCCATAAAGGGCGTCGAGTTCGGAGACGGTTTCGCCGGGGCCGCGCGCCCCGGGTCGCAGGTCCACGACGAGATCATCCGCTCCGGGACCGGCGTGCTCCGGCGGGCGACGAATCGCGCGGGAGGCCTGGAGGGGGGCATGACGAACGGCGAACCCCTGGTCATCCGTTCGGCGATGAAGCCGATCCCCACCCTCATGCGGCCGCTCAAGACGATCGACATCGCAACGGGCGAGACCGCCGACGCGGCCCGCGAGCGCTCCGACGTCTGTGCGGTGCCGGCGGCCGCGGTGGTGGCCGAGGCTGAGGTCGCACTCGTGCTGGCCGACGCCTATCAGGACCTGTTCGGCCACGGGCCTCTCGAGGATGTGCTCCGCTCGCTCGGCGCGTACCGCGCGAGGATCGGCTGGTGAGCCACTTCTTCCTCACCGGCTTCATGGGAGCCGGCAAGTCGACGGTGGGCGCGCTCGTGGCCGAGCGTCTCGGGCGGCCCTTCCTCGATCTGGACGCGGTCATCGCGGAGCGCGAGGGCGCGTCGGTGGCCGACATCTTCTCGGCACGGGGCGAGAGTGGCTTCCGGGAAGCGGAACACGCGGCGCTTTTCGCGCTTGTAGAGCAGGCGCCGTCGGTTGTAGCCACCGGTGGGGGCGCGGTGCTGCGCGAGGACAACCAAGCACTGCTGAAGCAGCACGGCACGGTCGTGTACCTCGCGGTCACGCCTGAAGAGGCGATGGCGCGGCTCGGTGATGCGGGGGACCGTCCATTGCTCGCAGGCGAGGGGCTGGCAGCGGCCCGGTCGATCCTCGATTCGCGGTTGGCGCTCTACCGCGCCGTTGCGGATGCGGTGGTCGACACCGGCGGGCGCACGCCCGAGGAGGTCGCGGACGCGGTGATCGCCGCGCTCGGCGCCACTGCTGACGATCACTTCGCACGCGTGGGAGCGCCCGACGACCCGGCCGCGTACCACGTCGTTTCGGGTGCCGGTCTCATCGACCGCGTCGGGGAACAGGTGCGTGCGGTGGTCAGCGGCGGTTCGCTCGCCCTGGTGAGCGACGCCACCGTGTGGTCTCTCTATGGCGAGCGTATCGCGGCGTCTCTCCGCGATGCCGGCCACGCCGCATCGACCCACATCGTGCCCGCTGGCGAGCTCTCGAAGTCGTGGGCGCAGGCAGGCACGCTCCTCGAGGAGTTCGCGACCGCGGGCATCGACCGAGGTTCGGCGGTGATCGCACTCGGCGGAGGTGTCGTGGGGGACCTCGCCGGATTCTGCGCCGCCACCTACATGAGGGGCATCCCGCTCGTGCACGTGCCCACCACGCTCCTCGCGCAGGTGGACAGCGCGATCGGCGGTAAGACCGGCGTCGACCTGACTGCCGGAAAGAACCTGGCGGGCGCGTTCTGGCCACCGCGCCTCGTGCTCGCGGATACGGCGGTCCTGCAGACGCTTCCGCCCGCCGAATGGACGAACGGGCTTGTGGAGACCGCGAAGGCGGCGCTCCTGGAGGGTGGCGAGGCTCTCGCCACCTTCGAGTGCGACCTTCCGGCGGTCGTGGGGCGGGAGCCGGGCGCCGTGGCATCCGCGGTGCGGACTGCCGCCGCATTCAAGGCGCGGGTGGTGACTGAGGACCTGCGGGAGTCTGGTGTGCGCGAGTGTCTGAACCTCGGCCACACTCTCGGACATGCCATCGAGCTCCTGACCGGTTATGCATCGGTGCCGCACGGCCTCGCTGTCGCCGAGGGTATGCGCTTCGCCGCCCGGCTTGCCGAACGCGCGATCGGGGCTCCGGAGGAGACGGGGCGGCTCACCCACGTGCTGCTCGACGCTGTGGGCGCCGGAGAGGAGGCGTGCCGCAGCATGCTATCGGCGCACCGCGACGCGCTCCATCCGGAAGCCGTCCTCGCCGCGATGAAGGCGGACAAGAAGTCGCGCGGCGGTGTCGTGCGTTTCGTGCTCCTGGAGACGCCGGGGTGCTGGGCGGTCGAGGGCGTCGAGGACGCGATCTTGCTCGAGGAACTCGCGCGATGGGTATCTGGTCTCGGAGAAGGGGAGGCGTGAGTGATGCTGAGCGTCCTGGTCATCAACGGCCCGAACCTCAACCTGCTCGGCAGGCGCGAGCCGGACGTGTACGGCACTGCGACGCTGGACGACATCGAGGCGATGGTGGCAGAGCATGCCGCCGCACTCGGCGTGGACGTGAGCTTCTTCCAGTCGAACCACGAGGGCGCCATCATCGATCGCCTGCATGAGGCGGTCGGGGCCTGTGACGGCGTCGTGTTGAACCCGGGCGCCTACACGCACTACTCGTACGCCATCCGCGACGCGATCGCCGCCATCGGCATCCCCGTCGTCGAGGTCCACCTGAGCGATATCAACGCGCGCGAGGACTTTCGCCGTGTGAGTGTGACCGCTCCGGTGTGTGTCGCCCAGATAGCGGGACTCGGCACGGACTCGTATCTCGAGGGGCTCGATTCACTCGTTTCCCGTCTACGCAAGGAGGGATGATGGACGTCGGCGCTCGCATCGCAGGGGTTCGCCGCAGGCTGAAGGAGGACCGGGCTCAGGCCGCGGTGATCTCCCTCGTATCGAACCTGCGATACCTCACCGCCTTCGACGGGGTCATCGATCACGGCATCAACGCCGTCTGCCTGATCACCGAGACCGATGCGGTCTTCTACACCGACAGTCGCTACGTGGAGGCGGCGGCCGAAGCCGCGGCAGCGGGGCCGTGGGAGGTCCGGCTTCAGAAGGAGAACCTCTACGTCGAGGTCTGCGAAGACCTGCATAAGCAGGGCGTGCAGTCGCTGCTGATCGAGTCCGGGGTGCCCTACGGCAGGTTCAAGTTCGTCTCAGAGCAGTTCCGTGGCGCGGTGCGCGTTGTGGACCGGCTCGTCGAGTCGATGCGACAGTTCAAGGAACCCGAGGAGATCGAGCGCATCGCCGCCGCCGCCACCATCGCCGACCGGGGTTTCGAGCACATCCTCGGCGTGCTCAAGCCCGGAGTCACCGAGGCCGAGATCGCCATCGAACTCGAGTACCATATGCGTCGTGACGGATCCGAGGAGATGCCGTTCGCACCGATCGTGGTCTCGGGTCCCAACGCTGCTCGTCCCCACGGCATCCCGGGCGATCGGGCGCTCCAGCCCGGGGATCTGGTGGTGCTCGACTTCGGCGCGCGCGTCGGCGGGTACTGCTCGGACATGACCCGCACCGTGGCGATCGGTGAGGTCTCCAAGGAGCAGCGTCGCCTCTACGATGCCGTACTCGAGGCGAACGAGGCCGGTCTCTCAGCCGTGCGTTCCGGCGTTCCGTGCGTGGAGATCGACCTTGCCGCTCGCGAGGTGCTCGAGCGCCACGGCCTCGGCGACGTCTTCACACACGGTGTCGGTCACGGTGTCGGTCTTGACGTCCATGAGATGCCCACGCTCGGCCGCCAGAGCCAAGAGGCCACACGCGAGAACGCCGTCGTGACGATCGAGCCGGGCGTGTATGTCGAGGGCTCGGCCGGTGTTAGAATCGAAGATCTCGTGGTGGTGGAGGAATCGGGTTGTCGCATCCTCACCAACGCGCCGAAGGAACTCATCCAGATCTAGGAAGGCATGACTCATGGCTGTCTCCACCAACCAGTTCAAGACCGGCATGTGCATCAGCTATAACGACAAGATGTGGATCATTGCCGACTTCCAGCACGTCAAGCCGGGCAAGGGCGGCGCGTTCGTGCGGACGAAGCTCAAGGAGCTCAAGACCGGACGCGTGGTCGACATCACCTTCCGCGCCGGTGAGAAGGTCGAGGACGTGCGCGTCGAGAACAAGCGTCTCCAGTATCTGTACAACGACGGTACCTCGTTCCACTTCATGGACACGTCGAACTACGAGCAGGCCGAGATCAACGCCGAGATCGTGGGCGACTCGGCGAAGTGGCTCAAGGAGAACGATGAGGTCCAGGTCATGTACGCGGGGGGCGAGCTGATCGGTGTAGAGCCGCCCATGTTCGTGGAACTCCGGGTGACCGAGACCGATCCGGGCTTCAAGGGCGACACGGTGCAGGGCGGGACGAAGCCCGCGACACTCGAGACCGGCGCGGTCGTGCAGGTCCCGATGTTCGTCGAGTCCGGCGAGATCCTGAAGATCGACACGCGCGACGGGTCCTATATCACCCGCGTCTAGCCTCGGCTATACTGTTTCGACCGACCCGCGAGGGGGTGACCCCTCGGAGGGTTTCCGTCTACCCACTGGAAGGACGGTGCGGTGCGACCGATCAAGATCACGGACACGACGCTTCGCGACGCCCACCAGTCCCTGTGGGCGACCCGCATGGAACTCGGAGACATGCTGCCAATCCTTCCGAAGATGGACTCGGTGGGCTACTGGTCGCTCGAGGTCTGGGGTGGCGCCACCTTCGACGCCGCGCTGCGCTTCTTAGACGAGAACCCGTGGGATCGCCTGCGCATCATCAAGCAGCACTGTCCCAGGACGCCGCTGCAGATGCTCCTGCGGGGCCAGAACCTCGTCGGCTACCACCACTATTCGGACGAGATCGTCGCCCGGTTCGTGAAGGCATCGCACCGCAACGGCATCGACGTCTTCCGCGTCTTCGACGCGCTCAACGACATCCGCAACGTCGAACCTGCCGCTCGCGCCATCAAAGAGTCGGGCGCGCACTTCGAGGGCGCCATCAGCTACACGGTGAGCCCGGTCCACACCCTCGATAGCTACCTTTCGTACGCACAGAAGCTCAAGGAGCTTGGCGCCGACACCATCTGCATCAAGGACATGGCGGGCATGCTCACGCCGTTCCGCACCGAGAAGATGGTGCGCGCGCTCAAAGACGAGATCGGCCTGCCGGTGCATGTGCACTGCCACTACATCGGTGGTATGGCGCCCATGAACTACCTCAAAGCCGCCGAGGCCGGCGCCGACATCATCGACACCGCCGTGGTCGCGCTCGCCTTCGGCAACAGCCAGCCGGCGGTCGAGATGATCGTGGCAGCGCTCAAGGAGAGCCAGTACGACAGCGGCCTCGACCTCGACCTGCTCTTCGAGATCGCCGAGTACTGGGAGAAGATCCGCACCCAGAAGGGCCTCAAGCGCGGCGTGACCTCGCTGCTGCACATGGAGGTCTTCAGCCACCAGGTGCCCGGCGGCATGATGAGCAACCTCATCAGCCAACTCGAACTCCAGCATGCCAGCGCTCGCCTGCCCGACGTGCTGAGCGAGATCCCGAAGGTCCGTGCCGAGGTCGGCTACCCGCCGCTCGTGACGCCGATGTCACAGATCGTCGGCACCCAGGCAGTCATGAACGTCCTCACGGGCAAACGCTGGTCGGTCGTGCCCGCCGAGATGAAGGACTACCTGAAAGGCCTGTACGGCAAGGCGCCGGGCCCGATGGACGACCGGATCGTCGAGAAGGTCCTCGGCGATACGCGGCCGCTGCCGGACGACGTGCGCCCGGCATCGCTCGTGACCACCACCTACCAGGAGATGGCCGACGAGATAGGCGATCTTGCGAAGACCGAGGAGGACGTGCTGATGTACGCCCTCTTCCCGAACGAAGCGCGCGACTATCTGAAGCGTCACCAGGAAGGCGCCGAGAAGGCGGTCTTCATGACCGGTTTGGAGATCGACACGGCAAGAGAGGATGACCCGGTGAACGTGAACCAGATCCGCGAGCTCGTGAAGCTCGTCGAGGAGTCGGATGTGACCGAGATCGTGGTGGAGGAGGGCGACAGCCGCATCGTCGTGCGTCGTGGCGCCGCGGTGTCCGAGGTCCCGGCTCCTGCGGGGGCGCATGCTCCCGGCGCTGCCCCCGCCATGCAGGCATCGCCGGAGTCGCCGCAGGTCACCGAGTCGCCGAACGTGGTGGGTGAGAACCCTTCGTCGTGGAAGCCGGTGGTGGCGCCCATGGTGGGCACGTTCTACGCCGCGTCATCGCCGGGCGCCGACCCCTTCGTGGGCGTCGGCGACACCGTGGCCGAGGGTCAGACCCTGTGCATCCTCGAGGCGATGAAGCTCATGAACGAGATCGCCGCCGAGGAAGCAGGCGTCATCCGCGAGATCGCGGTCGCCAACGGCGGCTCGGTGGAGTACGGGACCGTCCTGTTCTACTACGAACCGATCGCCTAGTGGCCGAGTTTCACAAGATACTCATCGCGAACCGGGGCGAGATCGCGCTCCGCATCGTGCGGGCCTGCAAGGAGATGGGCATCCGCTCCGTGGCGGTCTACTCCGAGGCGGACCGTGACTCCATGCACGCCCGGATGGCCGATGAGCGCGTGTGCATCGGTCCGGCGCAGTCTTCGCTGAGCTATCTCAGCATGGCGAACATCATCTCGGCGGCGCTGGTGACCGGCGCCGACGCGATCCATCCCGGCTACGGCTTCCTCGCCGAGAATGCCGCCTTTGCGCGTGCCTGCGCTGACTCCAACCTCGTGTTCATCGGACCCTCGGCGGACTCCATCGAGCGCATGGGCGACAAGTCGGCCGCCCGTAGCACCATGATGGCCGCGGGCGTGCCCTGCGTCCCCGGCAGCGACGGTGCGGTGGAGACCTACGCTACGGCGCTGGAATTCGCGCGTGCCGTGGGCTTCCCCGTGCTCATCAAGGCTTCGGCCGGCGGTGGCGGCAAGGGGATGCGGATCGCTCGCGACGAAGCCGAGCTCGAGACCAACATGATCGCCGCGAAGACCGAGGCCGCAGCCGCATTCGGCAACGACACGGTGTACCTGGAGAAGTACCTCACCCGGCCGCGACACGTCGAGATCCAGGTGCTGGCTGACAGCCACGGGAACGCGGTCCACCTCTTCGAGCGCGACTGCTCGGTGCAGCGCCGCCACCAGAAGCTCATCGAAGAGGCGCCTTCTCCCGCGCTCACCCCGGAACTGCGCGAGGCGATGGGTGCCGCCGCCCTGAAGGCGGTACGCGCGGTGGGCTACCAGAACGCCGGCACCGTCGAGTTCCTGCTCGACGAGGACGGCAGATTCTACTTCATGGAGATGAACACGCGGGTCCAGGTGGAGCATCCGGTGACCGAGCAGATCTCGGGCGTGGATATCATCAAGGAGCAGATCCGCATCGCAGGCGGCGAGCGGATGAAGCACGCCGACCAGAGCACGGTCGTGCTCCGCGGTCACGCGATCGAGTTTCGCATCAACGCCGAGGACCCGCTCCACAACTTCAGGCCCCATCCCGGGCGTGTCGACTACTTCAACCCGCCCGGAGGCTTCGGCGTGCGTGTCGACAGTCACGTGTACGCAGGGTACACCGTCCCGCAACACTACGATTCGCTGCTCGCCAAGCTGATCGTCTGGGGCGAGACGCGCGAGGAAGCGGTCGCGCGGGCGCGTCGCGCACTCGACGAGTTCATCATCATCGGCATCCCCACCACGATCCCCTTCCACCAGTACGTCGTGGAGGAGGAGCACTTCGCGAGGGGCGAGGTCTATACTGACTACGTTGAGAAGCACGTCGATCCTGACGACCTGACGGCATTCGTGACACATGGTCGTGCACTGGAGGAGGAACGAGATGTCTGAGGAGATCACGCTGGACGGCATCGGGGTCGCTCCGGGCGTCCTCGAGACGATCGCGCTCGTTGCCGCTGAGGGTGTTGACGGCGTTGCAGGCATCCCCGGCTCCTCGGCCGGACTGGCCGGGCTGGTGCAGAAGGGGAGCGCGCGTGGCGTGTGCGTGCAGGTGAACGACGACGACACGCTCGTCGCCGCAGTCAGGATCAGCGCACTGTACGGGCGTCCGCTTCGCGAGATCGCGGGTGACGTTCAGCGTGCGGTCACCGATGCACTGCTCACCCATACCGGTCAGAAGGTCGCAGCGGTCGACGTATTCGTCGACGGTGTCGTCTTCCCCGAGCAGTAGCCCGAGAAGCACCGGACCGAGGACCCCATAGACGATGCTTGAACGCACTCGCGCACGCAGACAGGCGCTGCAGATCCTCTACCAGCGCGAGATCACCGAGCAGACGGTCGCGCAGATCATCGACGCCCGCTCCTACAGTGAGGAGGACGGCGAGCCGTCCGACTACTGCCGCGAACTCGCGCTGGGCACGGAGATCAACGGCGCGGTCATCGACGCCGAGATCGGGGCCACCTCGCAGCACTGGACGCTGATGCGGATGCCGTACGTCGACCGCAACATCCTGCGGCTGGCGGTCTATGAGATCCTCTTCGAGCCCGATGTGCCGGACTCCGTAGCGATCAACGAGGCTGTCGAGATGGCGAAGGCCTATGGCACCGATGACTCGCCGAAGTTCGTGAACGGTGTTCTCGGGCGGATCGCGGAGATGCACGGTACGACGATCGACGCGGCCGATCCCGCGGACGCCAGCGGGGAACCGGAGGTCGATCCCGGCGAGTCCGCAGAGGGCGCCGTGGGCGCGGAAGGAGTCTGACACGGCTATGGCCGACGACAAGTACACGTTCGAACAGGCACGCGTCAGACTCGAGGAGATCGCGGTCGAGGTGCGCAAGAAGGACACGTCGCTCGAGAAGAGCCTGGACCTTCTCGAGGAGGGCGTTCGGCTCGCGAACATCTGCACGGAACTGGTGGATCACACCGACGTGGGTGCGACGGTCACGTCGCCACGTCCCGAGGGCGCGGCGACTCCCGATGCGCCCGACCAGGAGACTGACGGCTTCGATGACACGGACGATGATGTCGACGAACCGTCCGATACGGGTAGTGACGAGTAGCGAACGACCTATTACGGGTCGGTTACCGCCCCGGGTTGGGCGTGGCGATAATGATACGATGCATATCTCCAGTGCCCCACAGGTCGTGTGGCCGAGCCGTCTTTTGGAGCGTGCCTGACCGTTGAGTGCGACGCCGATCCTTGATTCCATCACCGAGCCGTCAGCCCTGAAGGCGCTTGATGCTTCCGAGCTCACGCGGCTCGCCGCTGAGATCCGCGAGATCCTCGTTGAGACGGTCGCCATCACCGGTGGTCACCTGGCGCCGAACCTCGGCGTGGTGGAACTCACTTTGGGCCTGCATCGTGCGCTCGACTGCCCGAAGGACAAGATCATCTGGGACGTGGGCCATCAGGCGTACGTCCACAAGCTCGTCACCGGCCGTCACGAGCGCTTCGACACGCTCAGGACCTACGGCGGCGTGTGCGGATTTCCGAAGCGCACCGAGAGCCCGTACGACGTCCACGACGCGGGACATGCGAGCAACTCGATCTCGGTGGCGCTCGGTCTTGCCGCGGCGCGCGACCTGCGTGGCGACGACGAGTCCATCGTCGCGGTCATCGGCGACGGGTCGCTCACCGGCGGTATGGCGTTCGAAGCGCTTGATCACGCGGGTCACCTCGGTACGCGGCTGATCGTGCTGCTCAACGACAACGAGATGTCGATCGCTCCCAACGTGGGCGCGCTTTCGAGCTACCTGGCGCGCGTGCGCCTCGACCGTCGCTATCGGCGACTACGCGACGACGTGGAGTCCGCACTCGGGAAGACGCGGCTTGGAGCGGCCATGGTCGCCGCGGGCGAGGCCGCCAAGGAGTCCGTGAAGCAGCTGCTGGTGCCCGGCATGCTCTTCGAGGAGCTGGGGATCCAATACGTCGGCCCGATCGACGGGCACGACATCGCGCAGGTCCAGAACGCCGTCACCTGGGCGAAGACGGCCGACGGTCCTGTGTTGATCCATGCCGTCACGCGCAAGGGCATGGGGTACGTGCACGCCGAGGACCGGCCTGACACGTTCCACGGCATCAGTCCGTTCTCGGTGGAGACCGGCAAGGTCAACGGCTCCGGCGAGGGGCCTCTCAGCTACACCGAGACCTTCGGCAGGGCGCTCGTGGCCGAAGCGGAGGTCGACGAACGGATCGTGGCCATCACGGCGGCCATGCCCGCCGGCACCGGGCTCACATGCTTCGCTGAGCGCTTCGGCGAGCGATTCTTCGATGTCGGCATCGCCGAACAGCACGCCGTGGGACTCGCGGCGGGGCTCGCACACGGCGGTCAGATCCCGGTGGTGGCCATCTACTCGACCTTCCTGCAGCGCGCGTACGACCAGGTGATCATGGATGCCGCGCTCCAGAACCTGCACATCGTGTTCTGCGTCGACCGCGCCGGCCTGGTGGGCGAGGACGGCCCCACGCATCATGGTGTCTTCGACCTCACGTACCTGCGCGCTGTGCCCAACCTCATGATCATGTCGCCAGCCGATGAGGCGGAGCTGGTGAACATGCTCCATACCGCGCTCGCGGCCGATGGTCCGGTGGCCATCCGGTATCCGCGCGGTACGGGCAGGGGAGTGGTGCTGCCGGCCGAGCCGCGCGTCCTCGAGGCAGGCCGCTCGGAGGTTCGCCGTGAGGGTTCCGACGTCGCGATCCTGGCGATAGGGCGCATGGTCGAGGTGGCCGAGAAGGTCGCCGAGGCACTTGCCACCGAAGATGTCGAAGCGCGTGTGGTGAACATGCGCTGGGTCAAGCCGATGGACCTCGAGGCCATCTCGGCCGCGATGGACACGTCGCTGATCGTGACGATCGAGGAGAACACGGGACTCGGCGGGTTCGGCTCAGGCGTGCTCGAGGCTCTTGCCGACCTCGGCGCCGACACGCCCGTACTGAGACTCGCGATCGCCGACTGTTTCGTCACGCATGGCCACATGAGCCGCCTGCTCGCCGAGGTAGGCCTCACCCCCGAGTCGGTCACCGCTGCCGTGCTCGGCCGACTGCGCGACATCCGCGCCTCCGAGAGCGAGCGAAGCGATGGCCGGGCGCAGGCTCGACGTCGAGATCGCTAGCAGGGGCCTCGTCCCCTCACGCGAACAAGCACGCGCCGCCATCCTTGCAGGGCGGGTGTCGGTCGATGGCATGGTGGTGACTAAGGCTGGCGCGAACGTCTCCGAGGTCGCGACGATCGAGGTCGTCGGCGGACCGCGGTACGTCTCGCGCGGCGGACTCAAACTCGCCGGCGCACTCGACGCTTTCGGCATCGACCCTGCCGGCGCTCGCGCGCTGGACGTCGGTGCGTCCACCGGCGGGTTCACCGACTGTCTCCTGCAGCGCGGGGCCGAATCGGTCACGGCTGTGGACGTGGGGTACGGGCAGCTTGCCTGGTCCTTGAGGAACGATGAGCGCGTGCGCGTACTGGAGCGCACGAACATCCGCACGGCGGATCCGGCGCTGATCGGGGGGCCGTTCGATCTGGTGGTCATCGATGTCTCGTTCGTCGGGCTCGTGAAAGTGCTCCCCGCGGTCGATGCCCTCGTGTCCGATGACGGCTCGATCGTCGCTCTGGTTAAGCCCCAGTTTGAAGCTGGCAAAGGCCGTGTTGGTAAGAAGGGTGTGGTACGAGACCCGTCCGTGCATCGGGACGTCCTCGAGTCCGTCGTCGATGCAGCAACCAGGGACGGCTGGATCGTCAGACGGCTCGGTTGGTCGCCCATAACGGGTCCCGAAGGTAATATTGAGTTCTGGGTCTGGCTGTCCCGTGCGGGCGAGCGTGGCGCTGACGACCCGGCGTCGATCGTTACCGCCGCTCATGCGGCGTTAGGAGGCTAGAGTGCGCATTCTGCTGGTTCCGAATCCGGCCAATCCCCGGTCCGTGGAGGCGACGCGGGTCGTCGCCGACCATCTCACGGTGCTGGGACACCAGCCGGTGCTCGTCGACGAGGATGCCGCGCGGTGCGGGCTGCCGCTGCACGGCGTCGTGCGCGCCGAGGTCGGAACCCCGGAACTGGCGATCGCCCTTGGCGGTGACGGCACGATCCTGAAGGCTGTCCACATCCTCGGCATGTCCGGGACGCCGGTCCTCGGCATCAACCTCGGGCGCCTCGGCTTCCTGGCCGGAGCTGTGGGTGAGGACCTGCTCGCGGCGGTGGACTCGGCGCTGGCGGGCGAGGCGTGCGTCGAGCGGCGACAGACCATCGAGGCCTCGGTGGTCGCGGGAGGCCGCCCGGTCGGCAGCTACCAGGTGCTGAACGAGATCTTCGTGGGCCGCATCGGCCAGTCACGTGGCGTAGAGCTCCAGTTGTCGGTCAACGGGACGGGCCTGTACCGGTTCATCTGTGATGGGGCGGTGCTCGCCACCCCCACCGGGTCTACGGCGTATGCACTGTCGGCCGGCGGGCCGATCGTCTCACCCGAAGTGCGCGGCATGCTGTTCGTGCCCGTGGCCGCACACGCCTTGAACGCCCGGCCGATGGTTCTCGGTCCGGCCGACGTGGTGACGCTCTCGTGTCCAAACCCGGCACGCGCTTATGCGTGCGTCATGGTGGACGGCGATGCGATACCCTGCCGCACGGCGCTCGACAGCGTCGAGATCCGCGTCGGAGAGCACGACCTCCATCTCATGAAGCTCGGCGGTCGTGACTTCTACACCACCCTCTCGACGACGTTCCTCGGGTACTGACATGCTCACCGAACTCCATGTGAAGGACCTCGCGCTGGTCGAGGACGTCTGGCTCGAGTTCGGGCCCGGCCTGACCGTGCTCACCGGTGAGACGGGTGCGGGCAAGACGGTGCTCGTCTCGGCGCTGAAGCTCCTGCTCGGGGAGCGGGCTGACTCCTCGCTGGTGCGTGAGGGTGCCGAGGAGGCGCTCGTGGAAGGTCGCTTCGTGATCGAGGGCCGTGATGTGTTGGTTCGCAGGCGTCTCAGTGCCGAGGGCCGCTCGAAATGCACCGTCGACGGCGAGATGGCGACCGTGGCCATGCTCGCCGAACTCCTCGGCCCGCACGTCGATCTTCACGGTCAGCACGAGCATCAGGCGCTACTGTCTTCGGCCCGACACGCAGGGTACCTGGACCGCTTCATCGGTGATGCAGCCGTGGACGCGCGGAGCAGCTACAGGGCCGCGTGGTCTGCGTTGGGTGATGCTCGCGATGCCCTCAACGCCGCAATGGCCGCGCTCGCGGATCGCGATCGCAAGGCTGACTATCTTCGGTTCCAGATCACCGACATAGATGCGGTGGCGCCGCGTGCGGGCGAGGACGAGGAGTTGCGGGCGCGGCTGCCGCGGTTGCGCCACGGAGAGCGTCTCACCGGCTCTGCGGGCGCCGCATGGAGCGCGCTCAAGGACGAGGGCGGCGTCTCAGATGCGCTCTCGGTCGCGCTTTCCGCGCTGGCACAGTCCGATGGGCTCGACCCGGCGCTCGACGCGCTCGCCGAGGTGCTCTCGCATCTCGACGTGGATCTCGCGGAGGTCGCTGCTTCGCTTCGCGACTACACGGAGAGTGTCGAGCATGATCCCGCAGCGCTCGACGAGACCGAGCGGCGCCTTCAGCAGCTCAGCGACGTGCAGCGCAAGTACGGTCCCACCATCGACGACGTCCTGCGCACGCGCGAGGATGCCGCGGCGGAGATCGCGCTCCTCGATGAGGGGGAGGGGGCCCTCGATCGGCTCCATGCGGTCGCCGAGACAGCGGAGGCCGAGTTGCGCGCGGCGGCGAGCGAACTGGTCTCACTGCGCGATGAAGCCGTCGCGCCGTTCACCGTACGGTTGGCGGCGGCGGTTGCCGATCTCGCGCTGCCGGACGCATCGTTTCAGGTGGCGCGTCATCCGCTCGACATGGGGGCGTGGACCTCGGACGGTCCTGAGCGCATCGAGTTCTTGTTCGCCTCCGGTCCGGGCGAGAGTCCGCGTCCGTTACAGAAGGTCGCTTCAGGGGGCGAGGTGTCTCGCGTCATGCTGGCCCTCAAGAGTGTGCTGGGTGCCGCCGATGCCGTGCCTGTATTGGTCTTCGATGAGGTCGACGCGGGTATCGGCGGCGCGACGGCGCTCGCGGTGGGCCAGCGGCTCGCTGCACTCGCAGGCGACCACCAGGTGCTCGTCATCACGCACCTCCCTCAGGTCGCAGCGTATGCGACAGGTCATATCGTCGTCGAGAAGGCACTCTCCGATGGCCGCACGGTCACCTCGGCGCGCTCGATCGAGGGTGACGACCTCGTGACGGAGATCGCCCGCATGCTCGCCGGTGGCGCATCCTCTACCGGGATGGCGCACGCACGTGAACTTCTGGAGAGCGCGGCTGCGGCCGGCGCAGCGAGAGGGCAGTGACCGATGTTCACGACGGGTACGGCACGCCTCGACAGGCGCACGAAGGACCTCGTGAAGCGCTTGACGCGAGGGGACATCGCGATCATCGATCACAAGGACATGGACCGGCTGAGTGCCGAGTCACTCCTCGAGAGCGGAGTGGACGTCGTCATCAACGCGGCGCAGTCGATCTCCGGCAGCTACCCGAATCTCGGCCCGCTGTTGCTCGTGCGTGGCGGCGTCGCGCTGATCGACCACGCCGGGCCCGAGGTCTTCGAGAAGGTCTCCGACGGCGATCGCATCGAGGTGTTCGACGGCGACATCATGGTCGATGGCGTCGTGGTCGCGTCCGGGACGAGGCTTACGATCGACGCCATCGAGATGGCGATGGAGGCCGCAACCGGTCGCCTCGACCAGCAGCTGGATGCGTTCGTCCGTAACACCATGGAGTTCCTCGACAAGGAGCGGGCGCTGCTCACCGGTGAGGTGGCGGTTCCGCACCTGTCCACGAAGATCGATGGACGCCATGCGCTCATCGTCGTGCGCGGCTACGACTACAAGGCCGATCTCCGCACGCTCGTGCCCTACATCCGTGAGATGCGGCCGGTCCTCATCGGTGTCGATGGCGGTGCCGACGCGCTGATGGACCAGGGCTTCAAGCCCGACATCGTCGTCGGTGACATGGACTCGGTCAGTGACGCCGCGTTGTCGAGCGGGGCCGAGCTGATCGTCCACGCCTACACCGACGGGCGATGCCCGGGGCGCGAGCGGCTGCAGGCACTCGGACTGCAGGGGACGGAGTGGCGCAGCCCGGGCATGAGCGAGGATCTCGCCCTCATGCTGGCGAGCGAGTCGGGTGCCGACCTGATCGTCTCGGTGGGGACGCACTGGAACCTGCTCGAGCAGCTCGACAAGGGCCGAAAGGGGATGGCGTCCACGTTCCTCATACGGCTTCGGATCGGTCCGCGCCTGGTCGATGCCAAGGGCGTGAGCAAGCTCTACCGGGCGTCGGTGCAGCCGAGCCAGCTGGTGTTGCTCGTTGCGGCCGGTCTGTCCGTCGTGAGCGTCATCGTGTTCATCTCGCCCGCCGTCCGCACCTTCCTCTCACTCGTGCTGCTCCGGCTGCGCACCGCCATCGGACTCTAGGAGACTCCCGCCATGTACAACCTGCGCTACCACATCGCCTCGCTCGTCGCGGTCTTCCTGGCCCTCTCGGTCGGTCTGATACTCGGCACGGTGGTCGCCGAGCGTGGGATGATCACCGATCAGACGAGTTCACTTGTCGCAGATCTCGAGGCCCGTTTCGATGAGATCCAGGCGAGCAACGACGCGCTTCAGGTGGGGCTTGATCGCGATCGGTCGTTCGCCGAGGCGGCCGCGGTTCCGCTGACGGCGGGCCAGCTGGCGGGCAAGAACGTGGCGGTGTTCGTGGGGGCGGACCGGATCGACGGCGCCGCAGCGGTCAGCGAGGTGATCGCAGGCGCCGGTGGCACGTCCTACGTGGTCGCTCTTCAGCAGCCGGCCCTCGGCCTGGACATCGAGGAGCCCGCCGGTCTGGCCGGGTATTTCCAGCTCCACGGCATAGAGATGGCCGAGCCGGGCGACGCGCTCGTGCGACAAGTGGCCGACGCCCTGGTCACCGAGTGGCGATCCGGCGCGGCTCAGCCGCTCACGGAGCTCCTGGTGGGTGAGCGGCTGCTCGGGATCGAGAGTACCTCCGGAACGGCCACGGTCGACGCGGTCGTCATCGTCGGCACCGGGGAGGCCGGATGCGACGCGTTCGCCCTTGCCGTCGCTCGCTCCATGAGTGCCGCGGGCGGCACCGCCGCGGGCGCGGAGTCGACGCCGGTGGCCGAGGGAGTGGCAGCCGCATGTGTCAGCGAGGGGCTGCCCGCCGTCGACCACCTCCACACGCCACAGGGCAAGGTCTCGCTCGTGTGGATCCTCGCGGGGCGCGCAAGGGGATACTACGGGTCCGGGACCGGCGCGGAAGCGTTCTTCCCGCCGCTCAGCCCCTAGTTCCTACGCGCGAACGCGAGGCGCAGCAGGGCGGCGGCCACCTGCACGAACTGTCGTCCGCGATGGGTGAAGCCCGGGATATCGCGGCCTGTCGCGGCGTGGCCCATGGTCGTCGGCACCTCTAGAAGGCGCATGCCGGCGCGGGCTGCTCGCACCGTGAGTCCTACCTCGACGCCATAGCCCGTGGCGAACGGCGTCGCAGCGGTCCATGCCGCCCGTGAGAGGACCCGCTGGCCGGAGAGTGGTGCGGTCGCCTCGAATCCGGACAGACGCCTGATGCCCCATTGCGCAAGGCCCTTCACGAGCCCGAAGCCGCCCGAGCCCGGCGGCTTCGGCAGTGTCGCGATCGTCATGTCCGCGTTCCCGGACAGCACCGGCGCCACGAGCGCGCCTGCCTCACCGGCGGTGACGCCGAGATCGCCGTCGAGCAGCACCAGCACGTCGGCATCCTCCCGCACGGCGTCGAGCCCGGACTGCAGGGCGCCTCCCTTGCCGAGATTGGTCGCAAGACGTATCACCTCGGCCCCTGCCTCGCGTGCGAGTTTCGAGGTGTCGTCGGACGAGCAGTCATCGATGACGACGACGCGGTCGATCGCGGGGATCCCGCGGGCAGCGGTGACCGTCGCGGTGATCCGCTCCGCCTCGTTGTGCGCCGGGATGAGTGCGATCACGCTCACGACGCCTCCCGCCTCCGCGCCAGCTTCCTGGTGATCCGAGCGGTGACGTCGGCCAGTTCGGGCACCTTGAGCACGGTCATGCCCGCGTAAGCGACCGCGAGTCCGCCGACCCCCGCAAGCAGGAGCTGGACGAGGAACCCGCCCGAGACGTCGAGGAGGCCTCCGGTGAGACGCGTCAACAGCCAGGCCGCGAGCGCGCCGGCCGCCGAGGCTACGACGACTTTCACGAAGGTGACCGTGATGGCGCGTCCGTCGAGCCCGCCGATGCGGCGTCTGAGGATGAGAACGAGCGCCAACATGTGGAACGCGAAGAACAGGCCGTCGGCGATGGGGATGCCGATGATGCCGAGCCCGTTCCATCCGGCTATGCCGCGGGCGAGTATCGCGTACAGCCCCACGTGGATCGTCGTGGCCGCGATGTTGGTGTACATGGGGGTCTTCGTGTCCTGGAGCGAGTAGAACGACTTCAGCACGAACATGTAACCGGCGAAGAACGTGAGTCCGAGCGCCCACCACATCAGTACGCCCGCGACGACGGGGACGTCCTCGGCGGTGAACCGCCCTGCGCGGTAGAGCATGATGACGGGTGTCGAGAGCGTGGCGAGCAGCCCCGCGAGCGGCACGATGAGCACCATGGTGCTCCGCAGACCCTTGGCGAACATCAGCTTGAATCCGGTCATGTCGTGTGCGTTGCCCCGCTCCGCGAGTTCGGGGAAGATCGCCGTCGCCAGTGCCACCGCGAAGATGCCGTACGGCAACTGGTAGAACTGCCACGCGTAGCGCAGCGCGGCCTGGCCGCCATCGCCGGTGGCCACGGCGAAGTTCGTACGGAACGTCACACCGATGAGGTTCGTGACCACGTAGACCAGGATCGGGATCATCTTGGTCCCCACGCTGCGGATGCCGGGGTGATGCCAGTCGATCCTCGGCACGTACTTCCCGCCGAGTTTGACCAGGCTGGGTATCTGGACCGCCGCCATGGTCACCACGCCGAGCGTGGTGCCGATGGCCAGACCGGTGAGCGCCAGCTTCGGGTCCGAGTCCCTGAAGGGGACGTAGAAGCCGAGCAGCGCGATGGTGACCACCAGGTTGTTGAAGATCGGCGCGATCGCCGGGGCGAGGAAGCGCCGGTACGAGTTCAGGACGCCCGTGAACACGAGACCCATGCCGTAGAAGACTATCTGCACGGCGAAGAAGCGGAAGAGCCAGATGGCGAGTTCGGCCTTCTCGGCGGATACGGTGAGTGTCTGGGACCGCACGAAGGGGTCGGGCCACAGCGTCGCGACGAGTGCGATGGCGCCGAGGACGATCACGATGATGTTGAGCACGTAGCTGGCGAACTTCCAGGCGTCCTCCTCGCCGTTGTTCTTCATGCGCTCCATGAACAGTGGGATGAAGACGCTTGAGAGCACGCCGCCGGCGAGCAACTCGAAGATCATGTTCGGGAGGTTGTTGGCGACGTCGTAGGAGTCCGCTATGGCGGTGAGTCCAAGGGCGTAGCCCATCGCCCACGTCCGCACGAAGCCCGTGAGGCGGGACACCAGGGTCGATACCGACATTGCTGCGGTCGACCGCGCGATCGATGGCGTGGCGATGATTGCTCCCGGGTCCGACTATTGAACGATGTCAGTGTAGCCGAGGCCGACGCGTTACCGTAGGCGCGTCACGTTTCGGTATACTACAGCGCGGGCACTCTGGGCCGTTCGTGGCACACGCGCGGTCGCGGTTCGCCCGAGTCCCCCACGTGAGTCTCTCTCGACACATGCCCGCGTTCGGCCGCTAGGAGACACGATGAGGCGCTTCACGGACCGGCTCGCCCCCGTGCTCCTGACCGCGCTGCTCCTGTTGGCGGTCGCGGCACCCGCACTCGCCGTCGACGATCCCGCAGCCGCAAGGACCGTCGTGATCGTTATGGCGCCGTACGTGACGTGGGACGACATCGATAGCGGCATCATGCCGGTCACCAGGTCGCTCGCTGACTCGTCGGCGATAGGCGACCTGAACGTGCGCAGCAGCGCGCGCTTCGCGCCCGATCCTGGCCAGTCGCACATCGTACTCACCATGTCCGCGGGTTCGCCCGCCGCGTTCGACCTGCTGGCGGGTGCGGCATATCCGGTGTCAGCGGTGCTGGACACCGGTACAGCCGAAGAAGCCTATACGCGGTCGATGGGCGTCACCGCCGATGGTGCCGAGATCGTGTACCTCGGCATGGCGCGCATCCTCACCGCCGTGCAGCAGGGGACGTTCGAGACGGTGCCTGGCGCACTCGGTGAGTCGATCGTGGACGCCGGCGGCAGTACCGCGGCGATCGGGAACTCTGACGGCGGCGAGCGAGGCGGCAGCGCCTATCGCAGCAGGCCGGCTGCGATCCTGGCCATGGACGCGGCAGGCCGGGTGGCGTTCGGCGATGTCTCCCACGCGATGCAGATGGACTCACCCGCCTCGCCGTTCGGCGCGGCAACCGATATGGACGCGCTCGAGAGCGCCTACCGCGACGCTCTCGCCGGCACAGCCGGTCACGGTGGACCATCGCTCATCGTGATCGACGCCGGTGATCCAGAGCGGGCATTCAACTTCCGCGTCGATGCGGCGCCCGACGCGGCCGAGCAGCACCGTCTGGCGGCATGCGCCGCCGTCGACGAGGCGGTGGCGATCGCGCTTGAGCGGCTTCCTGAAGACGCGGTCTTGATGGTGGTCTCCACCGGACAGGTTCGTCCGCAGGTAGGTCCCAGCGGATTCGGACCGGTGATCGTGAGTGGTCCGGGCTACGAGGGCGGGCTCATCGCGTCATCGTCGACACACCGCGACGGGCTGATGACCGACCTCGACGTAGCCGCGACGGTCCTGTCGATCCTCGGAGTCGAGCGACCCGTCGAGATGCTCGGCAATCCCGCGATGGCCGGGACCGCGTCGGAGGACACCGATGCCAGGATCACGTATCTGGAGCAGATGAACAGCACGGCGGTCGCGGTGGACACGGTACGCCCCGCGGTCCAGAACTCGTACATCACGGTGACCGTGATCATCCTGCTGACATGTGCAGCGCTGCTTCGGCCGATGCAGCGAGCCTTGACCGGTTGGGGCGGGCACGCCGCACGGACGTTCTCGCATGTGATCCTCCTCCTGCTCGTGATGCCGGTCTCCGCGACGCTCATGTTCCTCGCAGTCCGGCGACCCGACTCCGCCGTGGCTGTCGCCGCGCTGTTCGTTGCGACCACTGCGCTGATGTGGCTCGCCGCGCTCGTCGTCGATCGGCGATGGGGATCGGCGGTCGCCCTCGCGGTCGTGGGCCTGTTGAGCGCCGGCGTCCTCCTGTTCGATCAGGCCCTGGGCGCGCCGTTGTCCTTCTCCGGCTTGTTCAGCTACTCGCCGCTCCTCGGCGCCCGGTACTACGGCCTCGGCAACGAGGGTGCGAGCATCGTCGTCGGTGGCGGACTCACCGGCGTCGCGCTCCTTGTGGATGCGTTCCGTGATCGTCCCTGGATAGGCGCGGTTCGCCGGTGGGCTCCACCGGTCGCCGGCGCACTCGTGGTCGTCATCTCGGCTGCGCCTTTCCTCGGCGCCAACATCGGCGTCATCGCCTGGGGCACCGTCGCGTTCGGTATTCTGTGGGTGCACCTCAACGGCAAGCACATCACCTGGAAGACGGTCCTCGGCATGTTCGCCGTGATCGCAGCCGTCGTCGTGGCGTTCTCCCTGTACGAGTCGCTGTCGTCGAGCGGCGCCCAGACGCATCTCGGCCGCGCATGGGAGAGTGCCGGTACGGGCGGACTCTCCGAGTTGTGGTTGATCGTGCAGCGCAAGGCCGAGACGAACTGGCGCGTGCTCCGCGCGACTAACTGGTCGGTCCTGATGATCGCCATACTCGTGTTCCTCGGCTACATGCGGTGGCGTCCGCACGGTGTCTTCGCCGAGACGCTTACGGCCTATCCCGGCTTCGCGGTCGGCATGACCGCGGCGCTGTGGGGCAGCCTCGCCGGCTACTTTACCGAGGACTCCGGGATCGTCATTCCCGCACTCGTTCTGCTGTATGTGACCGGCAGCTTGCTGCACATCATGCTCTCGCGCCTGGACCGGCCGAGTCCGGAGGCGCAGCAGTGACTCCGGTCATCGCCTATGCGATCGCCATCGTGTCGGCAGTGTTCGCGGGTTGGGCGGTCCCGGCGCTTGCGATGCGCATGCTCGCGCCATCGCTCGGCGCCTCGCGCCTGGCTACGTCCAACTACCGTGGGCGTTCCGTGTTCCTCGGGCTCGGCCTGGTCTGGGCCGTGTGGGCGGTGTCGCTCCTCGTGGTCAGCACCACATACGACGCCCTGGGCAGCTTCTTCATGCCCGAGGTGGGCTCGGTCGAGATGGGGCTCTTCGACGGCCCTCTCACGATGCCGCTCTACGCGATCCCGCTGATCCTGGTCGTGGCGACCGTGATGTTCGGACTGATCGACGACGTGTTCGGTACGGTGTCCGATAAGGGCTTTCGCGGACACCTGAAAGCGCTCGCGCACGGCCGCCTCACCACCGGCGGGCTCAAGCTGCTCGGCATCGGGCTTGTCTCGGCCGTCTACGCGTGGCATGCGGCCACTCGTGGCGCCGAGATTGCAGGCGTCACGAACGTCGGCATCCGGATCGGGTGGTGGGTCGCGGGGACCTTTGTGATCGCGCTCTCCGCGAACCTCGTGAATCTCACGGACCTGAGGCCGGGGCGGGCGCTCAAGACCTACTCGGTACTCGCCATCGTCGGTGGTGTCCTGTTCTCGCTCAACGTGACGCGGCAGTACGAGACCTACGCCGGGCAGATCGGCGCCGTGTGGGGTCGCGCGGACGTGGCGGTGACGGCCGCGTGCATGCTTCTCGTCCTCCTCGGGCCGGTGGTGGCGGTATGGAGAGCCGACCTCGGCGAGCGTGGCATGCTCGGCGATGCCGGCAGCAACGCCATGGGGGCGATCGCGGGATACCTCTTCGCGGAGTCTCTGCCGCTGCCGTGGCTCGCCGCTCTCGCGGTCGTGCTGCTCGGGCTGAACGTGCTCTCCGAGAAGGTGTCCTTCAGTTCGGTCATCGATGCCGTCGGCCCTCTGAGGCTGTTCGACCGGCTCGGTCGCGCCGGGGATGATGAAGGCACTGGCGGACAGGACGCCGGGCCACCCACGTAGGCGACCCGGCGTGCGGTACGATGCAAGCGGCAGGCGATGAGAGAGGACTGGGGCAGACAGCATGGCAAAGTACATCTTCGTTACCGGCGGCGTCGTATCGGGACTTGGCAAGGGCATCACGGCAGCCTCGCTCGGCCGGCTCCTCAAGGGCCGCGGCCTGAAGGTGACGATCCAGAAGCTCGACCCCTACCTCAACGTCGATCCTGGCACCATGAGCCCCTTTCAGCACGGCGAGGTCTTCGTGACCGACGACGGGGGAGAGACCGACCTCGACCTCGGCCACTACGAGCGGTTCATCGACGAGTCGCTGACGCGCGACTCGAGCGTCACCGCGGGTTCGATCTACCAGACGGTGATCACCAAGGAGCGCAAGGGCGACTTCCTCGGCGGCACCGTGCAGGTCATCCCGCACATCACCAACGAGATCAAGGACCGCATCATGCGCCTTGCCGAGCAGACGCAGCCGGACGTGGTCATCACCGAGGTGGGCGGCACCGTCGGCGATATCGAGTCGCTGCCGTTCCTCGAGGCGATCCGCCAGCTGCGTAAGGATGTGGGTCGCGACAACGTCTGCTACATCCACGTGAGCCTCGTGCCCTACATCGCGGCGTCCGCGGAGCTGAAGACGAAGCCGACGCAGCATTCGGTCAAAGAACTGCGGTCCATCGGTATCCAGCCCGACTTCATCGTCTGCCGCTCCGACCGCCCGATCGACGCGGGTATCCGCCGCAAGATCGCGCTGTTCTGCGACGTGGACCCCAGGGCCGTTATCTCGTGCGAGGACGCGCCGTCGATCTACGAGGTGCCGCTCACACTCAACGAGCAGGGGCTCGACACGATGGTGATCGAGCGCCTCGACCTCGACTGCGGCGAGCTGGACATCGAGGAGTGGCGTGCGTTCGTGGAGCGTCGGCGCTCGCTACAGCGCACCGTCGATATCGCGCTGGTGGGCAAGTATGTGGCGCTGCCCGACGCCTACCTCTCGGTCAACGAGGCGCTTGACCATGCGGGCATCCATCACGACCACAAGGTGAACATCCACTGGCTCGATGCCGAGGGCTTGTCGCCCGAGGAGGTCGAAGATCGGCTCGCCGACTTCGACGGGATCCTGGTACCTGGCGGCTTCGGCGTGCGTGGTATCGAGGGCAAGGTCCGTGCGGCCCGCTGGGCGCGGGAGCAGCAGGTGCCGTACCTGGGCATCTGCCTCGGCATGCAGGTCGCGGTGGTCGAGTTCGCCCGCCACGTCGCCGGCCTCGAGGACGCCAATTCGGCCGAGTTCGATCCGGTCAGCCCACATCCCGTCATCGACCTCATGCGCGACCAGCGTGGGGTGGCGGACATGGGCGGCACCATGCGACTCGGCTCGTATCCGTGTAAGGTCGTGCCCTCGACGAAGGGGTACGAGGCGTACGGCGACGAGGTCATCTACGAGCGCCATCGCCACCGCTTCGAGGTGAACAACGCCTATCGGCAGCAACTCATCGACGCGGGCATGCGCATCTCCGGACTGTCGCCGGACGAGAAGCTGGTTGAGATGATCGAGCTGCCGGACCACCCGTGGTTCGTAGGCAATCAGGGCCATCCCGAGTTCAAGAGCCGCCCCACTCGTCCGGCGCCGCTGTTCCGCGACTTCATCGGCGCGGCGGTCGTGTACCGTGCCGCGAAAGAGGCCTGAGCGATGAGCAGGATCGTCGATACCTTTCTCGACCTCGCGCGCATTCCGAGCCCCACGGGCCGGGAGGCGGGTGTCGCCGAGTACGTGGCCCGTGAGCTTTCCGCCCTCGGATTCACGGTGCGATTCGACGAGACGCAGCAGATCACCGGTTCGGACTCCGGCAACCTCATCGCGACGCTGCCGGCCACGGTGCCCGGCATGTGCGTCGCGTTCGCGGCACACATGGACTGCGTCGACCCGTGCGAAGGCGTCGAGCCGGTCCTCGAGGGCGGCGTGATCCGCACAGCCGGCGACACGGTGCTGGGCGGCGACGACAAGGTGGGCGTGGCGGCCATGATCGAGGCGGCGAAGCGCCTCGCCGAGTCCGGCGAGCCACACGCCGAGCTCCGGCTGCTCTTCACGGTCTCCGAGGAGCAGGGGCTCATCGGCGCGAAGGCGCTCTCACCTGAAGACGCGTCCGCTGACGTCTGCCTCGTGCTGGACGCCGACGGGGCCGTCGGCGGTATCGTGACGGCCGCTCCGACGCACTACACGTTCGAGGCCACGTTCACCGGTCGCGCCGTACATGCGGGTGTTGAGCCGGAGAAGGGCGTCTCGGCGATCGTGATCGCCTCGGCCGCGATCGCCGGCATGGAGCTCGGACGACTCGATGATCACAGCACCGCAAACATCGGTACGATAGCCGGCGGGAGTGCCACCAACGTCGTCGCGCCCACGTGCATGGTGACGGGTGAGTGCCGCTCGCTGGATCGCCGTCGGGTGGAGGCGGTGCGCGAAGCGATGGACGGGGCGATGCGTGACGCGGCGACGGCCCACGGAGGCGCCGTGGAGGTCGCCTGGACGCTCGCCTACGAGGGGTTCGTGGTGCCGGCCGACGCACCGGCGGCCGCTCTCGTGGAGGCGGCGTGCGCAGACATCGAAGTCGAGTCCCGCATGTTCGCTACGGGCGGCGGCAGCGACGCGAATGTGTTCGCCGCGCTCGGCGTCCCCGCACTCGTGCTCGCGAGCGGCATGGCGAAGGTGCATTCCACGGACGAGGAGTTGGAGGTCGTGCAACTCGAACGCCTGGCGGACCTCATCATCGCCCTCATCCGCCGCGCGGTGGCATAAGCGCCATGCGTCTCGTCTGGGGCACCGTCTCATCCGCTCCACCCGCCGAGAACGGTGCGCAACGGATGCGCGTGGTTCTGGATGACGATGAGGCACCGGCCGCCGCGGTGGCGTACGAGGCGCTCACGGGTCTGTGTTCGGATGGCGATCGCGTCCTGTGCAACACCACCGCCGTCGATCTCTCCCTCGGCACGGGCGGCGAGCACTTCGTGGTCGCCCGGGCAGGAGAGGGCGTCAGCTTCGAGGACCGCGTGGCGGGCCACATCATGAAGCTCCGGTACACGCCACTGCAGCGCGACGTCACTGTGGTCGAGGAGGAGGCGAGCGGCTTCCATGAGGTCATGGCCGAGGCCCGTACCCTCGACGGTATGCCGGTCGTCTGTTGCGGTCTGCACAGCCAGGTCACACTCGTTGCCGCTGGCGTGAAGGAACATGCGCCCGGTCTGCGCGTCGCCTACGTGATGACGGATGAGGCGTCGTTGCCGCTCGCGGTCTCGCGGACGGTACCTCAGCTCGTGGCCGCCGGCCTGCTCGACGCGACGATCACCTGCGGGCAGGCGTTCGGCGGGCAGACCGAGGCGATCAACCTGTACTCGGCGCTGCTCGCCGCGCGACACGTGCTCGGCGCGGACGTGACGGTGGTGGCCATCGGCCCGGGCATGCCGGGCACGGCGACCCCGTTCGGTCACAGCGGTGTCGCTCAGGGTCAGGCACTCAACGCCGCTCACGCGCTCGGCGGTGCCCCGATCGCGGTTCTGCGCTTGTCGTTCGCCGACGGGCGCCCTCGCCACGTTCCGGTGAGTCACCAGACGATCACCGCACTTCGCAACGTCGCGCTCGCTCCCGCGGTCGTGCCCGTCCCGGTGCTACCCGAGCCGCTCGGCGCGCGAGTCGACGCCGCACTCGAAGCCTCGGGGATCTGGTCTCTCCACGATCGGCGGGCGGTGTCGCTGGACGCCCTTCCGGACACCCACGGGGTACACACGCGCACGATGGGGAGGAGCGCCGGGGACGACCCCGCGTTCTTCTTCGCCGCGGCCGCGGCCGGACGAGTCGCGGGCGAAGTGGCGGCCGGCTGAGCTCTCGTACGGGCCGGAGTCCTGGGCTCTCCGCTTGTCGAGGAAATTGCGCCGTTCACTCCGAAAGTGCGGTACTATCTCCCCCATGAGCGAACAGACACTCAGTGACTTCCTGGGCTACCTGACGGTCGAGCGAGGCGCCTCTGCGCACACGGTCAGCGCGTATGGTGGCGACTTGCGAGCGTATCTGGCGCATCTGACGAGCAGGTCTGTCGGTCCGCTGGAAGCGACGCGCGACGACGTGGTGTCCTTCATGGCCTTGCTCCAGGAGAAGGGGATGGCGCCCAGTACGGTCGAGCGCAAGATCGCGGCCGTGAAGAGCTTCCACGCCTTCCTCGTACGAGAGGGACTGACCTCGAACCACCCGACGGTCGATCTGGCGCTGCCGAAGGTCCCCGTGCGTCTTCCCGACGTCATCTCGATTGACGACGCAGAGCGTCTGCTCTCCCAACCGTTCTCCGAGGGACCGGTCGGTTATCGTGACCGTGCGGCCCTCGAGGTCCTCTACGGCTGTGGTCTGCGCGTGAGTGAGCTCACCGGCCTGGACCTGCTCGACCTCGATCTCGAGGCGGGTTTCGTACGCGTGATGGGCAAGGGTGGGAAGGAGCGGCTCGTTCCCGTGGCCGGCGCCGCTCAACGTGCGCTCGCCGAGTACCTGGCACACGGCAGACCCTATCTTCGGGCCAAGAAGACCTCGACGCGGCAGGACCCGTCGGCGGTGTTCCTGAACGTCCGCGGAGGCCGCCTCACTCGCCAGGCGGTGTTCGGCATGGTCCGCACCTACGGTGGGAAGATCGGGCTGCAACTCCACCCGCACACGCTGCGGCACTCGTTCGCGACGCACATGCTCCAGGGCGGAGCCGAGTTGCGCGCACTGCAGGAGATGCTCGGTCACGCCGACATCTCCACGACGCAGATCTACACGCACGTGGATCGCGCGCATGTCCGCGAGGAGTACCTGACGACGCATCCGCGCGCGCGCCTGCGCTGATCTTCGCCACGCACATCGTCAGGCTGCTGCGCGGGGAAAGATTCCCTAATAATGGTGCGCTATCTCGTGAGGCCACGGGGTAAAATGTATGAGGCGTGCCCACATGCTGTATATAGGGAGGCGGATCGTAGCGTGAACAAGAAGCTGAGCAAGGTCCTGATGGTGCTGTTGGCCCTGACGCTCGTTGTGGCGTTCGTGCCCGCGTGTGCCGAAGAGGAGCCGGTGGAGGAGGAAGAGACCACCACCGAGGAGACGACCGAGGAAGTCACCGTCAAGGCGGCGATGATCACCGACACTGCGGGTCTGGGCGACAAGTCGTTCAACGACCTGACGTGGAAGGGCTTCGAGCAGGCGGAGTCAGAGCTCGGTGTGGAGGTCAAGGTCCTCGAGTCAGCGACGATCAACGACTACGAGCCCAACCTCCAGGAACTCGCCCTTGCGGGGTACTCGCCGCTCGTGGCGACCGGGTTCCTGCTGACGGACACGGTGTCAAAGATCTGCGTGGAGTACCCGGACACGATGTTCATCAACATCGACGGGTTCTTCGACCCGGTGCCTGAGAACGTCGTGGGCGTCGGCTTCAAGGAGAACGAAGGCAGCTACCTGGCCGGCGTGGTCGCGGGACTCGCGACGAAGGACACGTTCGACGAGCGTCTGAACGACAAGAACATCATCGGCTTCGTGGGCGGCATGGATGTGCCGCTGATCCGCAAGTTCCAGGCGGGCTTCGAGGCCGGCGCCAAGTCGGTCAATCCTGACGTCCAGGTCGTCGCGCTGTACACCGGCAGCTGGGACGATGTCGCGAAGGGCAAGGAGCTCGGGCTCTCGCTCATCGACCAGGGTGCCGACGTCATCTACGCCGCCGCAGGCGGTTGTGGTGAGGGCACCGTGCGCGCGTGCCAGGAGAAGGGCGCGCTCTTCATCGGTGTTGACGCGGACCAGTACAACACGATCGCCAACTCGGGTGACGTCATGCTGACCTCGATGATGAAGAACATCGACGTCGTGGTGTTCGACCTTATCAAGGCGATGGCCGACGATGAGTTCCCGGCCGGCACGATGCAGGTCTTCGGTCTCAAGGAAGGCGGCGTGGGTCTTGCGCCGTTCCACGACTTCGAGTCGAAGGTCCCGCAGTCGATCAAGGACGCCGTCGACAAGGCCAGCGATGACATCATCAGCGGTGCTGTAGTCGTGCCCGAAGCGCTGTAGGCAGAACCTTACAGTGGTGTACGACTGCACCTGCAGACGATGCGCTACACTCGAGGGGCGACCGGCGAAAGCGGGTCGCCCCTCCCGCGTACCAGGTGCTCGAAAGCCCATTCGAGAGGAATGCTGATGCCGGTACTCGAGCTGCGCGAGGTCACGAAGGTGTTTCCGGGTGTGGTGGCCAACGACAGGGTCTCGCTCGCACTCGAGGAGCGGGAGATCGTGGCGCTACTGGGGGAGAACGGGGCCGGCAAGTCCACTCTGATGAACGTCGTCTACGGTCTGCTTTCGGCGGACCACGGCGAGATCCTCGTGGACGGACGCCCGGTGAAGATCCGATCCTCCAAGCAGGCGATAGAGCTGGGCATCGGCATGGTCCACCAGCACTTCATGCTCGTCGAGCCGCTCACCGTGACCGAGAACATCGTGCTCGGCAGGGAGCCGGGGCGCCTGGGCCTCATCGACATCAACGCCGCACGCAAGCGGGTGGCGGAGATATCTGAGCGGTACGGGCTGCGCATCGACCCCGACGCTCTGATCGGCGATCTCGAGGTAGGGCTTCAGCAGCGGGTCGAGATCCTGAAGGCACTCTACCAGGGCGCCCGGATCCTCATCCTCGACGAGCCCACCGCGGTGCTCACGCCGCAGGAGGTCCGCGAGCTGTTCGCGGTCGTGCGGTCGCTGGTGGATGAGGGACTGTCGGTCGTCTTCATCACGCACAAGCTCGAGGAGGTCATGGCCGTCGCGGATCGTATCGTCGTGATGCGCGACGGAGCCGTAGTGGGGGAGGTCCGGCCCTCCGAGACCGATGAGATCGGCCTCGCGCGGTTGATGGTCGGCCGGGACGTGGTTCTGCGGATCGACAAGGAGCCCTCGCGGTGCGGCGATACGGTCCTGGATGTCCGCGATCTCGCGATCAAGAGCGACAGGGGTCTGAGTGCCGTGGCAGGCGTCACTTTCACCGTGTGCGGTGGTGAGATCGTGGCTATCGCGGGGGTCAGCGGGAACGGTCAGACCGAGCTCGTGGAGGCGCTCGTGGGCCTGCGGCGGCCCGAGTCGGGCAGCATCACACTCAAGGGCAAGGACATCACGCACGCGAGCGCACGATCCTCGATCGAGGTCGGGGTGTCCCACATACCCGAGGACCGGCATCGGCGTGGCCTGGTGCTGCCATTCAACCTCGCCGAGAACCTCGTTCTGGGCGACCACCGGCTGGAACCGTACGCGAAGCATGGTGTGATGCACCCACGTGAGATCACGTCGATGGCCAGGAAGCGCATCGCTGACTACGACATCCGCACCCCGTCGGAGAAGGTCATCGCATCGAGCCTCTCGGGCGGCAACCAACAGAAAGTGGTCGTCGCGCGTGAGATAGGCAGGAACCCAGAGCTGCTCGTGGCGGCGCAGCCGACGCGCGGTCTGGACGTCGGTGCGATCGAGTTCGTGCATCGTCAGATAATCGCCGAGCGCACGTCCGGTAAAGCGGTCCTTCTCATCAGCCTGGAGCTCGAAGAGGTCCTCTCGCTTGCCGACCGGATCCTGGTCATGTACGAGGGCCGGATCGTCAAGGAGTTCTCCGCCGAGGATGCGGACGCCGAGACGCTCGGCTACTACATGACGGGCGGCGGTGGCACGAAGCTCGGGGGTGGCGCGGACGTGTCGCTGACAGGATCGGGAGTGGGCGCATGAGTGAGGCGAGGGAGGCTGTGCCCGCTCAGCGCGCGTGGATGTCCGTGCTGCAGAAGGTCGGTATGCCGGTCATCTCCACCGTGCTCGCGATCGGCGTGGGTTCGCTCATCATCTGGGCTGCGGGATACGATCCCGGTGCGGCGTTCGCCGCTCTGTTCAAGGGCGCGTTCGGCGGTCCGAGACAGACCGGCGAGACGATCCTGCGGTCCACGCCGCTCATCCTGGCCGGTCTGGCGGTGGGATACGGTTTCCGCGCAGGACTGTTCAACATCGGCGCCGAAGGGCAGCTGATGATGGGGGGTCTGCTCGCCGCGTGGCTCGGCGTGCAGATGGCCTCGCTCTCCCCGGTAGTGACGATCCCCACGCTCCTCGTGGCTGCGGCGTTGGCGGGCGCGGCGTGGGCTTTCATACCCGCCATCCTCAAGGCGCGAGTCGGGGCGCACGAGGTCATCACCACGATGATGTTCTCGCACATCGCGCGTTACCTCGTCGCGTGGTTGACCGCAGGCCCCATCAAGGCGCCCGGGCAGATACCGCAGACGGTCTCGCTGACCGAGTCCGCCCAGATCCCACGTATCGTGTCGTTGTTCTCGGAGCGAACGATCGAGGCGCTCCCATTCCTGAACCTCGGTCGCGCTCACCTTGGCATCCTGATCGCGCTCGCCGCGGCGATCGGGATATGGCTGGTGCTGCGCTACACGACGCTTGGCTACGAGAACCGCGCCGTGGGCCTGAGTCCGTGGGCGGCGGAGACCGCTGGTATCTCGGTCCAGTGGACGACCGTCAAGGCGTTGTGCATCTCGGGGGCACTGGCCGGGCTGGCCGGCGGAGTCGAGGTCATGGGACTCCAGCACCGGATCTTCGACCAGTTCTCGGCGGGAGTGGGGTTCACCGGCATCGCGGTGGCGCTTCTGGCCAAGAACCACCCGCTCGGCATCATCGCTGCAGCGGTGCTGTTCGGGGCGTTGTCCGCGGGGAGCGGGACCATGCAACTCGAGGCGGGCGTATCTCAGAAGATCATCCTCATCATCCAGGCGCTGGTGATCTTCTTCGTCGCCGCCGAGGGCATCGTGAACTGGTTCATCCGCAAGCGTCAGAAGGAGGTGGCCAGCGATGCTGAGTGACATCATCACGCCTGACCTGTTCGCTGCGGCGCTCCGTATGGCGACCCCACTGGCGCTTGCGGCGATCGGCGGCACTATCTGCGAGCGCTCCGGCGTCGTGAACATCGCGCTCGAGGGCATCATGCTCATCGGCGCGTTCTTCGGCACCGCGGCGGTGCTCGCCACCGGCAGTCCGTGGCTTGGCGTACTCGCTGCGGTGCTCGCCGGTGTAGCGATCTCCGCGGTGCACGCGGTGGCGTCGGTCAACCTGCGCACGGATCAGGTGGTCTCCGGTACGGCGATCAACTTGCTGGCCCTGGGGCTGACCGGGTTTCTCATGGAGCTGTGGTACGGCCATCCCGGAACGACGCAGCCCATCCCGACGCTGCAGCCGGTATTTCAGATCGGCGCTCTGGGAGAGGGATTCATCGGTGAGGTCTGGCGATGGATCAACGGTGTGTTCCTGTCGCACACCCCGATCGTCTACCTTGCGATCATCATCGCTATCGGGGCGCAATGGGCGATGTATCACACCCGGTGGGGGTTGCGTCTTCGTGCACTCGGCGAACACCCGAGGGCCGTGGACACCGCCGGTGTGAGCGTTGCACGGGGACGCTGGATGGCGGTGCTCATGAGCGGCGCACTCGGCGGCCTTGCCGGCGCCAATCTGAGCATCGAGCAGGTAGGCGTCTTCCAGGAGGGCTTCACCAACGGGCGAGGGTTCATCGCGCTGGCCGCGAACATCTTCGGCCGCTGGACGCCGATCGGGTCGTACCTCGCATCGCTACTGTTCGGTTTCGCCGACGCCCTTCAGATCAAGCTCCAGCCGTTCCGCGACGTCATCAACCTGCCGCCGGAGTTCTTCCTCATGGTGCCGTACGTCGTGACCGTTGTCGTGCTGGCAGGGGTCATCGGCCGGGCGGTCGGTCCCGCGCAGGTCGGCGTGCCCTACGAGAAGGGCTAGGGGAGTGCTGCTCGATCGTCACAGGGAGCGCTTCCGTTTTGCGGAGGCGTTCTTCTGGTCGGCATCGTGGGGCCTCGGCGCGGCACTCGGCGTCGCGCTCGGCGGCTGGCTCACACTCGTGGGCGGCTCCGGTGCACCGGGGGCCGAGGGGCTCGATCCCCTGGTCGACATCGGGCTGCTACCGCTCGGCGCTTTCGTCGCCGTGGTCTTCGTGCACCTCATCGGTCAACTCATCGCGGGGGGCTTGCGCGGCCGAGCCGAAGCGAGCGGCGAGCACAAGGGCGACGAGCAGGGCGCCGAAGACGACAGCGTCGGCGAGCTCTGGCGTGGCATCTCCTCGGAGTAGGCTGCGAACCGCGTAGGCGGCGGCCGGGATGGCGACCGCCGCCCACAGGGGCATCTTGAGATGGGGCATCAGCTGCACGCTAGACGCCCGTCTGATCGTTCGGTGAAACCTGGACCGCTTGTGTCGCCGCCGCCGCACGCTTCGCGCGCCGGCGCCTGAGGACCGCGCGGACGATGAAGAAGACGATGAGGGCGGCGATCCACAGCGGTGCGGTAGCGATGAGGAAGGCGATCAGGAACGTGATCACGTCGGCCGCGCCCCGGAATCCGGCCGTCACGGCGTTTCTGAAGCCCCAGTCGTCGCCATCGGGACTCACGACCGGCTGCTTCTCGGTGAGCTCGATGGTCACGGTCGCCATGGCCGCCTGGCGCTCAAGGTAGGTGATCTGCGCCTGCATGCTCTCGATCTCCTGGCGGACCCGATTGAGTTCTGTCTCGACAGCCAGCATCTCGGTGACGTTCGTGGCCGCATCGAAGAAGCCGCGAAGCCTGACCTCCTCGGCCTGCAGGTTGGTGAGTCGTGCCGAGAGGTCCACATGCTGCTCGGTGACGTCTGAGGTGTCCTCGGCCTGATACTTCACGGTGCCGAGCGCCCGGGCGGCTTCCACGAATGCGTCGAGGCTCTCGGCCGGCACGCGCACGGTGACCCAGCCGCGGAGCGCGGCCCCGTCGCCGGTCGCGTAGCCGTACTCGTCGTAGCGGTACAGCCATCCGTCGGTCTCGGTGGCCACCTGCATGTCGGTGATCACCGCAGCGTTCGTCTTGGCGATGGCGCGCAGCTCCTCCACCGCGCCGGGGGTGTCGTCCACCTCGAGGCGGAGTGTCTGCGTGCGGATGATCATGCGGTCGGCGTCCGTGGCCGTGCCGGACGGGGCACCGGTGTCGAGCGCCTTCTCCGAGGACAGGTACTGCTCCGTCACCGCTTCAGACTCGACGGCCGCCGGCGCGCTGCCCGCCGTTCGGTTCATCTCATCGTAGGCGGCCTCTTCGCCGCCATTGGTGCATCCCGCCAGCGTGCCCGCGAGCAGCAGTGCTGCCAGAACCCCCGCCGTCACCTGCGTGCGCGTCCTGCGTTCCATGACCGGATTCCTCCTTCCGGGCGGTGCACCTCGGTCGAGAATGCACGAACGCCCTGTGACCTCGATGCGACAGGTCAAAGGGCGCTCGGACGAGACAGTGGAATGCAGCGGGCCTACTCGCCCTTGAGAGACGCGATCGTCTCCTCCGCCTTCTTGAGCTTCTTGTTGGCATAGATCAGGAGACCGATTGCGATAGCGACCACGACGAAGAAGACGACGACGGTCAGGTTGAACATGATGCCTGCAACGTTGTTGCCGATGTTGAACCATCCGTACATAGGGACTGCTCACCTCCATCGCACTTGTTCGCTAGACGGATTCTATCGTGGGCAGCCCGCACGGGCAACCGTGACGCCGCCTGCTGCTTCATTCCACTGTGAAGGTCCGAATCCTGCCTGTCATTCGCTAAGACGCACGGATTCGCGAACCGGTTCGGACGACGCGACGATTTCTCGACCGAGATCTCTGGGTGGGGTGCACACACCGGTTCGGGGAGGGGTGTGGCATGGGGTCTCTTCATGGTGGGGCGAATTCCCAAATTGTGTTGCAAAGTGGGATGAAGTGGCATAGCATGATGGCAAGTTGGTGCTCCGGGTGGGGCAAGACGGACCGGAAGTGGGGAGGGACGGATGTTTCTCGGCGAGTACCAGCACACGCTGGACGCCAAGGGGCGCATCTCGCTGCCCGCCAAATTCCGGAACCAGCTCGGCGGCGACTACGTCGTCGTGAAGGGCATCGAGAAGTGTCTCTACGTGTTCTCACCCGATGGCTTCGAGGCCTTCCTCGGCCAGCTCATGGAGCGCGGCGACTTCGGCCGCGACTTCCGCGACGTGCGGCGCTTCTTCACGACGGGTGCCAAAGAGGATGAACTCGACTCGGCGGGACGCATCAGCATCCAGCCGAAGCAGCGGGCCTTCGCGGGACTCGAGCGCGATGTGGCGGTCATCGGCAACGGCGACCGCATCGAGCTCTGGGACGCCTGTGCGTGGGACGAGCACAACAGCCAGACCGAGGAGCGGATCGAGGAGCTGACCAGTCAGCTCGCCGAACTCGGCATCCTCTAGGACTTTGAGAATGGAATACCGGCACACCCCAGTTTTGCTGGCCGAGGTCACGCAGCAGCTGACCTTACACGACGGCTCCATCTTCGTAGACTGTACCTTAGGCGGGGCAGGACATACGAAGCGGATCGCGCAGCTTGTAGCACCCACCGGGATCGTGGTGGGATTCGATCAAGATGACGCCGCACTCGCCGCAGCAGCAGACACACTCCGCCTCGGCCAGCAGGAACTTACCGCCATCGTGCTTCTCAAGGGCAACTTCGGGGACCTCGACGAGGTACTCCTCGAGGCCCGCATCCCGTACGCCGACGCGTTCCTGTTCGACCTCGGCGTCTCATCACCGCAGCTCGACCATGTCGGCCGCGGTTTCACCTACCAGGAGGACGCTCCGCTCGACATGCGGATGGACCCCTCGTCAACGCAGCCTACCGCGGCTGACATCGTCAATTCGTACTCCGAGACCGAGCTCGCACGGATCCTGCGCGAGTACGGCGAGGAACGGTGGGCCTCGCGCATCGCAGCTTTCATCGTAGCCGCGCGAGGTCGACACCGACTCACCACCACCGGGGAGATCGTCGAGATCGTGAAGGCCGCGATACCGGCGGCGGCACGCCGGACGGGGGGACACCCCGCGAGGCGGACCTTCCAGGCGCTCAGGATCGAGGTCAACCACGAACTCGAGGTACTCGAGCGAGGACTCCGGAGCGCGGTCGGTTGGCTCGGTCCGAAAGGGCGCATCGCGGTCATCAGCTATCACTCGCTCGAGGACCGAATCGTCCGCGACGTGTTCGCCGAGCTTTCGAAGGGGTGTATCTGTCCACCCGACCTGCCGGTGTGTAGGTGCGGGCAGGTGCCGGTAGTCCGATCCGTCACGAAGCGGCCGATCGTGCCGACGGAGGCGGAGATCGAAGCGAACCCACGTGCGCGTAGCGCGCGGCTGAGAGTGGCCGAACGAGTGTAGGGACCAAGGGGCCCCGCGAGGGTGCGGGGAGAGCAGCGGGAAGGAGGCCCACGAGAGTCGTGGGTGCGGCAGCACGAAAGATCGCCCACACGCACACCGCGGCACCGGTACGTCCGGCTCTGCGGCTGGTTCGTGGTGGGCGCCGTCGTACTGCTGCCCGCTCGGCCGCTGCAGCATCGCACGTCTTCCGGGTCGCGGTCGTCTGCCTCACGGTGATCATCTGTGCGGGTGTCCTTCGCGTTTCGCTGGCGGCGAGCGCTGCGGAGGCGTCCATCGACGCGTGGGAGCTGCAGAAGCAGGTCAAGGCGGAGCGGCTTGTCACGCGCTCACTGGAAGCGGATCGGAGTGCGCTGGCCGCGCCCTCCCGGATAGAAGCGGTCGCATCCCAGTCGCTCAACATGATGCGACCTGTGACGGTCGCCTATCTGGAACTACCCTCGGCGACCAGTGCGGCAGATGCGGCCGCGGAAGTGACTCTCGCAGCGAACATGCAGGACGAGCCTGCGTCTGATGGTCCCGGCGTGCTGGACACCCTCATGGATCTGGCGGCCGGTGAGGCGCAGGTCATGCTGGTCGGTGATGTGGGACTCGGCTCGATACGATGAGCGCGCCCCGCTCACGAGAGGCGCGCTCGAGAGGCGGCGTCAGACAGGAGCGCCCGCTGCGTACCGGGCGCTTCTCCTCGCTCCTGGCGATCCTCATGGCTGTCCTGCTGGTCGTGGCCGGGCGCCTCGTGTACATCCAGACCGTCGTCGGGCCGACCTACGCCGCGGCGGCCGCCGACCAGCGCACGAGTGACATCGTGCTGAGCCCGCAGCGGGGCTTCATCGTCGACCGTGAGGGTGAGGTCCTTGCCGAGAGTGTGGACGCGCGGACCATCTACGCCGTGCCGGCGTCGATAGTGGACAAGGAAGGTACGGCGAATGCGATCGCTTCCACGCTCGGCGGTGATCCTGCTGCCTATCTGGCCAAGCTGTCCCAGGACACGTCGTTCGTGTACATCGCGCGCAAAGTGGAAGCCTCCAAGGCGCAGGCGCTCGCCGACCTCGGCATCTCGGGACTGGGCTTCCTTGAGGACTCACGTCGCGTCTACCCCAGCAACGAACTCGCGTGTCAGGTGCTCGGCTTCGTGGGGGTCGACGACCAGGGCCTCTCGGGACTCGAACTGTACTACGATGACACGCTTGGAGGCGAGCCGGGGAGGCTGATCGCCGAGCGTGACACCCAGGGTCGGCCCATTCCTGGCGGAGTGACGCTGGAGGAAGAGGCCGTGGACGGCAGCGACATCACGCTCACCATCGACAAGGACATCCAGTATCAGGCGCAGATCGCGCTGGCCGAAGCGGTGGCGCACTGGGGTGCCGCGGCAGGGTCGGTGGTCGTCATGGACCCGACGAACGGGGAGATCCTGGCTATGGCGTCGATGCCGCAGTTCGACCCGAACAGTTTCGGCGCGTCGGACAGCGCCACGTACAGGAACAGGCCGATCGTCGACACGTACGAGCCGGGTTCGACCATCAAGTCGCTGACGGCCGCCGCGGTCATCGATAACGGGCTGTTCGCTCCGGAGAGCATGTTCGAGCTTCCTCCCACGATCGACGTCGGGGGTCGCACCATCCACGAATCGCACGACCGGCCCACGGCCAACTGGTCGCTCACCGAGATCGTGACGAACTCATCAAACGTCGGCGCGGTGAAGCTCGGCCTCGCCCTCGGCGAGGAGGGGCTGTACGACTACTTCGCCCGATTCGGCCTCACCGGGAAGACCGGCGTCGACTATCCCGGAGAGGTGAAGGGCTGGCTGCCGGAGACCGATCAGTGGTCGCCCTCTTCCATCGCGACGATCCCGTTCGGCCAGGGTGTCTCGGTGACGCCGCTGCAACTCGCGCGTGCGCTCTCTGCGATCGCGAACGGTGGCTACCTGGTGACCCCTCACTTCCTGTCCGAAGTCTCGGATGACGAGGCTTCCCGGGCGTGGCCCACCACGACGGGGGTCATCACGGCAGAGACGGCGGCCGCCATGCGGCTGGTGCTGACGGACGTGGTGAACGAGGGAACCGGCTCGGCCGCGGCAGTCGCGGGCTATCAGGTCGCCGGCAAGACGGGCACCGCCCAGAAGGCCCGTACCGACGGACGCGCGGGGTATGCCGCGGGGAAGTACGTGGCGTCGTTCTCGGGATTCCTCCCCGCCGAGAATCCGAGGATCCTCATCGTGGTGACGATCGATGAGCCGTCCAACTCCATCTACGGCGGCACGGTGGCCGCCCCGACGTTCTCACGGGTGGCGCGGTTCTGCGTGGAGCACTTGAAGATACCGCCGGGAACACCGGTAACGGGTGTGTCACAGCCCTGAACGGGGCAGGTCGGGGTACGGGACCGATGGTAAGATGATTCGGCTCGCGAGGCGGCAGGAACCGGTGACAGAAGCGAACCTCTCACAGTTGCTTGAAGGATGCGATGCGGCACCCGGTCTCGATCGGGATGTCGTGGTGTCGGGCATCGCCCACCGCTCGGATTCCGTGCGGCCGGGAGATGCCTTCTTCTGCATCTCAGGGTTCAAGGCGGACGGCCATTCGTACGCCGAGGACGCCGTGGCGCGAGGTGCCGCGGCGCTCGTGTGCACGAGGCCGCTCTCGTTGCCCGTTCCCCAGGCGGTCGTCCCGGACACCCGGCGTGCGCTCGCACTCGCCTCGGCCCGGTTCTTCGGCGAACCGAGCCTGTCGGTCGACGTGGCGGGCATCACCGGCACGAACGGGAAGACGACCACCACGTACCTTCTGGACAGCATCTTCCGGGCGGCCGGTCGGACCACGGGGATCATCGGGACCGTGGAGACCCGCATCGCCGACGAGAGCCTCTCCTCGGCGAACACCACGCCGGAGTCGGCCGATCTGCAGGCGCTCCTGGCCCGTATGCGTGCCGAAGGGGTCACCGGCGTCTCGATGGAGGTCTCCTCGCACGCGATCGACCTTCACCGGGTGGACGGGGTGCACTTCGCGGTGGCGGCGTTCACGAACCTCACGCAGGACCATCTCGACTATCACAGCACGCTCGAAGAGTACTGGACGGTCAAGCGCCGGCTCTTCACCGACCTCGACGTGGCCGAGCGCGTGGCGAACATCGACGACGCTCGCGGGCGCCAGCTCGCAGACGAGGTGCCGGTGCGGTGGACGGTGGGCCGTCACGAGTGCGCGGTGGTCCGCGCGCTGGACGAGCGGCCCGGTCCGGCTTCCACCGAGTTCACCCTGGTCACACCGCTCGGAACCGCTTCGGTCGAACTGCCGCTCGCCGGGGCGTACAACGTGAGCAACGCGCTGGTGGCGGCGGGCTGTGCGCTCGCGCTCGGTATCGGTCTCGGTGCTGTGGTCGCAGGTCTCGAGCGGGCGCCACAGGTGCCCGGGCGCCTTGAGCGCGTGGATGAAGGGCAGCCGTTCACCGTGCTGGTCGACTACGCGCATACGCCTGACAGCCTCGCCAAGGCGATCGCCGCCGTGCGCGCGGTCACCGCCGGCCGCGTTATCACGGTGTTCGGCTGTGGCGGGGATCGCGATCCCGAGAAGCGGCCGCTGATGGGCGGCGCGGCGGGCGAGGGCTCGGACGAGGTCGTGGTGACGAGCGACAATCCGCGGAGCGAGGACCCGGTGGGTATCATCCTGGCGATCGAGGATGGGCTGCGCCCCACACAGACCCCGTACCGCATTGAGGTCGATCGGCGCGCGGGTATTCGCGCGGCGCTCCGGATCGCGGCCGAGGGCGACGCCGTGCTGATCGCCGGCAAGGGCCACGAGGACTACCAGGTATTCGCCGATCGTCGGATCCACTTCGACGACCGTGAGGTCGCCCGCGAGGAGTTGAGGTCGCTGTGCTGACGCTGTCGGTGGACACGCTGTTACAGGTGACGGGCGGTGAAGTGCTCGCGGGTTCGGCGACCACCATGATCAACGGCCTCGCGATCGACTCCCGACAGGTGCAGCCGGGTGCGGTGTTCGTGGCGTTCGAAGGCGAGCACGCCGATGGTCACACGTTCGTCGGCGCGGCCCTCGCCCAGGGGGCGCGAGCGGTTCTGGTGACACGTGACGACGATGCCGTTCGGCAGGCGTACGAGGCCGCCGGCCGCACGGAAGCCGTGCTGATTCGCGTCGACGATGCGCTCGAGGCTGTCGAGGCGCTCGGACAGCACCATCGCGACCGCCTGATGTGCCCGGTGATCGGTGTCACCGGTTCGACCGGCAAGACCACGACGAAGGACTTCTTGAGGAGCGTGCTGGCGACGAGGATGCGCGTGGTCGCCACCGCCGAGAACCGCAACAACGAACTCGGCGTGCCGCTCACCGTGATGGAAGCGGGCGCGGACACCGAGGTGCTTGTGGTGGAGATGGCCATGCGCGGTCACGGTCAGATCGAGCACCTGTGCTCGATCGCCCGGCCCACGGACGGGCTGGTGACGAACGTGGGCGTGAGTCACGTGGAGATCCTCGGCACGGAAGAGGCGATCGCCGCCGCCAAAGGTGAGCTCGTGCGTGCCGTGCCGGCGACGGGGCGGGTCTTCCTCAACGGCGACGACGCCTGGACCGACACGCTCGAAGGACTCGCGGTGGGCACGGTGACACGCTACGGCCTTTCTGCAGCCGCCGACGTGCGCGCCGAGGACATCTCGATCGACGAGGACGGCACACCGGCGTTCACGCTCGTGACGGCTGATGAGCGCGCCGGGGTGCATCTGCCTATGCCCGGGCGCCACAACGTGTACAACGCGCTGGCCGCCGCCGCCGTGGGACTGTACCTCGGCCTGACGCCCGCTGAGGTCGTGAGCGGGCTCGAGGCAGCGACGTTCTCCAAGTGGCGTATGGAGACCTTCCAGAGCGCCACAGGCATCACGATCATCAACGATGCGTACAACGCCAATCCCGCGTCGATGCGGGCCGCGCTCTCCGCGCTGCGCGACGTTCCCACGCGCGGACGCCGGATCGCCATTCTGGGCGACATGGCCGAGCTCGGCTCGCTCGCCGAATTGGCTCACTTCCAGCTGGGCGAGCAGGTCCCGAACTCGGCCGTGGATGTCCTGGTCACGGTCGGCGAGCGCGGCCGTCGGATCGCCGAGGGCGCGTTGGCCGCGGGCATGCGCGAGGATAGCGTTCGCCCGTGCGTCTCGGCCGACGAGGCCTCCGAGGTGCTCGACGATCTGGCTGCGCCCGGTGATACCGTTCTGGTGAAGGCGTCCCGCGTGATGGGGCTCGAACGAGTGGTGGAGGGGATGATCGAACCTCGTGTTCAACCTTCTGCCTGAGATAGGGCGCTACCCCACCTATCAGATACTGGTCGCGGCGCTGCTGGCGCTCGTGCTCGCCGGTGTGCTGTTCCCGTTGTGGATACGGCTGCTGCGTTTCCGCAACATCGGGCAGCAGGTCCGCGCAGACGGCCCGCAGGGTCACCTCGTCAAGCAGGGGACGCCCACGATGGGCGGCGTGCTGATCCTGCTCGTGGTCGCGATCGTCTACCTCAGCCTCGGCGAGGTCGGCCGGCACGGGATCACGGCGCTGATCGCGCTTCTGGGGTGCGGCCTGCTCGGCTTCATCGATGACTACGCGAAGGTCGTGAAGGAGCGCTCGCTCGGTCTGACCGCGAAGGCGAAGATCGTCGGGCAGACGGCGATCGCGTTCGGCATAGGTTTCCTGGCGGTCAACTGGGTGCATGTGAGCCCTGAGGTCGTGATCCCGTTTCTCGGCACGGTGGACCTCGGCGCGTTCACGTCGGTCGTCGTCGTCGGGCAGTTCACGCTGCTCTTCCCGTGGCTCTACCTCGCGCTGGTGGCGTTCATGGTCATCTCGTTCTCGAACACGGTGAACCTTACCGATGGACTCGACGGGCTGGCCGCGGGAACGATCATGATCGTGATGCTCGTCTTCGCGGCGATCGCGTTCGCGCAGGACAACCTCGAGCTCGCGCTCTTCTCGGCGACCGTGGCCGGGGCGTGCATCGGTTTCCTCTGGTACAACAGCTATCCCGCGGACATCTTCATGGGCGACACCGGCTCCCTCGGCCTCGGCGCGGTCATCGCAACGCTCGCCGTGGTCACCAAGACCGAGTTGCTGGCGCCACTCCTCGGCGGTATCTACGTGGCGGAGGGCCTGTCGGTCATCCTGCAGGTCGCCTCGTTCAAGTTGACTGGCAAGCGCATCCTGCGCATGGCGCCACTGCACCACCACTTCGAGATGAAGGGGTGGAGCGAGACCAAGGTGATGGTCCGCTTCTGGATCGTCACCGGCATCCTCGCCGGCGCCGGCTTCGCTCTGTGGTTCGTCACCCGGGCGAGCGTGTAGCATGCGCGAGTGGAGCGGACACCTGCTGGTCCTGGGTCTGGGCGGCTCGGGTGAGGCGGCGGCCGAATGGGCGCTCGATCGCGCGGCGGCAGGCGCGGACGTTCGTGTGACGGTGGTGGATTCGGGCTCGGGAGGGACGCTCGAGCAGCGGGCGGCCAGGCTTGTGGCTGCCGGTGCCGAGGTTCATCTGGGCACGTGCGACCTGCCTGCGGCCGACCTCATCGTGGCATCACCGGGCATCCGGCCGCAGGCGGACATCATGCGCGCGGCGCTCGCCCACGGTGCACCGGTCATCTCGGAGCTGGAACTCGCGTACCGCGTCTCGAGAGCTCCGTGGGTGGCGATAACCGGCACCAACGGGAAGACCACCACCACCGCACTTGTGACGCACCTGCTGCTGGAGGCGGGCATTCCCGCCGAGCCTGCGGGCAACATCGGCCCGGCTGCCGTGTCGGTGGCTGTGGCGATGGGGGAGGCCGGTGTGATCGTAGCCGAGGTCTCCAGCTTCCAGATGACGCTTGCCGACACCTTCCACCCGCGCGTGGCCGCGCTGCTGAACATCACTCCCGATCACCTCGACTACCACGGCTCGATGGAGGCCTACACCGCCGAGAAGGCGAAGGTCTTCGCGCATCAGGTGACCGGGGATACCGCGGTGATCGATCTGGACGATCCGGGTTCCGCGCCCTATGCGGAGATCGTGGGAGCGGGCGGCGCGAGTGTGTGCGGTGTCAGCCGTCTACGGGCCGAGGGTGCCTGCGCGTATGTGAGCGATGACGTGCTGGTGCTGGAGGAGGGCGGCCGGATCCACGAGCTGGTCCCCGTGTGTGATCTCGGGATCAAGGGCGATCACAACGTGAGCAACGCGCTCGCCGCGGCCGCGTGCGCTCGAGCCGCGGGAGCCGACTTCGGCGCCATCGCGCGCGGGCTCCGGAGCTTCCGTCCCATCGAGCACCGCCTCGAGCCTGCGGGTGTGCTCGACGGTGCCGAGTACTTCAACGACTCCAAGGCGACGAACCCGGATGCGGTGATGAAGGCGCTGACCGCGTTCGGCGACCGTTCCCTCGTGTTGCTGCTCGGTGGCCGGAACAAAGGCGTCGACCTGCGCCCGCTTGCCGCTCGCGCAGCGGAACGGGCCCGCGCGGTCGTCCTGTTCGGGCAGGCGGCAGCCGAGTTCGAGGATGCTTTTGCAGGGCTCCCGGTCGAGCGCCACACGGCGACCGGCCTTGCTCAGGCCCTTGAAGCCGCTCGGGCTATCGCCCGGGAGGGGGAGGTCGTTCTCCTCTCGCCCGGCTGCACCTCGTTCGACGAGTTCGGCGGCTACGAGGAGCGCGGCCGCCGATTCAAGGAACTCGTGCGGAGCGCCGCCGGAGGCGAGGTGTGCGATGTCCCGCGCGCGTAGGCTCACGCCCGCGGCGTACCTGCTGCTCGGCGCCACGTGCTTCCTGGTCCTCGGAGGCACGCTGATGATCTTCTCGGCGTCATCCGTCGCCGACTACGTGAAGTACGGTGACAGCGCGTACCACCTCAAGAAGCAACTCATCTTCGCCGTGATGGGCGCGCTGGCTCTGTACGGCGCGTCCTGGTGGGACTTCCGAATCGGCCGTCGGGGCTCGATGGACATCCGCCGTCCGGAGGTCCTCGCGTGGGCGGTGTGGGGCGTCTCATTCCTCGGTCTCATCGTCGTCGAGGCGACGGGTGTGGCCAAGTGGGGTGCGACACGCTCGATCGACCTCGGCTTCGCCTACATCCAGCCGTCCGAGTTCGCCAAACTCGGTTGCCTGGCCGTGGTAGCCGTACTGCTCGTGGCCTGGCGCAAGAGGGAGATCGATACGCGGACTCTCCTTGTCCGCATGGCGTGGGCGGTGGGCCCCGTGGTCGTCCTCATCATGCTCCAGCCCGACATGGGCACGACGATGTCGCTCCTGCTCGGCGTGGTGGTACTGCTCTGGCTCGCGGGGGTCAAGGGACGGTGGCTTGCCTCGCTCGCCGCAGTCGGTCTGCCTTCGGCTGCCTTGCTCATCGCCGTCGCGGGATACCGGATGGACCGCGTGACCGCCTTCCTCGATCCGTGGGCCCAGCCGGACAAGGGCGGCTATCAGATCATCCAGTCGTTGTACGCGTTCGGCTCGGGCGGGTTCTTCGGCGTGGGCCTCGGTCTGTCGCGACAGAAGTTCTTCTATCTGCCCGCTGCCCACACGGACTTCATCTTCGCCGTCATCGGCGAGGAGCTTGGTCTGGCCGGCACGCTGTCGGTCGTGCTCGCGTTCGCGCTCTTCGCCTACGCGGGTATCAAGATCGCGCTCGACTGCAAGGACCTGTTCGGCCGACTTCTGGCCGGCGGTCTGACGGCGATGATCGTCGTCCAGGCTCTGATGAACATGGCGGCCGTGACCGGACTCATGCCCATCACCGGGATCCCGCTTCCGCTGGTGAGCGCCGGCGGATCGTCGCTGACGCTGACACTCGCATGCGTCGGCCTCATACTCGCGGTAGCACGCAACAGCACCGGTGCCAGGGTCCGGCTGGTGCGCCCGACGAAGACCAGGGGGTCTGCACGTGCGAGTACTGTTGAGTGGCGGCGGGACAGCCGGCCACATCTACCCGGCGCTGACGGTGGCCGCTCGACTCGTGGCCGAGGGGCATGACGTCACGTTCGTCGGCACGCCGGACGGCCTGGAAGCACGGCTCGTTCCCGAGGCGGGCATCGCGTTCACGTCCGTACCCGCCCGCGGTTTCGACCGCGCGCGACCGCTGACGCTCATCACATCGAGCGTGCTCATTCTGACCTCGGCGATGCGAGCCGCGTCACTCATCCGGAGGACGCGTGCAGAGGTGGTGCTCGGCTTCGGTGGCTACGTATCGCTGCCGGTCGGTCTCGGGGCGGTCCTTCGTCGCATCCCGCTCGCTCTCCACGAGCAGAACTCTGTCCCGGGTCTCGCCAATCGCGTCCTGTCCCGCTGGGCACGGTCGGTCGGCGTCACGTATGAGGGTTCGCTGGCGCATCTCGCGCATCCCTGCCGGGGCGTGGTGACGGGCAATCCGGTCCGCGAGTCGGTTCTCGCCGCCGACCGCGTTCGCGGCCGCGCCGCGTTGGGGATCGGCGCGGACGCCCTCGTGCTGCTCGTCTTCGGCGGAAGCCGTGGCGCCCGGCACATCAACGACAGGTTCGTCGGTCTGGCCAAGACGTTGATGGCCGTCCCATCGTTGCAGGTGCTGCACGTGGCGGGTAGGATTGAGGCCGCCTCGGTGGCCGAGAGGATCGCTGAGGCTCTCGGCGGGGATGAATCCCGTTATCAGGTGCTCGAGTACGTCGACGGCATGGGAGACGCCATCGCGGCAGCCGACGCGATCGTGGCCCGCGCGGGCGCGACATCGATCGCCGAGATCACCGCGATCGGCCGCGCAGCCGTGCTGGTGCCGTATCCGTACGCGACCGATGATCACCAGACCCTGAACGCGCGCGCGGTTGCGGACGCGGGAGGGGCCGAGGTCGTCGCTGACAGCGATCTTGACACGGAGCGTTTCGCGGAAGCGGTTCTGACCCTCGTGCGTGACGAGTCGAAGCGAGCGACGATGGCGGCGGCTTCGGCGTCACTGGGGCGCCGGGATGCCACCGAGCGCGTCATGGCGCTCGTCTTCGGGTAGGCACCACGTGAGAGGAGATGCGGTGACACACACCGCGTATGCGCACTTCATCGGCATCGGCGGAGCCGGCGTGAGCGGCCTTGCCCGCGTCCTGCACGACCGCGGACGCGTCGTCACCGGGTCGGACCTGAAGGCGTCGCGGTACGCCGCGGCGCTCGAGGAGAGCGGCGTGCGGGTGTTCGTGGGCCATGCGGCCGCCAATCTGGGCGATCCGGAGGTCGTGGTCGTCTCTTCGGCCATCCCGGAGACGAACCCCGAGCTCGCGGCGGCGCGGGAGCGGGGCATCCCTGTCTGGCCGAGGGCCAAGATGCTCGCGCATCTCGCCGGAGACGACGTTGCGCTGACGGTCGCGGGAACGCACGGCAAGACCAGCACGAGTTCGATGCTTGCGATGGCACTCGACTCCATCGGTCAGGACCCCACGTTCCTCGTCGGCGGCGAGCTCAACGACATGGGCGCGAACGCCCGGTGCGGCAGGGGTGGCTACTTCGTGGTCGAGGCCGATGAGAGCGATGGCTCCTTCCTGTTCATGAAGCCGCATGTATCGCTGATCACCAATATGGAGGCCGATCACCTCGATCACTACGGCTCCTTCGACGCGATCGTCGAGACGTTCCGTGAGTTCATCGGCAAGACCGACGCCGACGGCGCCGTGATCGCGTGCGCCGACGATCCGGGCCTCGTTGCCCTGGCGCATGCGGCCTCACCTGCGCGCGTGATCACCTACGGGCTCGCCGCGGACGCGGACGTCCAGTGTCGGGATCTGGCGCGGCAGGGGAGAGGGCACCGCTTCACGGTGTCGTTCCCGGATGACTCGTCGGTGGACGTGGCCGTCTCGGTGCCCGGTACCCACATGGTGGTCAACGGCACCGGCGTGCTGGCGGCCGTCTGGTCGCTCGGTCTCGATGTCGAGGGTGCGGCAGCGGCTCTCGGGCGCTTCGGCGGCGTCAGGCGCCGCTTCGACCATGTCGGCGAGGTGGCCGGTGTGGCGGTCGTCGATGATTACGCGCATCACCCCACCGAGGTGAAGGCGACGCTCGCGGGCGCGCGTGCTGCCGGCTTCGAGCGGATATGGGTGATCTTCCAGCCGCACCGCTACTCGCGCACCGAGGCGTTGGGTGGTGAGTTTGGCACCGCTTTCGACGACGCGGACCGAGTGGTCCTGATGGATGTCTACAGCGCCGGTGAGACGCCGATTCCGGGCGTCTCCGGGAAGACGGTGCTCGATGCCTTGCTCCTGAACGATGCGCGAGCGCAGACTGCATACTTTCCACATCGAGTAGACATCGAGGGTTACGTGGCAGCACGTGCTCGCCGGGGAGACCTCGTCATGACGATGGGTGCGGGTGACGTCACGACGATCGGCCCTGAGCTGGTACGCGCGCTTGCCGCGCGCCACCCGGGTGAGACGTCGTGAGCGTGCACTCTGCAGCAGCCACGTTGCGCGCAACGCTCACCGGGGAGCTCCGGGAGAACGAGCCGATGGCGCGTCACACCACGTTTCGAATCGGTGGACCGGCGGACCTGTTCGTCACGTGCGACACGGTCGCGGACCTCTCGGAGACGGTGCGGCTGTGCGCGGAAGAGGGCATCGAGTGGACGGTGGTGGGCAAGGGTTCGAACCTGCTGGTCTCCGACGCGGGCTATCGCGGCGCCGTGATCGTGCTCGGGCGGGAGTTCAAGGCGCACTCGGTGCAGGGCGCGGACATCAAAGCGGGTGCAGCGTGCATCCTCGCGTACATCGTGCGGGACGCCTTCTCGCGAGGGCTGGGCGGGATGGAGTTCGCTGTCGGCATCCCGGGCACGGTCGGCGGCGCACTTGCGATGAACGCCGGCAGCGGCGGCGTCTGGATGGACTCGGTCGCGGAGTCGGTGACGCTGCTCGTTCCGGGCGCCGGACTCGAGCGCTTGAGAGGCTTCGAGATCGCCTGGGGCTACCGAAGAAGCGGGTTGCCCGAGCGGGGCATCATCGTGGAGACCGTCCTGACGTTGCGACAGGCCGACAAGGCGCGCATCCGCTCCGAGATGGAACGGAGTCTGGACCGCCGTAAGGCGTCGCAGCCGCTCGGCATGCCGAGCGCCGGAAGCGTGTTCACGAATCCTGCAGGCGACTCCGCGGGAAGGCTCATCGAGGCGGCCGGACTCAAGGGCACGCAGCTCGGCGGCGCGCGCGTCTCGGATATCCACGCGAACTTCATCGTGAACGTCGGTGGGGCCACGGCATCGGACGTCGTCGGGCTCATCCGGAAGATACAGATGACGGTCAAGGACATCCATGGCATCGAACTCACACCGGAGGTCAGACTCCTCGGCGAGTTCCTCCCGGCGTAAGACGGTTCACGTCGGCACCGGGACGACGAGCCGTAAGGCGTCGGTCCACCCGCATACCCAGGTACCTCGCAAGGACGGTCATCGTGGGGCCGCATCGGCCACGCGGGATCCGAAGCGTGGCGTGCAGGGGGGCGCCGGTTCCGGGCCGCGCAATGGCGTCTCCGGCCGCGCCTCGGCGCGTCCGGCCAGTCCCAAGC
>JBASOJ010000035.1:0-56002 GCA_049658145.1 Coriobacteriia bacterium
GGCGTTCAGGCGAGGTAGGCAGGCACAGGTGCGTCCGCGGCCGTTTCAGGCCCGAACGCCTTCATCGACTATTGCCGCGGTGCGTTCGCGCGCGGCTCGAGCGGGGAGTGATCGGTTCAGTGAACAATCGGGCCAAGCAGCGCCTCATCGGTGTCACCATCCTCATCTTCGTGGCGATCGGCGCACTCATGGGTTTGACGCGCCTCGGCAACGCGACGGCCACGCCGGTCACCATCGCGGACGTGGTCTCGGACGCGTCGCTTGCCGGCAAGCAGATCGAGGTCACCGGCCAGGTGGTCGCCGGCTCCTGGGTCTCCGGCGCGAAGCCGTTCGTCTTCGAGATCGAGGACACCGCGGCCGGGGATGACGAGCGTGTCCGCATCGTGTGGGACGACGTGGTGCCGGGTTCCTTCGGCGACGGTACCACCGCAACGGTCACCGGAACGATCGCCGAGGACGGGTCGGTCGAGGCGAAGTACCTCGTCACGAAGTGCCCCTCCAAGTACGAGACCGCCACCGGCGCACTCACCGTGAACGACGTCATCAACCGCGCCGCCGAGCTTTCCGGCTCCGCGACCCTCAAGGTCACCGGCTTCGTCGTGAAGGGCTCCATCCAGGAGGCTGGTGCCCCGGTACGTTTCCAGATCGCCGACGACAACACGGGCGCCATGGCCATCGATATCGCCTTCGGCGGGGGCCTTCCCGATGAGTTCACCGATGGCGTGAAGGTCGTTCTCACCGGCTCGGTCGAAGATGACGGCGTGTTCCAGTGCGCCGAGGTAGCTCTCGACAAGGCCGGACAGTAGCATCGCAGTCCCCACCACGAACGGAGCTGACGAATGGACCTGGGTACTCTCGGCAACTTCTTGCTCGGACTCGCGAGCGTATGCGCGGTCTCGTCGATCGTGGCGTTCGCCGCAGCGGGCAAAGAGGGGGAGATGGCCCGTAAGGTCGGTCACCTTCTGACCTTCGGTGTGTTCGGATTCACGACGCTCGCGATCGTGTTGCTCGCCACCGCGTTCCTGAGCGAGAACTGGTCGCTCATGTACGTCGTGATGAACCACCCGACCACCACCGGCGCGTGGGCGTGGGTCTACCGGCTCTCCGGCGTGTGGGCCGGCCGCGAGGGTTCGCTGCTCTTCTGGGAGTGGGTGCTCGCGATCTATGCGGCGTTCATCGCGCGCAAGTTCCTGAAGAGTGACAGCACGCTCGGCTCCACCGGGCTCGCCATCATCAACTTCGTGCAGCTGTTCTTCCTGGCGGCACTGTTCATCGAGAGCAACAACCCGTTCGTGCTCACCCCCGCCGAGTACCTCGACCCGGCCACCGGGGCGCTGCTCACCAGTGCGGCGATGAACCCGCTCCTGCAGACCTGGGCGATGCTGCTCCACCCGCCCACATTGTTCATCGGTTACGCGGGGCTCACGGTTCCGTTCGCGTTCGCGCTCGCGGCGCTCATCACCGGCGACACCTCGAAGAACTGGGTCGTGCTATCGGACCGGATCACCGTGTTCTCGTGGCTGCTTCTCGGCATCGGCATCGGCCTCGGTTCGGTGTGGGCGTACTACGAGCTCGCGTTCGGCGGCTACTGGGCCTGGGACCCGGTGGAGAACGCGTCGTTGCTGCCGTGGCTCACCGGCGTCGGCCTGTTGCACTCGATGACGGTCTACCGGCGCCGCGACGGCTTCCGCGGCTGGGCGTTCATGATGGCGGCCGTGACGTTCGTGTTCGTGCTCCTCGGCACGTTCATCACCCGCTCCGGTATCGTGCAGTCGGTCCACGCCTTCCAGGAGGACCCGCTCTCGTTCTGGCTGTTCCTCTTCATGATGGTGGGCTCGCTCGCCGCCATGGCCATCGGCGTGATCGTGCGCCGGAGTCAGGTGAGCAGTGAGAGCGACGGCTTCGAGCGCGTGCTCTCCAAGGAGGGTTCGTACTACTTCAACAACGTGATCATGCTGATCTCCGGCGTGCTGGTGGCGTACCTCACGATGGCTTCGGCGTTCCCGACGTGGATGCCTCTCGGCGGTCAGAGTATCAAGCCCCCCGCTTTCGACTCGCTCGCGCGGCCGCTCGGAATCTTCTACATCCTGGTGATGACGGCCTGCCCGATCCTCGCCTGGGGCGGGGGAGACATGAAGAAGCTGTGGGAGCGGGCGAAGATGCCGGTCATCTTGGGCTCGGTGTTCGCGGCGCTGTTCATCGGCGCGTACTTCCTGTTCATGCTGCCGTTCTACTCGCCTGACGCGAGCACCACCCCGTGGTGGCATCACACGTTGGCCATCGCCGGCGTCATCACCGCGGGCTACGCGATCGCGCTGCCGCTGTGGCTGTTCGTCGACGGGGCACGCAAGCGCGCGGCCGCTACCGAGACCTCCTTCGGCGCAGCATTGGGCTGGCTCTTCACCAGGGCGCGGACGCAGTCGGGCGGCTACCTTACCCACCTCGGCATGGGCGTGATCCTGCTCGGCCTGGTGGGCTCCACGATGTTCGTCACAACGCACAACGCCGCGATCCCGCAGACGGAGGGCGGCTCGTTCGAGGCCAACGGGTACACATTCAACTACGTCTCGCTCGAGCAGACGCAGGAGAACGTGCCCGAAGGCGGGACCCAGGGCGACACCGTCTACACTCTGACGACCGATGTCTTCAAGGCTGGCGAGAAGGTGGCGACCGTGGGCCCGCAGATGCGCTTCCCGCAGCAGCTCGCGCAGCAGAACCAGAGCACACAGCACGTCTCGATCATCCACGAGCCGTTCAAGGACGTGTTCGTGTCCTTCGCGGGCGTCGATTCGGCTCAGAACGCCAATCTCACCATCAAGTTCTTCCCGATGCAGTCATGGGTCTGGGCCGGCTTCCTGCTCACCACCATCGGCAGTGCGATCGCCGCCTGGCCGAAGACGACGCGTCTGGCGGCATAGGAGCACCATGGAGTCCGAGCAGCAGGTCACCAACGCGTTGGAGGTCCGGGATCTTACCCGGGCCTTCGGCATGCGTAAGGCGCTCGATGGGGTGAGCTTCGATCTGCCGAGGCAGGCGTTCCTGTCGGTGTTCGGGCCCAACGGCGCGGGCAAGACCACGCTCGTGCAGGTGCTCACCACGCTGCTCAACCCCACGAGCGGCTCGGCCAGCGTGCTCGGCCTGGACGTGGTGAGCGATGCGGTCGAGATGCGCAATCACATCGGCCTCATCAGCCACAACCCGCTGCTCTACCCCGATCTCACCGCCGAGGAGAATCTGCTCTTCTTTGCGGAGATGTACGGCATCGAGGAGCCGCAGACGCGGGTGGCCGAGTTGCTCGAGGCGGTCGAGCTCGATCATCGCAAGCTCGATCTCACGCGCACGTTCTCACGCGGCATGCTCCAGCGGCTCTCGATCGCGCGCGCGCTCCTGCATCGACCGGAAGTCATATTCCTCGACGAGCCGTACTCCGGACTCGATCCGCACGCGATGGATATCCTGGACGGGCTTATCGCCCAGGTGCGCGACAAGCACACGTTCGTGATGATCAGCCACGACCTCGACAAGGGTCTCGAACTCTGCAGCCACGCGCTCATCCTTGCCAAGGGCCGGGTCGTGCTGTTCGAGCCCCGCGAGGCGATCGATGAGGCCGTGTTCCGCGACACGTATCGTGCGACCGTGGGTCTGGGGGTGGCCTGACATGGCCAGCCTCTCCGGACGCCAGTTCCGTGCCATGGTCAAGAAGGACATCGTCATGGAGCTCCGCACCAAGGAGATGATCATGTCGATGGGCCTGTACTCCCTGCTCACGATGGTCGTGTACTTCGTGGCGCTCTCGCAGACGGGGGCAGGCTTCGATCCACGCGACATCGCGGCCGGCCTGCTGTGGCTGGCGTTCATCTTCACCTCGATGCTCGGGCTCAACCGGTCGCTGGTGCACGAGAAGGACCAGGGCTGTCTCGAGGCGTTGCTGCTCTCACCGGTCGATCGCCCCGTGATCTTCTTCGCGAAGGTCATCGGCAACCTGATCTTCCTGCTCGCCGTGGAGGCGCTCACCATCCCCGTCTTCGGGTTCCTGTTCTTGCAGGGCTCGTCGGTCGATATCGGCTCCATGGCCCTGGTGCCGCTCATCATGCTCGCCGGGTCCGTAGGCATCGCAGGCGTGGGCACGCTGCTCGCGACGATGTCCGTCAACACCTCGGGCAAGGACTTCGTGTTGCCCGTGCTCTTCATCCCACTCATGTACCCGCTGCTCCTTGGCGCGGTGAGCGCCACGTCGGCGGCCATCATCGGCGGGCCGGACGCGCTGGGTGCGTTCTGGACGGGCATGGCATGGGTCGTCGGTTACGATGTGATCATGTTGTTGGCGTCGTATGGCCTGTATGAGTTCATCGTGGGCGCGTAGGCGCCTGCTTGAGTCGTTCGCCGAGAGGGAGGTCGTTGCTTACGTGAAGTCAGCAAGCACCAGGGCGTTGATCGCGCTGGTGGTGGGCGGCGTGCTCACCCTGGCCGCGTTCCTCGGGACGTTCTTCTGGGCCGGCGTGCCCGACTTCGGCTTCGTCCGCACTCCGGGGCAGGCCGAGTCGGTGCGCTATCAGGGACCGTTCGAGCAGGAGGTCGACGAGGCGCGCTACCTGCAGAACTATGTCGGCTACAGTGCCGAGGTCGAGTCCGACGGCGAGGTCGTGGAAGGCACGATCACCGAGGCGACCGAGGATGAGGTCACGCTCGACACGGACGGCGGGTCGGTCACCATCGCCGCTGGGGATGTCACCTCGGCTGTGGTGAGCGGCTTCACGTACGGCCGTCCCGACTGGGGCCAGAAGATCTTCTACTTCCACGTGCCGGTCGCCGAGATCTCATTCATCGTGTTCGGTCTTGCCGCGTTCTACGGCCTGCGCTTCATCATGACGCGCAGGCGTGAGTACGATCAGAAGGCGCGTGTCGCCATGGAGGTGACGGTCCTCTTCATCACGATGACGATGGCCACCGGCATCCTGTGGACGAAGGCGGCCTGGGGCGTCTGGTGGGAGTGGGAGCCGCGCCTGACCACCTACTTCATCCTCACGCTGCTCGCAATCGCGTACTTCGTGCTGCGCAATGCGGTCGAGGACGAAGAGCGTCGCGCGCTTTATGCGGCAGCGTTCAGCATCCTCGCGTTCATCGACGCACCGATCTCGTTCTTCATCACGCGGCTGATCCCCTCGAATCATCCGGTCATCGAGAGCGGGGGTCTCGAGACGCCGATGCTCGTCAGCTTCATCGTCGCCCAGGTCGGCATGTTGTTCGTGGGCTACGCGATCTACCAGCTCCGGATGGGCGAGATGAAGCTCCAGGACCGTATCGAACACGCCAAGACCCTGTTGGAGGGATGAGCCATGAATCCGACGCTCGAAGAAGTCTACTCGCTCGTTCTCACGCAATGGCCGTTGGTCGCCGGCGCGTACGCGCTGCTGTGGGCGGGGCTGATGGGCTACATCGGCTTCGCGATGAAGCGCATGAACGGTCTGAGCAAGCAGGTGGAGGTTCTCGAGGCCGCACTTGCGCGTCGCGCTAGCGCCGAGTAGCCGACGGTCACGGGCGGAGGAGCAGCAGTGACACAGGTGGCGTTCGTCGCATTCTGGCTGGCTATGGCTCTGTACGCGGGAGCCACCGTTCTGTACGGGTATCAGGTGGCCACCAAGCGGGCCGCGCTCTCCGCGTATGCGACGTTCGCGACGGGGGCCGGCTTCGTCCTGCACACGGTGTCGATCGGGCTGCATTCCACGGCGACCGATGGCACGCTGCTCACGGGCGCCAATGTCCTGGTCCTGATGGGCTGGGCGCTCGTGCTCGTCTACTTCGTGCTTGAGCATCTCATGAAGGTGAAGACGTACGGTGCCGTGCTCGTTCCCGTGGCGCTCGTCGTGCTGCTTGTCGCACAGGTGATGGGGGCGAGCCGTGGTGTGCTGGCCGATCTCTCGACCGGCCAGGCGGCGCTCGTGGACAATTGGCGCATCGGCATCCATGTGGCGCTGATCGCCTTCGCGAACGCCGGCTTCGCCGTGAGTGCTGTCGGTTCCGCCCTGTACCTGGTGATCGAGCGCCAGCTCAAGCATCGCAAGAACACCAAGCTCTTCAACCGGCTTCCGTCGCTCGCGCAGACCGACAAGGTCGCGCGGCACGGAGTCATATGGGCCTTCCCGGTCTATTCGGCGGGACTGCTGCTCGGCGTGCTGCGCGCCGTCGAGACCGATCAGCAGCTGTGGTGGGCCGACGCGCGCGTGGTGTTCGCGGGGCTGGTGTGGCTCGCGTTCGCGGCGTATCAGTTCATGCGCTGGCGCAAAGGCTGGGCCGGTCGATCGGCCGCCTACCTTTCGCTCGGGGGCTTCGTGCTCGTGATGGTCCTCGCGGTCGTTGCTCGCACCGTCCCTGCCGGCTTCCACGTATTCGGGCTCTAGGGAGGCCGGGTGACGCACTGGAACAACAGACACGCACTCGTGACCGGGGCATCGAGCGGTGCGGGATTCGCGACGGCGGAGCTGCTTGCCGCGGCTGGCGCGCACGTGACGCTGCTTGCGCGCGACCCCGATCGGCTCGAGATCGCGAGAGAAGCGGTGGCGGCGGGGCGGGCCGACAGCGCGCAGAAGATCGCTGCCCGCTCTTGCGACGTCTCGGATTGGGAGCAGGTGCGCGACGCGGTCGCGTGGGCGGAGGCAGGAACGGGTCCGATCGATACCCTGGCCGCGTGCGCCGGCTTCTGCACGCCCGGCCGGTTCGTCGAGCTTGCGCTCGATGAGTTCCGCACTCACGTGGACGTGAACCTTCTCGGCGTCATCTACGCCACGCGGGCAGTGGTGCCGGGCATGATCGAGCGCGGGCGGGGCCATGTGGGCCTGGTCTCCTCGATGGGCGGTCTCGTGGGCGTGTACGGCTACTCGGCGTACAGCGCGGCGAAGTTCGGCGTGACGGGGTTCGCCGAGGTGCTCCGCTGCGAGCTCAAACCGCATGGCATCGGCGTGACACTGCTCGTACCGCCGAACATGGACACGCCGGGCTACGCGCGGGAGCTCGATCTGGAGCCGCCGGAGACGGCAGCCATCAACGGGATCGCGAAGACGTGGCCGCCCAAAGACGTTGCGCGGCTGTTCGTTCGCGGCATGGAGCGTGACCGCTTTCTCGTGCTGGCGGGACTCACGAGCAAGCTGCTCTACCGCGCCGAGGGTCTGTGGCCGGAGCTGTTCTTCGCGCTCTTCGACGGCAAGGTCGCAGGAGTCCGCAAGGGGGCGGCCGCGCATGGGGAGTAACGCGCCGTATGTCGGATTCCCGCTCTGCGCGCACTCTGAGGATGCTACGATTGCTTCGTTCAGGCAGGGACAGGTGATGCGTTCTTCGAAGCGCCACCACACCGCCCCCGCCGGGCCTGCTTGCCTGAACAACAACGCACCAGTCCGGCGGGGGCGCCCCAGCCCTCTTCTGTCCGCAGTTCGGACTCCTGTGTCCGCGAACACCACGCGCATGGAAGCGAGCCGATCCTGATGCATCTTGTTCTTGTCGGTCTCAGCCATAAGACAGCGCCCGTCGCCATCCGCGAGAGGCTGACGTTCCCGGCGCCGGTTCAGCCCGACGCGCTCGCGCGCCTCACCGCGATCGACGGCATCCGCGAGGCGGTGATCGTGTCCACCTGCAACCGCACCGAGCTCTATGTCGTCGCCTCGTCCGAAGACGGGGGCGTCGACTCGGTGATGACGTTCCTCGCCGAGTATCACGAGCTGGACCGGCACGAGCTCGCGCGATATCTCTACGTGGTCAAAGGCGAGGCGGTCGTGCGGCACCTGTTCCGCGTCGTCGCGTCGCTCGACTCGATGGTGGTGGGCGAGGCGCAGATCCTGGGGCAGGTGAAAGAAGCCTACGAACACGGCTTCGACGCGGATGCCACGCAGCGGGTGTTCAACAAGCTGTTCCGTCAGAGCTTCGAGGTGGGCAAGCGGGTGCGCACCGAGACAGCCATCGGCGAGTCGGCGGTGTCGATCAGCTACGCCGCCGTGGAACTCGCGAAGAAGGTCTTCGATACGCTCGACGGACGCACGATCCTCATCCTCGGCGCGGGCAAGATGAGTGAGCTCACCGCGAAACACCTGGTGAGCAACGGTGTCACCCGAGTGCTGGTGGCCAATCGCACGTTCGAGCGCGCGCAGGAGATGGCGGCGCGGTTCTGCGGCACCGCGATCCCGTACGACCAGCTCTACGAGGGCACGCGCGAGGCCGACATCGTCATCTCATCGACGGCGGCAACCGAGTACGTCATCACCAAGCGCGACCTCGCGCCCGTGGCGCGCAGCCGGACCCGACCGCTCTTCCTCATCGACATCGCGGTGCCCCGCGACATCGATCCTGACGTCAACGACCTCGGCGGCGTCTTCCTCTACGACATCGACGACCTGAGCGGCGTCGTGGAGAGCAACCTCGAGGAGCGTATGGCGGAGGCGCGCCGTGCCGAAGGGATCATCGACGAGGAGATCGCCTCGTTCTTCGGCTGGGTCGAATCGATGGAGGTCGTCCCCACGGTCGCGGCGATCCGCGCCAAGGCCGAGGTGATCCGCGAGATGGAGCTTGAGAAGGCGCTCAAGCGCCTCGACCTCTCGGACCGCGACCGCAAGACGGTCGAAGCGCTCACGTGCGCGATCGTGAACAAGATGCTCCACGGCCCGACGGCCCGTCTCAAGAAGGCGGCCGCCGGCAAGGACGGCTACGAGTATATGGAGGTCGCCCGGGCGCTCTACGGCCTGGAGGATTCCGAGGACAGGGGCGGCCCCGGTGCGTTCCGAAACCTGCTGAACCTCCGGGCACGCGAGATCGTCGAGAAGCAGAAGGAGACAGGGGAGAACGTTGGCGACTGTGGATCGTAAGGAACTGGTGATCGGCACCCGCGGCAGCAAGCTTGCCCTGTGGCAGTCCGAGTACATCAAGGCGAAGCTCGAGGCGATCACGGGTCTGCCGGTGACGCTCAAGATCATCAAGACCACCGGCGACAAGATCCTCGATGTCCCGCTCGCCAAGGTCGGCGGGAAGGGCCTGTTCACCAAGGAGCTCGAGGTCGAGCTGCTGGCGGGCACCGTCGACGTGTGCGTGCACTCGATGAAGGACGTCCCCACCGAACTGCCGGACGGCTGTGTGATCGCCGCGATGCCCGAGCGCGTGGACCCGCGTGACGTGATCGTGAGCGGCACGGCCAGCTACGATCTCGACACGTTGCCCAAGGGCGCGCGCGTCGGGACCTCGTCGCTCCGGCGGGTGGCACAGGTGCGTGCACTGCGGCCCGATCTCGAGATCGTCGACGTACGCGGCAACCTCGATACCCGCATGCGCAAGGCCGAGGATGGCGAGGTCGACGCGGTCGTGCTCGCCGCGGCGGGCATCACGCGCATGGGCTGGGCGGAGCGCATCTCGCACTACATCCCCACGACCCAGATGGTCTCGGCGGTCGGGCAGGGCGCCATCGGCATCGAGATCCGCGAGGACGATGAGTACATGCTCCACGTCATGGAGCGCATCGGCCATCCGGAGACGATGGAGTGCGTGACCGCTGAGCGCGTGGTCATGCGGAAGCTGGAGGGCGGCTGTCAGGTGCCCATCGGCGCCTACGCGCGCTACGAGGACGGTACCCTCACCATGGACGCCATGGTGGGTTCGGTCGACGGGACGCACGTCGTTCGCGAGCAGCTCTGCGGCGACGCGGGCGAGCCCGAGCCGCTCGGCGAGGCGATGGTGGAGCGGCTGCTGCACCTCGGCGCCGGCGAGATACTCGAAGAGGTCCGCAGCGCGGCGTCCGCGGATGAGTTGCTCGGGACCTGAAGGAGGCGCTTGCGCGATGACCTGCGAGGCCGCCTCGGGCGCCCCGTCAGCAGCGCGCCCGCTTACGGGCGTGTGTGTGCTCGTGACCCGCGCCCCCCATCAGGCACGTGCCCTCGCAGGGCCGCTCGAGGCGCTCGGCGCTGATGTCATCGTCGCACCGGTGATCGACACCGTAGAGCCCGAGAGCTGGGCTCACGCCGATGACGCCATCGCGCACCTCGGTGACTACGACTGGATCGTGCTCACCTCGGCGAATGCGGTGGACCGCTTCCTCGATCGTCTCACACGACTCGGCGTCGCGCTTCCGGCGACGGACGGACCTCGCATCGCGGTCGTCGGCGCCGCTACAGCGGCCAGGCTCGAGGAGCGCGGGATCACGCCCGATCTTGTGCCCGACGACTTCCGCGCCGAGGGTCTGATCGACTGCTTCCGGGAGATCGGCGTGACGGCCGGGATGCGCTTCCTGCTGCCGCGGGCCGAGCGGGCGCGCGAGATCCTGCCGGAGACGCTCAGTGCCGACGGTGCCGTGGTCGACGTGGTGGCCGTGTACCGGACCGTGCCCGCGACACCGGAGCCGCACGTGATCGACCGGCTGCGGGCTGGCGAGGTCGACGTCGTCACGTTCACGAGTCCGTCCACGGTCAGGCACTTCATCGCGTGGGCGGCTTCGGCGGGCCTCGATCCCGCCGGGGTTCTCACGCGGGCCGCGGCGGCGAGCATCGGTCCGGTGACCAGTGAGGCGCTGCGCGAACGGGGTCATGCGGTCCCTGTGGAGGCCGTCGAATCGACGATGGTGTCCCTGGTCGATGGCATCGTCGCGCACGTCGTCGGGACCTCTCCGGCGGGCTAGCATGCGACCGGAGACCACCCTGTGTGTTCGGTTGACAGCGGCCGCCCGAGTGGGCAGACTGTTCTTTGCTCTGAGGCCCTGCCCGGCATGGCCGGGAGTCACGGTGTGGGGATGTAGCTCAGCTGGGAGAGCGCTGCGTTCGCAACGCAGAGGTCGGCGGTTCGAGCCCGCTCATCTCCACCAACAAACCACATCGTTGAAGGCGGCCGGCGCGTACGGGTCGCCTTCGGCTGTCTTACAATGAGGTGTTCCTGACACCGAGCGAGAGGATTCCCACATGGGCACGACCACCGCGACCTCCAGTTCACTCCTCACCTGGTTCGCCGAATGGGGCCAGGTGTACTACGTGGGCGTCCAGGTGCTCTTCTGGATCGCGATCGCCGTCGCGTCGCTCGTGATCGCGTTCCAGTACAAGCGGTTCGTGAGCTACAAGGTGGGCGACGCCAAGGTCGCCAAGCCCGCGGCCGCTGAGGCCGAGAAGGAGCTCGAAGCGTTCATCGAGTAGTGTCTTGCGGCACGTGTTTCGCTTCGGAGTCGGGTGACTTCGTCCCGGCTTTCCGTCCGCCGAGCCCCTCGAGGAGGCCTCCATGGAGTTTCCCGCATATCGCCCGCGTCGCCTGCGCCGCACGCCCGCGTTGCGCGCGCTGATCCGCGAGAACGCGCTGTCACCGGCGGAGCTCATCTACCCGCTGTTCGTGAAGTTCGGCACCGGGAAGCGTGACGAGATCAGCTCGATGCCCGGCGTGTTCCAGCTGACCCTCGACCAGCTCCCGGCCGAGATCGACGAACTCAAGCGCCTCGGTATTCCGGCCGTGATCCTGTTCGGCCTGCCCGACGTGAAGGACGAGGCGGGCAGCGGCGCGTTCGCCGAGGACGGCATCGTGCAGCAGGCCATCCGGGCGATCAAGGCGCACGATCCCGAGTTCATGGTCATCACCGACGTGTGCATGTGCGAATACACGTCGCACGGCCACTGCGGCGCGCTCGACGAGCATGGCTGCGTGATGAACGATGTCACGCTGGAGATGCTCGCATCCACCGCCGTGTCGCACGCTGAAGCCGGCGCCGACATGGTCGCCCCCTCGGACATGATGGACGGACGCGTGGGCGCCATCCGCACGGCGCTCGACGCCGAGGGTTACACCGAGGTGCCGATCATGGCGTACTCGGCCAAGTATGCGAGCGCGTACTACGGCCCGTTCCGCGAGGCTGCCGACAGCACACCCGCCTTCGGCGACCGCCGTGCGTACCAGATGGACCCCGCCAACGGCGAGGAGGCGCTGCGAGAGACGGCGCTCGACATCGACGAGGGTGCCGACATCGTGATGGTCAAGCCGGCGCTGGCGTACATGGACATCATCCGTCGCGTGAAGGACGAGTTCGGCTATCCCACCTGCGCGTACAACGTCAGCGGCGAGTACGCGATGGTCAAGGCCGCCGCCGCCAACGACTGGATCGACGAGAAGCGTGTCGTGCTCGAGACGCTCATGGCATTCAAGCGCGCGGGCGCGGACATGATCATCACGTATCACGCGAAGGATGCCGCGCGCTGGCTCAAGGAAGGCGAGTAGTGGCTGACAACGTAGGCAACGCAGACGCGCGACCAGACCTCGATCTGGAGCAGGCGCTCGCCGATGCCGGCGCGGGTTGCGGCGAGACCGCGGTGGGGATCCCGCTGGGCCACCCGGGCGGTCGTCCCGGCGGGCACCCGGCGGGTGTCCCGATGGAGCGCCAGCGTCATGGTGGCGCGCGCAGCGTGGGCTTCCGGCCCGGCGGTGGCGAGGCGGCCGAGGCGTACCTCAAGCGCACCGGCATCAAGCCCCCGCGCATCATCGCCTGGGAGATCACGCGCAGCTGCAACCTCTCGTGCGCGCACTGCCGGGCGGCGGCCGAGTTCGGCCACTACGAGGGCGAGTTGTCGCTCGACGAGATCAAGTCGACGATCGATGACATCGTCACGATCTCCAACCCGATCATCATCCTCACCGGCGGCGAGCCGCTTATGCGGCCCGATATCTGGGAGATCGTGGACTACGCACAGGCCAAGGGCGCCATGCCGGTGATCGGCACCAACGCCACGCTCATCACCGAGGACATCGCGTCGAAGATGGCCGAGCACAAGATCCCGCGCATCAGCGTGTCGATCGACTTTCCCACCGCCGAGGAGCACGACGCGTTCCGTGGCGAGCCCGGCGCGTTCGACGCGTCGATCGCCGGCATCAAGATGGCCAAGGCGCACGGCGTGGGCGTGCAGATCAACATGACGGTCACAACGCTCAACCACACCAAGGTGGAGGCGGTCCATGACCTCGCCGAGGAACTCGGCATCGACGCCTTCCACATCTTCATGCTGGTACCCACCGGGCGCGGCAGCGACCTGCTCGACAAGGAGCTCCCGCCCGAAGAGTACGAGCGTGTGCTCACCTGGGCGTACCACCGGCAGAAGACCTCGCCGCTCCATTTCAAGCCCACCGACTCGCCGCACTACTACCGCATCATCCGGCAGCAGGCGAAGCTCGAGGGCAAGAAGGTCACGCGTGAGGAGTACGGACTCGATGCGATGACGCGGGGCTGCCTGGGCGGCATCACCTTCTGCTTCATCAGCCATACCGGCGACATCCAGCCGTGCGGTTACTTCGACATGCAGCTCGGCAACGTGAAAGAGCAGCCGTTCTCGCGGATCTGGACCGAGTCCAAGGTCTTCAACGAGCTCCGTGACTATTCACTGCTCAAGGGCAAGTGCGGCGCCTGTGAGTACAAGGCCGTGTGCGGCGGATGCCGGGCACGCGCTCTCGAGGTGGAGGGCGACTACCTCGCCTCGGAGCCGTACTGCGCGTACCAGCCGCCCGCATGGACCGGCGAGAGCCCGGAAGCCTGATCGTGAGTTGGGCCGCGCCCGCGGCCCCGGAGGATACGATGTCCCGACCGCTCGACTCCACAGAGGAGAAGGTTCTGGCGGCACTCGCCGACGGCCTGCCGGTCGTCCTGCGGCCGTACGCCGAGGTCGCGGCTCGTGCCGGTCTGTCCGAGACCGAGGTCCTGTCGGTGCTGCGGACCCTCAGGGACCGGAGGGTCGTGCGTCGGATCGGCGCCCGCTTCTCGGCTGCGAGCCTGGGGTACCACGCCGCACTCGGGGCGCTCGCCGTGCCGGAGGACCGCACCGATGATGTTGCGGCGATTCTCAGCGCACAGCCGAACGTCACGCACGTGTTCGAGTTCGACGACCGCTATCGCGTGTGGTACGTGCTCTCGGCCCCGTCCCGCACCCGCCTCGAGATCGTGGAGAGTGAGCTCGCGCGCGCGGCGAACGCGGCCGACCGCTATCGCGTGCTGCCCGACGAGCTCTACAAGGTGACGCCGGCGTTCGACGCCGATGGCGCGCCGGAGACGCCCGAGCCACCGGACCAGGGCCTGCCCCCGATGCTCGACCGTGACGAGAAGGCGCTCGTACGCCTGCTGCAGGGCGACCTGCCGGTCGCCGAACGCCCGTTCTCGGAGCTTGCGCACACGCTCGGCGAGTGCGGCTTCGATGTTGACGAACGCTGGGCGCTCGATCGGACCCGGGAGCTTCACAGCGCGGGCGCGCTACACGCGATGGTGGCGACGCCACGCAGCCGCGTCGAGCCCTGGCGTACGGCGCTCACGGTCTGGCGCACTCCGGAGGCGCCGGAGGTGTCGGGTCCGCTGATCGCCTCCTTCCCCGAGGTGCTGCACTGTTTCGAGCGGCGGGTTCCCGGCGGGATGGCGATCCTGGCGGTCGTCGAAGGGGAGGGCCGCCCGGAGATCGACCGTGCGGTCGAGCGCATCCGCATCGCAGGAGAGCTCGACGCGCCGCGCATCGCCTATCCGCTCCGCGAGCACGTCCGCTCCCCGATGCGGTTCTTCACCGAGGGCGACTGATATACTCTGCTCTCGGCTGTCACCTACATCCCGGGAGGGCTCTCCATGAACCACACCCGCTCATCGGAACTGTTCGCCCGCGCACAGCGCGTCATCCCTGGAGGCGTGAACTCGCCGGTCCGTGCATTCAAGAGCGTGGGGATCGACCCGCTGTTCTACGAGCGCGCCAAGGGTTCACGCGTGTGGGACGCCGATGGCAACGAGTACATCGACTTCGTCGCCTCGTGGGGGCCGATGATCCTCGGGCATAGCCCTGATGTGGTGCTCGACGCGGTGCGCGAGCAGCTCGACCGGGGCACCAGCTACGGTGCCCCCACCGAGATCGAGATCCGCGCCGCGGAGGCGGTCATCGAGGCCGTGCCGTCGATCGAGATGGTGCGCATGGTCTCGAGCGGCACCGAGGCCACGATGAGTGCGATCCGTCTTGCGCGCGGCTACACCGGCCGCGAGAAGTTCATCAAGTTCGACGGCAACTACCACGGCCACTCCGATGCGCTGCTCGTGGCCGCCGGCAGCGGCCTCCTCACGCTCAACATCCCCGGGACGCCGGGTGTCACCGAAGGCGCCGTGGCCGACACGATCGTGCTTCCCTACAACGATCTCGAGGCGGTGGGCGCGGCATTCGGAGCCTATCCGGAGCAGGTCGCCGCGATCATCGTGGAGCCGGTCTCCGGCAACATGGGCGTCGTTCCGCCGGCCGAGGGCTTCCTCGAGGGCCTGCGCGAACTGTGCACCGCGCATGGTGCCGTCCTCATCTTCGACGAGGTCATCACCGGCTTCCGCGTGGCGCGCGGTGGCGCGCAGGAGCGCTTCGGCGTGACGCCCGACCTCACCACCCTCGGCAAGATCATCGGCGGCGGCTTCCCCGTAGGCGCCTTCGGAGGCAAGCGCGAGATCATGGAGAGCCTCGCGCCGGTCGGTCCCGTGTATCAGGCCGGCACGCTTTCCGGGAACCCGATCGCGATGGTCGCCGGCCTGGCGCTCATGGCCGAACTCGCGAAGCCCGGTGTCTACGAGGAGCTTGAGCGCAAGGGCGCCCGGCTCGAGGCCGGTCTGCGCGCAGCTGTTGAGGCCGTCGGCGTGGATGCATTCCTCACGCGTGTCGGGGCGATGGCGACGATGTTCTTCACGGCCGAGACGGTCCGCGACTGGCCGACGGCGTCCACGAGCGACACCGATCGCTACGCCCGCTACTTCCGTGGGATGCTCGAGCGAGGCATCGTGCTCGCACCCAGCCAGTTCGAGGCTACGTTCGTGGGGCTTGCGCATACCGACGAGGACATCGATGCGATGACCGGCGCCGCACGCGAGGTGCTTGGGACGTTGGTGTAGTAGGCTGGTGCGAAGTGCCGGGAGCCATCGCTCCCGGCGAGGTGTCACGCGATCGGGAGGCTCGAGGCATGAAGGCGATCATACCTGCGGCGGGACTCGGTACGCGCTTTCTTCCCGCCACCAAGGAGCAGCCGAAAGAGATGCTACCGGTGGTGAACAAGCCGGTGATCCAGTACGTGGTGGAGGAGGCGGTGGCCGCCGGAGCGAACGACGTGCTCGTGGTCACCGGTCGCGGCAAGCGTGCGATCGAGGATCACTTCGATCGCTCGGCGGAGCTTGAGGACCTGCTCGAGCGCAGCGGCAACACAGAGAAGCTCCGACAGGTGCGGATGATCCCGGAGCTTGCGAACGTCTTCTATGTCCGGCAGGGTCGTCCGCGTGGTCTGGGACACGCCATCCTGTGCGGTGCGCAGCATACCGGTGACGAGCCGTTCTACGTCATGCTCGGCGACGTGCTCGTGCCGAAGTCCGACTGCCTGCCGAAGCTGAAAGCGGTCCACGAGAAGTACGGCACCTCCGTGATCGCCGTGGAGCCGGTGGAACAGCAGTACGTCAGCCGGTACGGCGTTATCGGCGGTGACGAGGTGGAGCCCGGTATCTGGAAGGTGACCGAACTCGTCGAGAAGCCGCCCGCGAACGAAGCTCCGTCGAATCTCGCCATCTTCGGCCGGTACCTCCTGACTTCGGAGATCATGCGGATACTCCCGCACGTCGAGGCGGGCAGAGGTGGGGAGATCCAGCTCACTGACGCGCTGCGCAAGCTGCTGGAGCAGCAGGACATCTATGCGGTGAGCATGGAGCGCGCCGGCTATGACACGGGCAACGTCCTGTCCTGGCTGGAGGCCAATGTAGCCCTCGCGCTCGACACCGAGGAGTACGGTATCCAGCTCAGAGAGCGTCTCACCCGGCTGCTCGGATAGCCGGCCCCATCGACGTTCGCGCCCAGAATCGACCGTTCGTCACTGGACAGCGCCGGATGTCACCGCTAATGTGCCGTTCGGCACCACATTTGCACGTGTAGGGCCTCAAGAGCACGTGCTCGCATGCCGAAACCGTATGTGTGACCCGGTTCCGTACGGGCGTCGGCGAAACATCCAGGGTGGGTTGTATGTATCACAGGGGCAGATCCGTGCGTGTACCGTTCCGTCTTGCCGTATCCGGGGCGCTCGTCGCGCTGCTCGTCAGCATCGCGTCGTTCCTTACGCCGGTGTGCGCGCTTCCGGCCGCACACGCAGCCACCTGGACCGTAGACACTTCGGCGCGAACCGAGGCCGAGGTCCGTGCGATGTGGAACGTGCTGAAACCCGTGTACTCCGGGACCCCGTACGCAACGACACCGAGTTGGGGTGTCCCGTACGCTCCCGGTGAGCTCACGAACGGGTTCCGCGCCGACGGTATCAACATGATCAACTTCGGCCGTTATCTTGCGGGCCTGCCGTACGATGTCACGCTCAACGGAACGCACAACACCAACGGGCAGTACGGGGCGGTCCTGTTGCGGGCCATCGGCTACCTCGATCACACTCCCGATCAGCCACCGGGGATGGATGACGCATTCTACGCGGCCGGCTACTCGGCCGCTTCCACGAGCAACATCGGCAGCGGTTACACGACGAGCTACAGCTTCCAGAAGGGGTGCCTGGACGACGCGAGCGCGAGCAACCTGGCGACGGTCGGCCACCGCAGGTGGCTCCTGAACCCGCCGATGCTCTACTCGGGCATCGGCTTCGCCGACAACTACCACACCACGTACGCATTCGACCGTTCACGCACCCAGGAGGTCGACTACGACGTCATCGCCTGGCCTTCGGCCGGCGTCTTCCCGGTGGAGTTCGCGAATCGGCTCACCCCGTGGTCGATCACGCTCAATCCCGCCAGGTACGACTGGGACGCCACCGCGGTCGGAAAGACGGCGGTGCTGCGGCGGGTCTCAGATGGCCGGACGTGGACGCTCGACTTCGATGACACGAGCACGTCGGGTGCGTTCTTTGCGGCGGACTTCCACAGCTACGGCGTGCCGAACGTGTTCATCTTCCGTCCGAATCCCGCTGACTTCCCGTCGGGCTACCTCGCCGGCGAGCAGTACGACGTGACGCTTTCGGGCGGCATCTACGCCGAAGGCACCCAGACGCCCGTCACGGTGACGTATCGCACCAGCTTCGGCACGACGCTCGACGGAGCGACCACCACGTTCGCCGCGGACACCGCAACACCTGACCAGCCCGTGGTTCCGGAGCCCACGACACGGATGCCTGTGTTCCGCTTCTACAACAAGGCGAACGGCAGCCACTTCTACACCGCCTCGGCTGTTGAGTGCGGCACCGTGATCGCGAAGTACGGGGCCACGTACACCTACGAGGGCATCGCGTACCAGGTCGACACCGCCAACCCGGCCAACTGCGCGCCGCTCTACCGCTTCTACAACCTCGCTAACGGCAGCCACTTCTACACGGCGTCCGTTGCAGAGTGCGATTCGGTGCGGGCGACACTTTCGGCCACCTACGCCTACGAAGGGCCGGCGTACAACGTCGCCGCCACGGGCGCGGGGACGACGCCGATGTACCGCTTCTACAACCGGGCGAACGGCAGCCACTTCTACACTGCATCCGCGGCCGAACGGGACCGGGTGTCGACGCAGCTCGCCGCAACCTACAGCTACGACGGCGTGAGCTTCTACATCGCCCAGTAGCGCGAACGGCTAGCTGTCGCGGCCTGCCAGCCGGCGTAGGGCGTTCCAGACGGGGCGCAGCACCGGGGCGAGCGGTCGCAGCACCCGCTTCGCGCCCCTGATCGTCCGGTTCACGAGTGCGCGCGCGATGCGTCCGCGCAGGGCGATCACGCCGGTGCGCCGCCGCTTACGGATCTCGGCCGCGCGCCCGGCATGGCCTTCCAGGTACGCGCCCGACTCGTAGAGCGCCTTGAGCTCCAGGAACGGCACGAGCCGCTCAGAGCTCGTCCGGCGCTGGGCCATGTCGGCCGCCGCACGCGTGCCGAGACCCTCCCGCATGGTGGGGTCCTCGGCGAGGCGGTGCATCCACTCGGCGGCCTCGTCCACATGCGGGTCGGCCCACTGCGCGTTGGTGCGCGAGGACTCCTCCTGATATGAGACATGCGACGACTCGACCCCAACCATCTCATAGCCCACGAGGCAGGAGTTCTCCTCGGTCATGAAGTCCATGTTGCCCGACCACGCGGTGGCGATGACTGGCTTGCCGAGCGACATCATCTCCATGAGGATCAGCCCGAGCCCCTCGGCGCGGTGGAGCGAGATGAAAACGTCACAGCTCGCGTAGAGCGACACGACGTCGGTGTAACTCATCTTCTCGTCGATGATCATGATGCTCGGATTCGCTTCGGCACGTGCGTACAGCCGCTCTTTGAGCGGTGCGGCGTGGTCCCACAGATCCGAGTTGTTGAGCTTCACCACGAGTGCCATCGCGTCGTCGGGCCCGAACGCCTCCTCGAACGCGTCGATGGCGCTCCAGGGGTTCTTGCGGTGGATGTCGCTCGCCATGTCGAACGCCGAGAGGAACACGGTCCGGTCCGCGGGGATGCCGAAGCGCGTCCGGTCGGCGTGTGCGCCCTCGGGGATGTCGACCGACTGCGGGTAGTGGATCACGCGCGTGCCCGGCATCGCGCTCTCGATGATGTCGCGTACATAGAGCGTGGGAGCGAGCACCACGTCCATGAGCCCGATCATGTCGCGCCACAGGGCGGGCAGCGTCGGCAGCTCCCAGAACGGGACGATGACGTTCATGCGCTTGTCGAGCGGCATCAGCATCCACTCGAGGGGGATGCGGACCTCGAGCTCAGGCGGGTTCACATGGAAGACGGTGATACCGTACGGGAGACCCCGGGGGGTCTTCATCAGAAGGTCGTCGTACGTGTGATCGTTGCCGGAACGTCCGTCGTGGGTGTCGACATCGCGCAGGCTCACCGGCAGGTCGTTCTCAAGCAGCAACCGTGCGGTCTGACGACCCGCCACCGCCAGGCCGAAGTTGCCGCTCAGGAAGCCGATGAGGTTGAATCCGAAGGGGCGACGGCTATCGGACACGGATCGGCCCCCGCTTGCCTGTGAAGAAGTCGGCCTCTGCGTGGAGCATGATCAGTGCATCCCGGCCACGTCTCCGGTGCAGCGCGAAGCCGAGGACCTGCCGGTTGAACCAGAGCCAGATGCGTGGGAAGGCCCTGCGCCGGTTGCGCCAGTAGAAGATCAGGCGGTTGCGAGCGTCGTAACGGATCTGCGTGGGGCTGTTCGTGGCGCCGAGCGACGCGCCCACCTTGTGCCACACCTTCGAGGCCGGCACGTAGAGGCATGGCCGGCCCGCTGCCGTGGCGCGATCGCACCAGTCCACTTCTTCCCAGTACAGGAAGTAGTCCTCGGACATGGTGCCGATGCTGCGTACGAGATCCGTCGACACGAGCAGGCTGCAGCCGGTGATGTAGTCGACGACCTCGGCCGTGTCGTACTGACCGCGGTCCTCCTCCTCGAGACCGCGGTGGTAGACGCTTCCCTCGCGGGTATCGCGGATGAAGCCGCCGGCGAACCACAGTGTGGCGGGGCGGTCGGCGAAGTAGACTTTCGAGCCGAACATGCCCGCTTCCGGGTGCTCGGTTGCCGCGTCGACCAGTGCCGAGAGCGCGTGCGGATCGACGAACGTGTCGTTGTTGAGCAGCCACACGAAGTCGGCGCCGGCCGCGAGCGCGTGGGTGATCCCCGTGTTGTTGCCGCCCGCAAAGCCGAGGTTCGTCCCGTTCAGGAGCACGCACACGCGGTCCTCGTCGGCGTACTCCGTGGCGAGCACCTGGCCCGAACCATCGGCCGACGCATTATCCACCAGCACGACCTCGAACCGCTCGTAGGCCAGGCCGAGGCACGACTCGACGCACGCGCGCGTGTCGTCGAGGCCGTTCCAGTTCACCAGGATGATATGGACGAGCGGGGTCATGAGGTACGGCGCCTCTCGTGCGCGATAGGCCTGAATTCAGCGTGAAGTGTAACACTCGGTCGACGACCGGCCGCACACGGGCCGCCAGGGAAGGCGTCTGCTGGTATCCTGTATGGGCTCGAGCCGAGACGGAAAAGAGGCGTCACATGATCGACGGTGTGAAGGTCAAGGACCTGAAGGTGGTGCCCGATGAGCGTGGGCTGCTCATGGAGATGTGGCGCAGCGACGATCCCGACTTCCAGGGCTTCGGGCAGTGCTACATCACGATGGTGTACCCCGGCGTCGTGAAGGCGTGGCACTACCACACCAAGCAGACCGACCACTTCGTGTGCGTGTCGGGCATGGCCAAGGTCGCGCTCTACGACGATCGCGAGGGGTCGCCCACGCGTGGCGAGACGAACACGTTCGTCATCGGCTGGCAGCGCCAGCGGATGATCATCATCCCCAACGGTGTGTATCACGGCTTCACGCCGGTTGGTCCCGACCCCGCGATGATCGTGAACATCCCGACCGAACTCTACGACTACGATGAGCCCGACGAGCATCGCCGGCCGTTCGACGACCCCGAGATCGGCTACGACTGGAGCGTGCAGAGCGGGTGATGCACCTTCTCATCGCCGGCAGAGGAGGGATGCTGGGCACGGCGCTTCAGAGCGTCTGCGCCGGGCGAGGCATACCCTGTGAGGCCCCGCCGGAACGTGACTTCGACATCACTGATGAGGCGACCGTGCGCGCGGTCGCCTCGGCCTTCGCCGAACGAGCGGGCGGAGCGGGCGTGCTCGTGAACGCCGCCGCGTACACCAACGTCGAGCGTGCGGAAGACGATGCCGAGACCGCGTACCGCGTGAACGAGCGCGGTCCCCGGCTGCTTGCGGCAGCCGCGCGCGACGCGGGCGTGCGCTTCGTGCACGTCTCGACCGACTTCGTCTTCGACGGCACCAAGGACGGCGCCTATACCGAGGACGACGCCCCCGCGCCTCTGTCGGTCTACGGCGCCTCCAAACTCGCGGGTGAGATCGCCGTCGCAGCAGCGATGCCCGGGGCGCTCATCGTGCGTACCGCCTGGGTCTTCGGCGCTGGCGGCGCGAACTTCCCCACCAAGGTGCTCGAGTTGGCGTCGCGCCTGCCCGCGCTCACCGTGGTGACCGACGAGCACGGTTCTCCCACCTACACGCCCGATCTTGCGGCGGGGATCGTCGGTCTGATCGAGGCGGGTGCGAGCGGACTCTACCACCTGGCCGGCTCCGGCGCCTGCAGCCGCTACGAGTTGGCGCTCGAGATCCTGCGCCTCGCGGGAATCGACACCCCCGTCGAGCCCGTGACCGCCGGTGCGTTCCCCACCAAGGCCGCCCGGCCCGCTAACTCGGTCCTCGACTGCTCGAAGGCCGCCGCGCTCGGCGTGGTGCTGCCCGAGTGGCGTGACGCGCTCGCCCGGTTCATCGCGGCCGTGCGAGGGGAGTGAGTCGCAGGGTGACGGCGCAGTCGCGCGTGGAGGTCATCATCGTCGCCCACGATCCCGGCGAGCTGCTGCTGGGGGCCGTCGCCTCGGCGGCCGACCAGGCGGGCGAGGATGCTGTGCGGGTGATCGACGCCGAGAGCACCGACGGCAGTATGGAGCGGCTGCGCTCGGCATATCCTGGCGTGACCGTACTGCCGGTGGAGAATCGCGGGTTCTCGGCGGGCAACAACCGCGGCCTCGAGGTCACCACCGCGCCGTACGTCCTGCTCCTCAATCCCGATGCGGTGCTCGGCCCGGATGCGCTCACCACGCTCGTGGCGGCGATGGATGCCGAGCCGCGTGCCGCGATCGTCGGGCCGAAGGTGGTCGATCCCGATGGGGGCATCCAGGCCGGTTCGTGGGGGCGCTTCCCCACGCTCGCGGTGCGTGCGGGCATCGGTGTGCGTCGCCTGGTGCGACGGATCGCGGGCAGGCGTGACACGCCGCCGCTGCCCGCGCAGCGCCGACAGGTGGACTGGGTCACCGGCGCCGCCATGTTCGTGCGCCGCGACGCGATCGCGGACGCGGGGCCGATGGACGAGGCGTTCTTCCTCTATTACGAGGACATCGAGTGGTGCCACCGCATGCGTGACCACGGCTGGATCGTGGTGCTCGAGCCTGCTGCGACCGTGACGCACCACCTTGGCGGTTCCGCAGGTCAGGGTCCGGTCACTGCGGCCGCCTACCGTCGCAGCTTCGAGCGCTATTGCGACCTCTACGGACTGTGGGGTCTGCGTCTCGCGGGCCGCATCGGCGTGGCGCTCAGGGGAGGGCGGGCGTGATGCGCGTCCTGCTCGACTGCCGGATGGCCACCTGGAGCGGCATCGGCCGCTACTGCACCGGCCTCACGCGGGCGTTGCACCGCACGTCCGGCGTCGAGATCGTCCAGATGATCGCCGAGGGCTCGGAGCCACCAGTTCCTGATGCCGAGGTCATCGAGGCGGCCCGCCATCCGTTCAGGCTGGCCGGTGCGCTCGAGTTCGGTCGCATTGCCGCACGGTCGGCCCCGGACATCACGCATGCGCTTCACTTCCCGACGCCCATGCCCGCCCGTCACCCGCTGATCGTGACCGTACAGGACCTCACGCCACTCGTCGTCGAGGGTGTCATGCCCTCGGCGATCCGGCGAGGCGCATACCGGCGCTCGATGGCGCGGGCGGTCTCGGCGGCCGATCGGATACTGACGCCGTCGGCCTTCTCCGCATCGGATGTCGTGCGGTTCTTCCCTGGCGCCGCCGGTCGGACCACCCCGGTGCTCCTGGCGGCCGATGACTTCACATCGGGGCCGGTCGGACGCCTGCCAGAGTGGCTCGAGGAGTCGCGGTTCATACTCTCGATGGGCAACACGCGGCCCCACAAGGACCTCCCGACGTTGCTGCGTGCCTTTGCCACGCTCGATGCGCAAGACGTGCTGCTCGTGCTGGCTGGTGAGGACCCTGGTGGGTATGCTCTCTCGGTACTCGGGGACCATCCCGCCGCGCAGCGGGTGCACTTCAGTGGTCCCATCGACGATGAGACTCTCCGCGCGCTGTTCGCGGGTGCCGAGGTGCTGGCGGTGACCTCCCGCTACGAGGGATTCGGTCTTCCACCGCTTGAGGCGATGTCGTTCGGCACGCCTGTCGTGAGCTCCTCGGCAGCCTCGCTTCCCGAGGTCGTCGGCGATGCGGCGCTACTCGTCGCGCCTGGCGATGTGGAAGCACTCCGTTCGGCGCTCGACCGGGTGCTGTCGGATGTCGACCTCGCGCAGCGTCTCGTGCACATCGGGCGTGAACGGGCGTTGGGATTCACGTGGGACACGACGGCCGCCGGGACGGTCGCGGTCTACCGGCAGGCGCTTGGCGTCTGAGGCGCGCGACGGGGGTAGCACGACGGTGACGGTCCGGCATGGCGCACCCGTCGATACTGTTATCATACGTGGGGCATCAGAGCATTCTCCGAGGATTGGATGGGACATTGGCCAAACGTGCGCTCATCACCGGCATCACCGGTCAGGACGGGTCGTACCTCGCGGAACTGCTGCTCGACAAGGGCTACGACGTCTACGGCCTCATGCGACGGGCAGCGACACCATCCACGGAGCGGATCGAGCATCTTCTGGACAGGGTTCACATCATCGTCGGTGAGATGACCGACCAGACGTCGCTGTTCGATGCCATGGAGACCTCGCAGGCCGATGAGGTGTACAACCTGGCCGCGCAGTCCTTCGTCGGCGACTCGTGGACGATCCCCGTCTCCACCGGTGACGTCGACGGTCTCGGAGTCACGCGCTTGCTCGAGGCTATCCGACGGGTCAAGCCGGTGGCGCGATTCTACCAGGCGGCGACCTCCGAGATGTACGGGATGGTACACGAGGTCCCGCAGAGCGAGACCACGCCCTTCCACCCTCGTTCGCCGTACGGCGTGGCGAAGGTCTACGGTTTCTTCATCACACTCAACTACCGGGAGAGCTTCGGGATGCATGCCAGCAACGGCATCCTGTTCAATCACGAGTCGCCCCGGCGGGGCCTGGAGTTCGTGACCCGCAAGATCACGGACCGGGTCGCGAAGATCAAGCTCGGTCTGGCCGACAGCCTCGAGCTGGGCAACCTGGATTCGAAGCGTGACTGGGGCTTCGCGGGTGACTATGTCGAGGGCATGTGGCGCATGCTGCAGCAGGGCGTGCCCGACGACTACGTTCTGGCGACCGGCGAGACCCACACAGTGCGGGAGTTCTGCGAGATCGCGTTCCAGCACGTCGGTCTCGACTATCAGCAGTACGTGAAGGTCGACGAGCGATTCGTGAGGCCTGCCGAGGTCGATCTGTTGCTCGGCGATCCCACGAAGGCGAAGACAGTGCTCGGCTGGGAGCCGAAGGTGAGCTTCCAGCAGCTCGTCGAGATGATGATCGACGCGGATCTCGCGCGGCTCCCCTCACAGGGGTTGTGAGTCGAAGGCCATGAACCTGGTCATCACCGGCGGGTGCGGTTTCATCGGTACGAACCTCGTTCGGCACGCGGTGCTCGGATGCGGTCACACGGTGACCAACGTCGACGCGCTCACCTACGCTGGCAATCGCCATTCGCTCGCCGACCTCGAGGGGCGCGACGACTACGAGCTCGTGGTGGCGGACATCTGCGACGCCGAGGCGATGCGCGCCGTCTTCGAGCGCGCGCAGCCGGACGCGGTGCTGCATCTGGCGGCCGAGTCACACGTGGACCGCTCGATCGATGGACCCGGCGCGTTCGTGCGCACCAACATCGAGGGTACGTTCACGTTACTGCAAGTCGCCGAGCGGTACTGGCGCTCGCTGGATGATGAGGCGGCATCGACGTTCAGGTTCCTGCACGTGTCCACCGACGAGGTGTACGGCAGCCTGGGCCCCGATGACCCCGCGTTCACCGAGGAGAGCCGCTACGACCCGCACTCGCCGTATGCGGCGAGCAAGGCGGCCTCTGATCATCTTGTCCGAGCGTGGCACGACACGTACGGGCTCCCGGTTATCGTCACGAACTGCTCGAACAACTACGGGCCGTACCAGTTCCCGGAGAAACTCATCCCGGTGATCGTCTTGCGCGCTCTCGCAGGCGAGTCGATCCCCGTGTACGGCGCAGGGGATAACGTCCGCGACTGGCTGTATGTCGAGGATCACGCACGCGCGCTGCTCCGCGTACTCGAAGCGGGACGACCCGGCCGTACGTACAACATCGGCGGGAACAACGAGATGCGCAACATCGATCTCGTGCTTCGCGTGTGCGCGCTTCTCGACGAGGTCGCGCCGGCCGAGGACGGCAGATCGTATGCGGACCTCGTCGCGTTCGTCGCGGACCGTCCAGGACACGACAAACGGTACGCCATCGATGCGTCGAAGATCCGAGAGGAACTCGGCTGGACGCCCATGCCGGAGCCGGACCGCGCGCTGCGGGACACGGTGGCCTGGTACGTCGAGAACCGGTCGTGGTGGGAGAGTATCCTCCAGGGTGAGTACCGGCTGGAGCGTCTCGGACTGCGTGACGAAGGCGCGTTGTGAGGGAGGGGTAGTGAAGGGCATCATACTCGCGGGCGGAGCCGGGACCCGGCTGCACCCCATCACGATCGCGACGTCCAAGCAGCTCCTGCCGGTGTACGACAAGCCGATGGTCTACTACCCGCTGTCCGTTCTGATGCTCGCGGGTATCCGCGACATCCTGGTCATCACCACGCCGACAGACGCTGCAGCGTTCCAGCGTCTCCTCGGCGACGGTGGTCAGTGGGGCATCTCGATCTCGTACGCGGTCCAGCCTCACCCCGGTGGACTTGCCCAGGCGTTCATCATCGGCGAGGCGTTCCTCGACGGCAGCCCGGCCTGTCTCGTGCTCGGCGACAACATCTTCTACGGCACCGGTCTCGCGGAGATGTTACGCGAGGCTCGCGACGATGCGTCGTCCGGGGGCGCTGTGGTGTTCGGCTATCGCGTCGGTGATCCCGAGCGGTACGGTGTCGTCGAGTTCGACGCTGAGGGGAGGGTGCTCTCCATCGAGGAGAAGCCCACCGCTCCGCGCTCCAACTATGCGGTGACCGGATTGTACTTCTACGATGCCCGCGTCTGCGAACTCGCCAAGGCGGTCGAGCCTTCCGCTCGTGGTGAACTTGAGATCACGGCGCTCAACAACCTCTATCTTGACGAGGGGCGGCTGAGCGTTCGTCTGATGAATCGCGGCATGGCGTGGCTCGATACGGGAACGCCCGACTCGCTTCAGGAGGCCGGGTCCTTCGTACAGACCATCGAGAAACGTCAGGGACAGAAGATCGCGTGCCTCGAGGAGATCGCCTACCGGATGGGCTTCATCGACGATGCGGCACTTGCGCGTGCGATGGAGGGTACATCATCGGAGTACTATCGCTATCTTGCCGGTCTGTGACCGGGCCTTCGGCACGGTACCATCGGGTTCACGGAATCGGGAGACAATGTGACCAAGCGTGCACTCATCACCGGCGTTGCCGGGCAGGACGGATCGTACCTGGCCGAACTGCTCCTGGATAAGGGGTACGAGGTCTACGGGATCGTCGGCCCGGTGACGGGAGACCTCCTTGGTCCCGCGATCGAGAAGGGCGGGGAGCGCCTTCATCTGCTCGAAGGCGACCTCTCGGACATGGGATCGCTTCTGGCGTGCGTGACGGAGTCGAAGCCGGACGAGGTCTACAACCTCGCCGCCATGTCGTTCGTCGGTGACTCGTGGGAGCGGGCGATCACGACCACGGACGTGAATGCGATGGGTGTGCTCCGCCTGCTTGAGGCCCTGCGCCAGGAAGCTCCGGACTCGCGCTTCATGCAAGCCGCCTCGGGAGAGGTGTTCGAACGCGCGGGACACGGCGCCCAGAGCGAATCGACTCCGATCGATCCGCATTCGCCCTACGGGGTCTCGAAGGCGTACGCATACTTCATCACGCGCACCTATCGCGAATCGCACGGCCTGTTCGGCGCCAACGCGGTGCTGTTCAACCACGAATCGCCGCGTCGCGGGGTGAACTTCGTGACGCGCAAGATCACCGACGGGGCCGCTCGCATCTCGCTCGGCATGGCGGAAGAGCTGCGCATGGGAAACCTCGACTCACGCCGTGACTGGGGATTCGCCGGCGACTACGTGGAAGCTATGTGGCGGATCCTGCAGCACGATGAGCCCGGTGAGTTCGTGATCGCGACTGGCGAGGCGCATTCCGTTCGCGAGTTCTGCGAGATCGCGTTCGCGCGCGTCGATCTCGACTACCGCCAGTACGTGAAGGTTGACGAACGGTTCCTCCGGCCGGTAGACGCCGAGGTTCTGCTCGGCGACGCCACGAAGGCCCGGGAGATGCTCGGCTGGGAGCCGAAGATGAGCTTCCGCGGACTTGTCGAGATGATGGTGGACGCCGATCTTGCGCGTTTGTCCACCCGTGACTGATACGAGAAGGAGCTGAGGCGAGATGGCATCCGAGCCGACAGGGATCCGATTTGGCACCGACGGCTGGCGGGCGGTCATCGGTGATGACTTCACCTACGTCAACCTTCGTCGCGTCGCGGACGCGGCCGGGCGGGTCTTCGCGGCCGATCACCCCGGCGGCCTGGTGCTCGTCGGTCACGACACGCGCTTCGAGGCGGAAAGCTTCGCTCGCGCAGCCGCAGAGGTGCTCGCCTCGCACGGGCTCCGCGTGAAGCTTACCGATCGCTACCTGCCGACACCGGCACTGTGCTGGTCGGTCGCCCACGATGATGAGGCTGTCGGCGGCGTGATGCTCACCGCGAGCCACAATCCGGCGTCGTACCTGGGCTTCAAGCTCCGCATGAGGGATGGCGGCGCGAGCCCCAAGGCCTTCACGGACCGGGTCGAGGCGGTGCTCGGGGCCGAGCCGCCCGTGCTCGATGCGGCGTCCGCCGCGCGCGTTGAGACGGTGGACCTCGTCGGCCCGTATCTCGAAGCGCTGCGCGCGATGGTCGATGCCGATCTGATCGCGGCGGCGGATCTGCGCGTGGTGGTCGATCCGCTGTACGGCGCGGGCCAGACGTACCTGGCCGAGACGCTCCGCTCCTTCGGCGTCGAGGTCGTCGAGCTCCACGGAGAGCGCAATCCCGGCTTCGGCGGCCTGCATCCCGAGCCGATCCCGCCGCACATCCGTGAGGCGCAGGACCACGTGCGCGAGCATGGCCTTGACGCGGCCTTCATCACCGACGGCGACGCCGACCGTATCGGCGCCGCCGACCGCGACGGGGCCTTCGTCAATCCGCACCGGATCATCGCGCTGGTGGCCCGTCACCTCGTGGAGGATCGCGGAATGAGCGGCCGCATCGTCAAGACGCTTTCGACGAGCGTGCTCGTGGATCGCATCGCGGCGCGGCTCGGTCTGGAGGTCACGACCACGCCGGTCGGCTTCAAGTGGATCTACGAGGAGATGGTCAAGGGCGACGTGCTCATCGGCGGCGAGGAGTCGGGCGGCATCGGTATGCCGTCGCACGTCCGCGAGCGGGACGGTCTGCTCATGGCGCTTCTGCTCGCGGAGATGATGGGCCAGCGCAAGATGGGTCTGGGTGAGCTGGTGGCCGACTTGCTGGATCTCACCGGCCCCATGGAGTATGGACGCGTGGACCTCACGCTCGAGCCGGCGGTGAAAGACGCGTTCGCGGCCGCGATGCCCGACCTGGCCCCGGCCGTCATGGCGGGTCTCGAGGTGCGCGAGATCGTGCGGGTCGACGGCATCAAGTTCCTGTTGCCCGACGACGCGTGGCTGCTGCTGCGAACCTCAGGGACCGAGCCGCTCGTACGCGTCTATGCCGAGGCGCCGAACTTCGGCGTGGTGGACGCCCTGCTCGCCGCGGGCCGGACGCTTGTGATGCAGGCATGAGACCGATGCGTGTGCGGGATCGACGGGCAGAGCGCTGATGCATGAGACCGGACGTGCTCTGGAGGGCGGGTCTCGAGTGACGTTCATGCCACGTCCGGGGCGACGCGCCGAGGCGACGGATGACTGAGAAGCGAGGCAATGCAGGGCTCGTCCACTCAGCAATCGCGGAGCATGGAGAGAAGCTGCGCTTTCTGGCGATAGGTGCTGCGAACACGGCGTTCTCATACGCGTTGTTCGTGGTGCTGCTCGTGGTGTTCGGACCCGTCGTACGCGTGCTCGACGGATCGAGCATTTCCGCTCTTGCCGTGCTCGGACGCGAGTACTACCTCGTCGTGCAGTGGACTGCATGGTTCCTTGCGGTGCCGGTGAGTACGCTCACGATGAAGTACTTCGCCTTCCGAAGTGGCGGTCGGCTCGGACGCCAGATCATTCGGGCATACTTCGTCTATCTCCCGGCGCAAGGGATATCGGCGGTCATTCTGTGGGCAGGCGTCCGAGGCCTTGGACTGAATCCCGCCGCCGCCCAGTTCGTCGCGATCGTGGTCACGACGGTATTCAGCTACGTGGGGCACAAGTACTTCACGTTTCGGACGCCACTCGAAGTGGGCGAGGTGCCGCCGCAGGAGATGATCGAGGGGTAGGGCGGCGACTGCTGCGGTGGGCCGCACTCCGTCGCCGAGAGGATGAGAATGCGTCACGGATCACCAATCACACAACTGGGACACAAGGGGGAGCGGCAGAAGGGCATCCGCTTGTGGGCGGCCGTTCTGATTGCCGCGGTCATCGCCGGGGTCTTCGCTCTTCCCTGGGTTGTTCCAGTGGCATCAGATGCGGTGGTGTCCGACTCACAGGCAGTGGGATTCAGTAATCGGGCCGCGATGCTGGCACTCGCCGGAGGTGTGGGCGCCATGCTGCTGTTCGCTCGCTGGTACGGTCGCGGGGCAACCCTGGAGTCGTTGGTTTCGGTGCGAGCCGCGACGAAAGAGCAGAGGGTGAGTCCTCAAGTAACGGTCACCGTGATGGCGGTCACCTGCCTTGCCGTTGCTGCGCTCGGCATCATCCTGCAGGACCGTCCCACCGGTGACGCCGCCTACTTCATCGATCGGCTGCTTAGGATCGGCGCGGGGGGCATTCCGTACTCCCAGATCGAGTTCAGCTACGGGCCGTTGCTCATCTATCCGCTGCTTGTCCTGTGGCGCTCGCTCGCGTGGACCGGATTGAGCGTGTACGCGGTCTACTACTGCTGGGTAGCCGTGTGTTACGTCGCTGGACTTGCGATCACGGTGTATATCCTGAACCGGATCAATGTGAGCCGCCGCGTCAGAAGCGCCGCACTGTTGGTCGCGGGGGGTGCGACGCTCTTGATGCCGACCCTGGGCGTCAACTACTCACCATTGCGGTACCTGCTCCCGTATGCGCTGTTCATTTGGGTCACGGGGCGTCTGACTGACTCAACCGGCGGTGCGTGGCGGGGTGTCCTCCCCATTCTTGCAGCCGTCGTGGCTGCTGGTGTCTCGCCTGAAATGGGCATGGCGCTCGTCGTTGCGTTCGTGGTCGCTTTGTCGTCGCTGGTTCTAAGGGGCCACAGGGCGTATCTATCGCCGCTCCTGCTCCTGCTCGCCGGGGTGGGCGTCCTCGCGGCCGCACTAGCCACGACGGGTGCCGGTACGTTGGGGGCGTTCGCGGGTGGAGCGTGGTACTTCCCGGTCCTTCCTGGACCGCCGGCCCTGATCTTCGTCGGCACGATGCTGTTGCTGGCGTGGGGCATGGGTGCCTCGTTCGATACCGCAGAGCCGTCGAGCTTGGCGCTTCACTTGGGATGGCTGGCTCTCGCGGTGGTCCTGATCGTTCCCGCCCTGGGGCGCGCCGACTTCGGCCACATGTTCTGGAACGGACTGGGCGCTGGTCTCGCTTGCATGGCGGTTGCAGGAGGCATGTGGAACAAGGCTGGGACGTATCTTGGTGTGGCGGCAGCGGTCTTTCTGAGCGCCTTCTCGTTATATGCGGCCGTTGCCTTCGTACCACAGCTGATCGTCATACGGGAACAGAACATGCGGGAAGGCGCTGTTGTGATTGACTTGGAGGCGATCCATCAGCTGAAGACAACCGATAGCGTGTGCTTCACGAGCTACCTGGCGGGCGAATCGGGCCTCACGCTCGCGACATCGGGGCAACTCGCACCTCTGTATTGCCAACCGGCTAGCGCACTGAGTGAGGCGGACTTCCGGAGGTGTGTCCGGCAGATGGACACCGCACAAGCCCTGATTCTGCCGACCGCTGAGGTGGAGCCATTTGTGGCAGCAGCGGGTGGAGCCACGCCAGACAGCGGTAGACTGGTGGCGTCTGTCCCGGCCGTTGTTGGTGGCAGCAGTTACGGACTGTTGCTGTGGGCACCTGTCACACTCAAGGGCAGGAATGCGATATTCAGCCCCGGGGCTTCGTTCGGTGTGGTGCTGCGGCGCGATTGGGTGCCACGCGAGGAAATCGGGGAGTTCACAGTCCTCGTCCGTCGATGATCGCTTCTGCGCTTCAGTGCGTCACCGCGCGATCCGCGGATGTGCAGCGTATCCTCCAGAGAGGTTCGTACGCTCGTGCTCGGCGCGTCCTGAGAGTCATCTTCGGCACCGTCTATACGGAGATCATGCGGGCGCTCGTGGGAGTCACCGCCCACGCATGTGCTAATCTCGTGCGCGTCACGAGTCATCAGATTCGTCGGCCGAATGCGTCCCGTGACGCCACCAGGTCGATGCGTAAGGGGACCGCACTATGAAGGTGGTTATCCTGGCTGGCGGGCTTGGCACTCGGCTATCCGAGGAGACCAGCATTCGTCCCAAGCCGATGGCGGAGATCGGCGAGAAGCCGATACTGTGGCACATCATGAAGATCTACAGCCACTACGGTTTCAACGAATTCGTCATCTGTCTCGGCTATAAGGGCTACATGATCAAGGAGTACTTCTCCAACTACTTCCTGCATAACTGTGACGTCACCTTCGACATGCGCACGAATGAGATATGCGTGCACCAGAACGTGAACGAGCCGTGGAAGGTAACGCTCGTGGATACCGGTGCTGAGACGATGACCGGTGGGCGCGTGAAGCGGATTCAGCCGTACGTCGATGACGAACCGTTCATGCTCACCTATGGCGACGGTGTGGCTGACGTGGACATCGACGCGCTCGTGGAGTTCCATCGTGCCTCCGGGCGCGCGGTCACACTCACGGCCGTCCAGCCTCTGGGTCGCTTCGGTGCTCTGCAGTTGGCCGAAGCTGATGCCGTCGCCTCGTTCCGGGAGAAACCGATCGGAGACGGGGACTGGATAAACGGCGGGTTCTTCGTCATGGGGCCCGAGGTTTTCGATCGCATCGATGGGGACGAGACGATACTGGAGCGCGCCCCGCTCGAGTCGCTCGCAGGCGAGGGCCAGCTGGGCGCCTACAAGCACCGTGGGTTCTGGCAGCCCATGGACACGCTGCGCGACAAGCGCCATCTGGAGGAACTCTGGGACTCGGGCACGGCGCCCTGGAAGGTCTGGTAGCCGTGCCGCCGTTGTTCAGGAACACATTCGTCGGCCGCCGGATCCTACTCACGGGCCACACCGGCTTCAAGGGGTCGTGGCTCGCGCGCTGGTTGCTCGATCTCGGTGCCGACGTCACAGGCTACGCCCTGGAACCCGATACCGAGCCGTCGCTGTTCGCCGATCTCTGCCTGGATCGCGCGCTGGACAGCCGGATCGGTGACGTGCGTGACGCCGGGGCCCTGTCAGCGCTCGTCACCGAACTCAGGCCCGAGATCGTGCTTCACCTGGCGGCGCAGCCGCTGGTGCGGCGCAGCTACGCCGAACCGCGCTACACCTTCGAGACGAACATCATGGGTACGGTGAACGTGCTCGAAGCCGTCCGTGGTTGCGAAGACACGCGCGTGGTCGTGAACGTGACCACCGACAAGGTGTATGAGAACCCGGAGACGGGCGCCGCCTTCTCCGAGGATGGGCCGCTTGGCGGGCACGATCCGTACAGCGCGAGCAAAGCCGGGTCAGAGATCGTGACCACCTCCTACCGAAGGGCGTTCTTTTCCGGCGGAGCGGGTCCGGCCATCGCCACTGCGCGTGCGGGCAACGTGATCGGTGGAGGCGACTGGGCCGCGGATCGGCTGGTTCCCGACTGCGCGCGGGCGCTCTCCGCCGGTGATCCGGTGATCGTGCGCAACCCCGACTCCGTCCGTCCCTGGCAGCACGTGCTGGAGCCCTTGTCGGGCTACCTGCACCTGGCTGCGTCGCTCCTGGGCGACGCGACGCTCGCAGGAGCGTTCAACTTCGGCCCGGATCCGTCGGTTACGGCCACGGTAGGCGACGTGGTTGGCCGGTTCGTAGCGGCCTGGGGTGAAGGAGCGTGGGAGACACCGGAGATGGGCGCGCAGCCGCACGAGGCGGGACAACTCCGGCTCGACATCGAGAAGTCGCGACGAATCCTCGGCTGGTTTCCGATCTGGGACTTTGAGCAGACCGTGGACCGCACAGCGCGCTGGTACCGCCAGTATCACGGAGCCAGAGCAGCGGCTGACCTCGTCGCCGAGGACCTTGCAGCATTCGGAGACGCCGCCCATGACGCCGCAGCGCCCTGGGCATGATAGGAGAGCACGTGACCGAAAACGACCGCGCCGAACAACTCAAGCAACAGATCCTCGACCTGACCCGCGAGTACTATGCTGAGGCATTCGGCGAACGTGCCGCGTTCGTGCCCGGGGAATCGCGCGTGGCGTACGGCGGCCGAGTGTTCGATGAGAAGGAGCTCGTCAACCTCGTCGACTCGTCGTTGGAATTCTGGCTCACCTTCGGGCGCTACTCGAAGCAGTTCGAGTCCGGACTGGCCGGGTACATCGGCGTGAAGCACGCGTTGCTGGTGAACTCTGGCTCGAGTGCGAACCTTCTTGCGTTCGCGGCGCTCACGAGTGCGAAGCTCGGCGACCGGCGGATCCGGAGGGGCGACGAGGTCATCACCGTTGCCGCCGGGTTCCCGACCACGATCGCTCCGATCGTGCAGTTCGGCGCTGTCCCCGTGTTCGTGGACGTGACGCTCGGCACCTACAACATCGATGTCACACAGCTCGAGGATGCGCTGTCGCCGAAGACGAAGGCGGTCATGCTGGCGCACACCCTCGGCAACCCCTTCGACATCGATGCGGTGCGCGGGTTCTGCGACCGTCACGGGCTGTGGCTGGTCGAGGACAACTGCGATGCTCTCGGTGGCGACTACCGCGGGAGGAAGACCGGGTCCTTCGGCGATATCGGCACATCGAGCTTCTACCCGCCGCATCACATGACGATGGGTGAGGGCGGCGCGGTCTACACGAACGATGATTCGCTTGCGGGTATCCTACTCTCCATGCGCGACTGGGGCCGCGACTGCTGGTGCCCTTCAGGCAGAGACAACAGCTGCGGGAAGCGCTTCAGCCAGCAGCATGGTACGTTGCCGTTTGGCTATGACCACAAGTACGTCTACTCCGAGTTCGGTTACAACCTGAAGGTCTCGGATATGCAGGCCGCGGTCGGAGTAGCCCAGCTCGAGAAGATGCCGGCGTTCGTCGAGGCGCGCCGCGCCAATTACCGCACGCTGAGCAACGCACTCGCGCCTGTGGCCGATGCGCTGGTGCTGCCCGTGCCGACTGAAGGTGCCGATCCCTCGTGGTTCGGCTTCCTCATGACGGTGCGCGAGAACATGGGGATCACGCGGGATGATCTCGTGGGCGCGCTCGAGGAAGCGAAGGTCCAGACCAGGATGCTCTTCGCCGGCAATATGCTCAGGCAGCCGGTCTTCAACGAGATGCGGGAGAGCGGCGAGGGCTACCGGGTCGTCGGTGAGCTGACGAACACGGACCGCATCATGAACGATGCGTTCTGGATCGGCGTCTATCCGGGCATGACCCGGGAGATGCTCGAGTACATGGCACAGGTGATCGTAGGGAGGGTCGGCCGATGAGGATGCGCGTTGCGGACTACCTCACCGACGCGCTGTACCGCGCGGGCGGTGAGACGGTCTTCCTGGTGACCGGCGGGATGATCATGCACCTCACGGATGCCCTGCTCGTACATCCGGACCAGAAGTGGGTGTCGTGCCACCACGAGCAGGCCGCGGTCATGGCCGCCGACGCCTACGGTCGCTACACGAATCGCCTCGGCGTCGCGTACGTGACGGCGGGTCCCGGAGCGCTCAACACGCTCACCGGCGTTGTCGGTGCATACATCGATACGGCGCCCGTCGTGATCGTCGCTGGCCAATCCAAGGTTTCCCAGGCCAAGGTGACGGGTCCCCGGCAGTTCGCGCTCCAGGGATTCAACACTCTGCCGCTCATGGAGCAGGTCACCAAGTACGCGGTCATGCTCGACGACGTGACCACCGTGCGGGAGCGCGTGGAGCACGCGATCTGGGAGGCGACCCACGGCAGGGTAGGCCCGGTGTGGATCGAGTGCCCGGTCGACATCCAGGGCGCTCTGTTCGACCCTGAGGACTATCCGGGCTTCGTGCCGCCGGCACCGGATCCCGCTGCAGCGGCGGGGCTGGAGCGCGCGGTGGCCCGCATCGCCGCGGCGCTGAAGGCGAGCGAGCGTCCATGCATCCTGGCGGGAGCAGGCGTGCGCTCCGCCGGGGCGACGGATGAGCTGCTCGCGCTGGTGGAGGGGGCCGGGATCCCGATCGTCACATCACGTCTGGGCATGGATCTCGTCGGCTTCGACAATCCGTACTTCGTGGGCCGGCCCGGCACGTACGGCGACCGTCCGGCCAACTTCACGGTTCAGAACTGCGATCTGCTGCTGACGGTAGGGTGCCGCCTGGCGCTCGGTCTGGTGGGGCACGACTTCCACACCTTTGCGCCGAAGGCTCTCAAGATCATGGTCGATGTCGACGAGCGAGAGCTCGAGAAGCCTGGCGTGGTGCCGGACATCCCGCTCCTTGCCGATGCCGCCGCGTTCCTGCCCGCTCTGCGGGAGTCGGTCACCGGCTGGAAGCTCGACAGTCCGCGCTGGATCGAGCGGACACGAGGGTGGAAGGAGCGCTACCCCGTCGACCTGCCCGAGTACGAGACCGAGATCGAGGGCGTCAACTCGTACCACTTCACGCGCGTCCTTTCGGACCACCTGGGTCCTGACGCCGTGTGCGTGCTCGACACGGGCTCGTGCTTCCACGTGTGGGCCCAGGCGTTTCGCGTCAAGCAGGGGCAGCGGCACATCATCACGGGCGGCCTGTCAACGATGGGCTACATGCCCGCCGTGATCGGCGCTGCTGTGGCCGCAGGCGGCGACGACGTTTACTGCATCACCGGTGACGGCTCTATCCAGATGAACCTGCAGGAGCTTCAGACGATCCGCCACAACAACCTGCCGGTGAAGATGGTCATCTTCAACAACAACGGCTACCTGCTCATCCGGCATACGCAGGGGAACTTCATGAACGGCCGGCTGATCGGCGAGGGTCCTGAGACCGGGGTGAGCTTCCCTGCGTTCCAGGACGTCGCTCACACGTACGGCATGGGGTACATGCGCATCGGCAGCGGCGCCGATCTTGAGCGGGGGATCGTGGACCTGATGGCGGCCGAGGGGCCGATCATCTGCGAGGTCATGACCCCCGCTCGTCAGCTCTTGATCCCGCGTGTCGCATCCAAGCAGCTCGAGGACGGAACGATGATCTCGATGCCGTACGACGACATGTTCCCGTTCATGCCCAGAGAGGAATACGAGGAGAACCAGTCATCGTGACCGATGCACCTCAGAAGCTGAGGGTCGCGATCCTCGGCAGCGGCAACATCGGCTCAGACCTGCTCAGCAAGGTCATGCGATCCGACATGCTGGAGTGCACGCTCTTCATCGGCCGGAACCTGTCCTCGAAGGGGATGGTCCGCGCCTCGTCTCTCGGCGTGCCCGTGTCCGACAGGAGCATCGAGGCCATAGTCCAGGATCCCGACGTGTGCGACCTCGTATTCGACGCCACATCGGCGCTGAGCCATACGCGGCATGCCGAGATCCTGGCCGAGATGAGCAAAGCGGTCATCGACCTAACGCCGTCCAACCTGGGGCGGATGTGCGTCCCCGCCGTCAACCTGGAGGAATGCCTCACCGAGCAGAACGTGAACATGGTGACCTGTGGTGGCCAGGCGTCCATTCCGCTCGCGCGGGTGGTCGGGCAGGTATGTAAGGGCATCGAGTACATCGAGGTGGTCTCGCAGATCGCGTCGCGAAGCGCGGGGCCGGCCACACGGCTCAACATCGACGAGTACATCGGCACCACCGAACGTGGAATCCACGAGTTCACCAACAGCCCCCGCGCGAAGGCGATTCTCAACCTGAACCCGGCTGTCCCGCCGGTCAACATGCAGGTCTCGCTGATGGCCATCGTCGGTGACCCCGACTTCGAGCGCCTGGTGCCCGAGATCGACGCCATGGTCGAGCGGATCCAGAGCTACGTACCCGGTTACCGGATGATCGTGCCCCCCAAGCTCGACAACGGCCGTCTCTTCATGATGGTGGGCGTACGCGGACTTGGCGACTACCTGCCGAGCTACGCCGGGAACCTCGACATCATCAACTGCGCCGCCATCGCCGTCGCCGAGGCGCACGCGCGGCGGGCGCAGGGACTCGCCGAGGGAGGACAAGCATGAGCAGACTCCTTGTCACGGACATCACGCTGCGCGACGGGAACCACGCGGTGGCTCACCAGCTCACCGCCGAGCAGCTGTCAGCGTACGCCGCGGCCGCCGATGCCGCGGGCGTGCCGATCGTCGAAGTCGGTCATGGCAACGGCATCGGAGCGTCCTCACTGCAGGTGGGCGAGGCGCTGATGACCGACGCCGAGATGCTCGCCGTCGTCCGCAAGGCGCTCAAGCATGCCCGGATGAGCGTCCACGTGATCCCCGGCTTCGCGACCATCGAGAAGGACCTGCGCCCCGCCGTGGAAGCGGGCGTCGACGTCATCCGCGTCGCATCCCACTGCACGGAGGCGGACATAACCGAGCGGCATATCACGTTCGCGCGCGAACGGGGCAAGGAAGTCTACGGTGTTCTCATGATGAGCCACATGGCCCCCAAAGAAGTCCTTCTCGAAGAGGCGCGGAAGATGGAGCAGTACGGTGCCGAGGGAGTCGTCCTGATGGACTCGGCGGGAGCCTACACCCCTGCTGATGTGAGGGAGAAGATCGGCCATCTCGCCGAGGGGCTCTCGGTCCCGGTCGGATTCCACGCGCACAACAACCTCGGCCTGGCTGTGGGCAACACGCTTGCGGCCGCTGAGTCGGGCGCCTACATCGTCGACGGTGCGGCCGCCGGCTTCGGTGCGGGCGCCGGGAACGCGCAGCTCGAGGCCATCGTGGCCGTGCTTGAGAAGTACGGCTACGATACCGGGATCGATCTCTATGGCGTCTTGGATGCAGCCGATGTATGCCGGGCCCAACTCGTGGAGACACTGCCGAGCACCACGTCGACGAGTATCGTGAGCGGCCTCTTCGGGGTCTTCTCCGCGTTCCTCAAGCCGGTCAACCGGGCGGCGGCGGAGTATGGCGTCGACCCCCGAGATGTCTTCAAGGAACTCGGTCGCCGCGGCATCGTGGCCGGCCAGGAGGACATCATCATCGAGGTCGCCCGCGCGCTCGCCGGGGAGGGAACACGACATGAATCGTGATCTGGCCACCGCAGTGCGGGCGGACTGTGCTGCTGCCGCCACGAATCTGGCGGCCCTTGAGGCGCTGCGAGGTCAGCGAGTGCTGGTGACTGGCGGCATGGGCTTCATGGGCACCTGGATCGCCGAGATGGCGACCTGGCTGAACGACGACGCGGGGTTCGGGATCGACCTGCTGTTGCTCGCTCGGTCTGCCGAGGATTTCACGCGCCGGGCGCCGCACCTTGCCCGCCGCCCGGATGTCGCGCTCCTGGAGCAGGACGTTCGGGATGTGGCGGTGCTGCCCGAGGGTGTCACCTACGTGATCCACGCCGCGGGCACGCCGGACAATCGCGTGCATGTTGCCGATCCGCTGCGCATCATGAGCACGATCACCGACGGTACTTCGGCGGTCATGCTGGCCTCCGCCGGGAGCGATGCGGTCAAGAAGATACTTCATGTGAGTTCCGGGCTCGTGTATGGCCCTCAGCCGCTCGAGCTTGAGCGTATTCCCGAGACGTACGCCGGCGGTCCCGATCCCAACTCGATCAGCGCGGTCTACGCTGAGGCGAAGCGCTTCGCGGAGACGATCGTGGCCGCGTGGCGGGGGACCGAGAAGCTTCCGGTCGTCACTGCGCGGCCATTCGCTTTCATCGGTCCGTACCAGGGGCTCGACAAGCCGTGGGCGGTCAACAACTTCCTTCGGGACGCACTGCTCGGAGTGCCGATCAGGATCCTCGGCGATGCCGATACCGTGCGCAGCTACATGTATCCGAGCGACATGGCGTTCTGGCTCCTGGCCATCCTGGCCGATGGCAAGCCAGGGACGGCCTACAACGTCGGCGGCAGCGAGGCGATCACGCTCGGAGCGCTCGCCGATCGTATCGCCGGGACGTTCGACAGTCCGCCGACCGTCGTCTGTCGCCCCCTGGGGGAGCCGCGGATCAGCCGCTTCGTTCCCGATGTGAGGCGGGCCGAGACCGATCTCGGACTCAAGGTCACCGTCGATCTTGACCGCGCGATCAGTCGAACGCTCGAATGGCACCGGGTCGCTGCGGCCGGCGAGTGAGCGGCGTGAGCAAGCGTGTCGCGATACTGGGGGCCACCGGCCATGTGGGCAAGTGCCTGACCGCTGCCCTGCTTGCTCGCGGGGAACACTCCGTCACGGCGGTGGTTCGCAACGGCCCTCGCCTCACGGCCTTCCTCTCGAATGTGACCAACGGTATGGCGTGTGCGGCGCGCTCCTTCGACGACTTCGGCGCGGGTGAGTACGACACCGTGGTGAACTGCGTCGGTGTGGGGACGCCCGGCGCGGTGGCGGAGGTCGGGGCGGGCATCTTCGAGATCACGGAGCACTTCGACGCACTCGTGCTCGACTACCAGCAACGGCACCCGGACACTCGCTACATAGCGTTCAGCAGCGGAGCGGCCTACTGCGGCGACTTCGCCGAACCGGCGTCCGAGTGCACGCAGGCACGCGTCGCCATCAACGCCCTGTCGCCCGCGGACTACTACGGGATCGCGAAGCTTGCGTCGGAGTCGAAGCACCGGGCGATGACCGATCGCCCGATCGTCGATCTGCGGCTGTTCGGGTTCTTCTCCCGATACGCCGACATGGACGCTCACTACTTCATGACCGACGTGTACCATGCTCTCGCGCAGCGGGTGACCCTGACGGTTGGGCCCGACGACGTCGTCCGGGACTACGTCGACCCGGACGATCTGTGCGCGATGGTGTGCGCCGTCCTCGACGCCGAGCCATGCAACGACGTCTTCGACCTGTACAGCGCCGCCCCGGCATCCAAGTTCGACATCATCTCCACGTTCGCCGCACGCTACGGTCTGACGTACGATGTCCTGGACAGCCCGGTCGGCGGTACGGCGACCGGCAGCAAGCCCAACTACTACTCGACGAATCACAGAGCCGCGCGTCTCGGGTACCACCCGACGTATACCTCGATCGAGAGCCTCGAGAGGCAGATCGACGTGTTGCTCGAACTCCAGGGGGGAGCACCGCGTGAGTGATGGGGCATCCAGGCGATCGATCTCGATCGTCACGCCTGCGTACAACGAGGAAGACAACGTCGATGAGCTGACGCGACGTCTCGCGGAGGTCGCTGCAGCCAACCCCGCGTACGACTTCGAGATCATCGTCGTGGAGAACGGATCGACCGATGGCACGTTCGAGCGCCTACTCGAGGCGCACGCACGGGATCCTCGCGTAAAGATCCTTCGGCTCTCACGCAACTTCGGCGCTGACGGGGGCGTGACCTCCGGACTCTCCTACGCACGTGGGGACGCCGCGGTCATCATGTCCGCCGACCTCCAGGACCCGCCGGAGCTCATCACCGAGTTCATCAAGGCATGGGAAGAGGGATACGAGAACGTCTTCCAGATCGTGACGAAGCGCGAGGGCACGAGCGCGATGCGTCGGGTGAACTCGCAGGCATTCTATTGGCTGATCAACGCGATGACAGGCGGGCTCTTCCCACGGAACGTCTCCGACTTCCGCCTTGTCGATCGCCGGGTGTACGAGACGGTCAACAGCATGAACGAGCACAATCGGTTCATGCGCGGGATGTTCTACTGGGTCGGTTTCAGGTCCAAAGGCATAGAGCACGCGAGGTCGCCGCGATTCGCAGGGGAGAGCAAGGCGAACACACGCACGGTGCTTGCTCTGGCGGTCAAGGGGATACTGTCGTACTCGTACGTCCCGCTCCGGGCCATCACGTACATGGGCATGGCGGTGTCACTTGGTGCGTTCCTACTGCTGTTCTACGTCGTGTTCCGTGCCATCTTCCACGGTGTGCCGTTCGCCGGGTACGGCACGATCATGGGTGTGATGCTGCTCATGTTCGGCTTCTTGTTCACCATGCTTGGCGTGGTCGCCGAGTATGTGGGTCTCATCTACGAAGAGGTCAAGCAGCGGCCGAACTTCATCGTGAGAGAAGAAGTCGGGTTCTAGGGCGATCGCCGAGATTCGCTCGGCGCCCGGGTGTAGACGGTCTCTCTGCCGGTAGGTTGCCTCGTCTGCGCGGCGCGCGGGCCGACTTCAGGAATCTACCCAGGGTACCGCTCTTCGTGTGCGCGCCGCAGATGTGGGAGAATGCGCTGGTCACACGGTGAAGATGCCGCTGGCGCAGTAATCGGAAGCACCCTGGGAGACTACCTGGTGATTGCGCGCATGACTGAACTAGGCGATACGGCGACGAGCCGCTCCGGCGGCATGAGGCGCGAGGCCGCCTTCATTGCGGCCGTCTACACGATCTCGTGGGGGCTCCTGCTGTCCGCAAGCGGCCGGTACTGGGATGACTGGGCCGCGCTCGATCTCGGTGCGGCCGCTTCCTCGGCCTGGTCGAGGCAGCAGGGTCTGTTCTGGCAACTCGATCTGCTCGAGCTTCTCTCGGCGCTTCCCGGCACCGAGCGCATCGGCCACATTCTTGTGTTCTTTGCGTATCTCGCCTGCGCGCTCATCCTTCATGCGCTTCTCGGGCGGGTGGGGGGCTTGAGTCGGCAGGCTCGCGTCCTGCTCCCCGCTCTCTTTGCGGTCTTCCCCGTCAACGCATCCCGCTATGCGCTTGCGACCCTGATGTACGCGGTATCCCTGCTGGTATTCATGGTCGGCTGGTGGATGATCGCCGTGGACGTGAAGGCGCCGAGCATCACTCGCAGGGTGGCAGCCGCCGCACTGCTGCTGTTCTCTCTCTTGTCGATGGGATCCCTGATGGTCTTCATCGCGGTCATCCCGATGTATCTGGCATGGGTATACGTCCGCGCCCGGGAGGGACACCCCGAGCTCCGCACGATGCTGATGCGCTACGGGTTCCTGATCGGATTGCCGATCGTGGCCCTATTCGTTCGTTCGATGGCTCTGCAGCCGTCTGGAATCTATGCGAACTACAACAGCCTGTCTCTCGGCGGAGCCATGAGGGCAGCGGGCATGCTGCCGACAGCGTTCCAGACCTCGATCCTCGAGCCGGTCGTGCGGGCATTCGGATCGAATCTGCTTCTGGTCGTGCTTGGGGGGCTCGCATGCTACTCGGTCGCCTTGCTGTTGTTGGCGACGACGGGCGAGGGCTCAAAGACATCCTGGATTGAGCCGGTGGCCATGCTCGGGTCGGGGATCGTGGTATTCGTTCTGGCCGCGTTCCCCTACCTTGCCGTCGACAAGATGCCCATGCTCGGTGGCTGGGAAAGTCGCCACCAGATCCTGGTGCCGTTCGCCGGGGCGCTCGTTGTGTATGCCGGCGTCTCACTCGTAGTGCGTCTTCTGGCCCTCGAAGAGCGGGCCGCGGTGCTGATCACGTCCCTCCTTCTCAGCGCGTTCGTGTTCGCGAATCTGTTCGCTTCGTTCGACCTTCAGGCGGAATGGTACAAGCAGGTCTCGCTCATGCAGCGGATGGCCGAGAGCGAGGAGATGGAGCGCGGGCGCCACTTCATCTTCACCGATCTTGCGGCTGATCTGAACGCGGCAAAGCCGGAATACACCGCGTATGAGTACAACGGAATGATGCGCATGGCCATGGGCGATGCGACTCGATTCGGCGTCGACGCGAACGGGATCGCATTCTTCGATCCGCTCCTGATGCGCCAGCACCAGCAGTACAACTGCTGGGAGTACGAGCCCACCCCCGTGCGGTACGGAGTCACGATCACCCACGGCGAGCAGGACGTGACCCGGACCCGGGCCGTCCTCGGCCTGATGTGGCGGGAGGTCTTCGCGCCCGACGAGTTTCGTGAGCGGGTGGCCGATGTCGTTAGAATAGAGGTCGAACGGTTGCCGGACGCGGAGTAGCCGCGACATCGACAGGAGTCTGAGGCGTGCAACTCTCAGGTAAGAAGGTCCTCGTCACCGGAGCCGACGGGTTCATCGGCAGCCACCTCGTCGAAGCGCTCGTCGCTCACGGCGCGAGCGTCCGGGCGTTCTGCTTCTACAACTCCTTCAACTCATGGGGATGGCTCGACGCGGTCGATGACGCCGTGATGGCCGAGGTCGACGTGTTCACAGGCGACGTGCGCGATCCCAACGGCGTGCGGACCGCTCTGCGTGACGCCAACGTGGTGCTGCATCTTGCGGCGCTCATCGGCATCCCGTTCTCGTATCACTCGCCCGACAGTTACGTGGACACCAACGTGAGGGGGACGCTCAACGTCTTGCAGGCCGCCCGCGACCTCGGTCTTGAGCGCGTGGTGGTGACGAGCACGAGCGAGGTCTACGGCACGGCGCGGTACGTCCCTATCGACGAGGCGCATCCGCGTCAGGGCCAGTCGCCGTACTCGGCGACCAAGATCGGGGCCGATGCGATGGCGGAGTCGTTCTATCGCAGCTTCGGCCTACCGGTGGTCATCGCGCGTCCGTTCAACACCTACGGCCCCCGCCAGTCGGCACGGGCGGTCATACCCACGATCATCACGCAGCTGCTTGCAGGCGCGGAATCCTTGAAGCTCGGGTCGCTCCACCCCACGCGCGACCTTACCTACGTGACCGACACCACCGCAGGCTTCATCGCGCTTGCCGAAGCCGACGATGCCGTCGGGCGCGACATCAACCTCGGCGTGGGCGAGGAGATCTCGATCGGCGACCTGGCCGCGGCGATCATGCGTATCGTCGGGCGCGAGGTGCCGATCCTGAGCGATGACGCACGCCTCCGGCCGGCGCTGAGCGAGGTCGAGCGTCTGCTGTCGAACAACGCGCTCGCCCGCGAGGTAGCCGGCTGGCAGCCGCGGGTCTCGCTCGAGGAGGGTCTGGCCCGGACGGTGGAGTGGTTCTCGGTGGAGGCGAATCGCGCCCGGTACAAGGCCGGTATCTACAATGTCTGACGGGCCGAGAAGCATCCCCCTGTCCGTCCCCGTGCTCGCGGGCAACGAACAGGAGTACGTGCGGCAGTGCATCGACTCGGGATGGGTCTCCTCGGCCGGAGCGTTCATCACCCGCTTCGAGGACGCTGTCTGCGAGCTCACCGGCGCCGCGCACGCCGTGGCATGCTCCAGCGGGACCGCGGCGCTTCACGTGTCGCTCGACATGCTTGGCGTGCGCCCCGGCGACGCCGTCATCATCCCCACCGTCACGTTCATCGCAACCGCCAACGCGGTGCGCTACTGCGGCGCCGAGCCGGTACTCCTCGGATGCGACGAGTACCTGAACCTCGACGTTGCAGCGCTCGAGGCGTACCTCGGCGCGCACCTCGATCCGGCCACGGGCGTCGTCACCGACCCGGCAGGTCGCACCGTGCGCGCGATCGTGCCGGTGCACGTGTACGGCACGCCGTGCGACATGGCGGCCATCGCGAAGATCGGCGCCCGCTTCGGGGTCCCTGTGGTGGAGGACGCCACCGAGAGCCTCGGCTCCACCTATGCTTCAGGCCCGCTCGCCGGACGCCACACCGGCACTATCGGCACGCTCGGGGCCTTCTCGTTCAACGGCAACAAGATCATCACCACGGGCGGCGGTGGGATGATCGTGACCGACGACGACGACCTGGCCGAGCGCGCGCGGTACCTCACGACGCAGGCCAAGGACGATCCGCTCCGGTACGTGCACGGCGCGGTCGGCTACAACTACCGGCTCACGAACGTCCCTGCGGCGATCGGCGTGGCGCAGATGGAGCAGCTCGCGGGCTTCATCGAGCGCAAGCGTGAGAACTGGACGCGGTACGTCGAAGGTCTTCGGGACGTTCGGGGGCTGTCGTTCGTGGACGCGCCTGAATGGAGCGCTCCCAATCGCTGGTTCTACGGACTCGTGGTCGAGCCTGCGGGATACGGGCTCGATCGCGAGCAGCTGATGGCCCGGCTGGCGGACGCGGGCGTGCAGAGCCGCCCCCTCTGGTTGCCTATCCACCTGCAGGAACCGTATCGCGACTGTGAAGTCGTGGGTGTCGAGCGTGCGGTATGGTACTGGGAACGGGTGCTGAGCCTGCCGTGCAGCAGTGATCTCAGCCCCGATGACGTGGACTACGTCATCGAAACGATCCGTGCCGGGGCGAGGGGCTGAGTTATGCGCAGGAGTCTGGCTGAGGTGACCGTGGCGCCGACGCTCGCCCTCTTCGAGGCGATGAGGGTGCTGAACGAGTTTGGCGGCAAGACGCTCGTTGTCACGGAATCCGATGGAACGCTCGCCGGAGTTCTCACCGATGGTGATATACGACGGCACATCGTCGCGGGCAACGGACTCGACGACCCTGTGCGCGACGCGATGAACCGTACGCCCACGACGGTCGATGTCCTCTGGAACGAGGAGCAGACGCGCGAGCTGTTCATCGCCCGGCAGATCGACTGCGTTCCGGTCATCGCCGACGATGGACGGGTCGTCGACGCACTATGGTGGTCCGACCTGTTCGACACCGGCCGCACCCGGCGGCAGATAGACCTGCCGGTCGTGCTCATGGCGGGAGGCAAGGGCACGCGTCTCGAGCCTTTCACGCGTATCCTGCCCAAGCCGCTCGTGCCCGTTGGCGACCGCCCGGTGCTCCAGCTGATCATGGACGGGTTCCACGAGCAGGGATGCGACCGCTTTCTCGTCGCACTCAACCACAAGGCCAACCTCATCCGGGCGTTCTTCGCCGAGGAGACGCTGCCGTACTCCATGCTGTTCTTCGACGAGGAGGAGCCACTCGGCACGGCCGGTGGTCTCGGCTTGATGCGGGGCGAGATCGACTCCACGTTCGTGCTCGCGAACTGCGACACGATCGTGGATATCGAGTTCGCCGACGTCCTCGACTACCATCGCGGGCATGGGAACGACATCACCATCATCGCGTCGATGAAGCACGTGGTGCTCCCGTACGGTGTGTGCGAGGTGGGAGCCGACGGCGAGCTCAAGAGTCTGAGCGAGAAGCCCCGGTACGACGTGCTGGTCTCCACGGGACTCTACGTGATGGAGCCGACGGTGCTGGATCGCGTCCCGGACGGGTTGCGGATGGACGCCACGGACCTCATCGATGCTGTCCGTGCCGACGGTCGCGTCGGCGTGTATCCGATTCCCGAACGAGCGTGGGTCGACATCGGACAACTCGAGGAGCTCCAGGTGGCACTCGACCGGATGAGGGTCATGTGATGGATCGGCGCATGTCGGGCGCGGTCATCATCGGCGCAGGGGGCCACGCCAGGTGCGTGATCGACACCATGCAGGCCGCCGGGGTCGAGATCGCCGGAGTCGTTGACGTCACCCCCGATTCTAAGGTGGTGCTTGGCGTACCGGTGATCGGTGGTGACGCCGAACTTGTGAACCTGCGCGCGGCCGGACTCACACACGCAGCCATGGGCATCGGCTCGGTGGGTGATGCGACGATCCGCCGCCAGGCAGCGGCCCGTGCTCTCGATGCGGGATTCACGTTCGATCCGGTGGCTCATCCAAGTGCCGTCGTCTCCGAGCATGCGTCTCTCGCCAGGGGAGCGTACGTGGGCGCCGGCGCTGTGATCGGACCCGGTGCCACAATCGGGGAGTTCGCGATAGTCAACTCGTCGGCGGTCGTGGACCATGACTGCGCGGTGGGCGCGTTCGCTCATGTGGCTCCCGGGGCGGTGCTCGCCGGCACGGTGACCGTGGGCGATGACGCGCACGTAGGAGCGGGGGCGGCGGTGATCCAGGGGCGAACCATCGGAGCGAGCGCCATAGTCGGCGCGGGCAGCGTGGTGACGAAGGACATCCCTGAAGGAGAAACGTGGCTCGGCAATCCGGCACGCGCGAGGCAGGGTCACGCCTGATGTGCCCCGTTCGCGTCATAGCCGAGGTCGGCGTGAACCACAACGGCTCGGTCGACACCGCGCTGCGCATGGTGGAGGCGGCGGCCGAAGCCGGCGCGAACATCGTGAAGTTCCAGACCTTCTCGGCATCCTCGCTGGTCTCGTCGTCAGCGCCGAAGGCCGTTTACCAGGCCGAGCGTACCGGAGGCGGAGGCCAACTCGAGATGCTTCGCGCTCTCGAGCTCACGCGGGGCGATCACATCCGGCTCATGGATGCGTGCCGGTCAACCGGTGTGATCTTTCTTTCGGCGCCCTTCGATCTCGATTCTGTCGACCTGCTCGCAGGACTCGGGGTGAGCGAGGTGAAGATCGCCTCGGGTGAGATCACAGATCTTCCACTGCTTCGCCGCGTGGGAGCGATGCGGGTGCCCGTCGTGCTCTCTACAGGGATGTCCACAACTGCTGAGATCGCGGCCGCAATAGCGGCGCTCGAGGCTGCGGGCGCACCGCGCGATGGCATCACACTGCTGCACTGCACGAGCGAGTACCCGACGCCAGCCGAAGACGTCAACTTGCTGGCGATGACCGCGATGGCCGAGGAGTTCGGTCTGCCGGTCGGCTACTCCGACCACACCGAAGGAATCGAGATCGCGCTCGCGGCGGTGGCCCGTGGCGCGGTGCTCATCGAGAAGCACTTCACGCTCGACCGCTCGATGCCAGGGCCCGATCATGCGGCGAGTCTCGAGCCGGGTGAGTTCGCGGAGATGGTCCGCGGCATACGCACTGTTGAGCGTGCTCTTGGCGATCCGGTGAAGCGGCCCGCCGCGGGCGAGTCCGGTGTGGCCGCTGTGGCCCGCAAGAGCATCGTCGCGGCACGGGGCATCGAGCCGGGCGAACTCTTGAGCGACGCCAATCTCACCACCAAGCGTCCCGCGACCGGCATCAGTCCGATGCGATGGGATGAAGTCGTGGGCACGAGGGCGTCGCGTTCGTATGCGCGTGACGAGGTGATCGAACCGTGATGAGGGTAGCGGTCTTCACGGGCAGCAGGGCCGACTACGGGCTGCTACGCCCGCTCCTGCGGTTGCTTCGAGTTGACGATCGCTTCGAGCTTCGCCTGATCGTGACCGGAGCGCACCTGGATGAAGCGCATGGCATGACCGTGCGCGAGATCGAGGCCGAGGGCATGCCGATCAGCGCGCGCGTTCCGCTGCCCCTCGATGACGACTCCCTCAGTGGTGTGGCGCGGGCGATGGGTGCAGCGGTCGGTGGCGTCGCCGACGCTCTCGAGGAGTGGACCCCTGACGTCCTGGTGGTGCTCGGCGACCGGTACGAGGCGTTCGCAGCCGCGGCCGCGGCCACGGTGCTGCGGGTGCCGATCGCTCACATCCACGGCGGGGAGCTCACCTACGGCGCGATCGACGACGCCTTCCGCCATTCGATCACCAAGATGGCCGATCTGCACTTCACGGCCACGCGGGAGTATCGCCGTCGGGTGATACAGATGGGCGCGGATCCCTCGACGGTGCACGATGTGGGCGCGCTCGCAGCTGACAACGCGCTGGCTGCGCCAGACCTGTCACCGGACGAGTTCGAGGAGCGCTACCGCGTCCGATGCGATCGTGACACGTTGCTTGTGACGTTCCATCCGGCATCCGCCGGCGGCGACTCGGCCGATCATCTGCGCGCGCTGCTCGACGCGCTCGACCGCCTGGCGGACTTCCGCGTGCTCTTCACGGGATCGAATGCCGATGCCGAAGGCTCCGTGCTTACTGCCATGGTTCGCGACTACGTGGCGGCCCATGGGGATCGCGCGGCGTTCGTCGTGTCGCTCGGTCACGACGGCTATATGGCGGCGGTCAGGAACGCGGCCGCAGTGGTGGGGAATTCGTCATCCGGCATCATCGAGGTGCCCATCCTCGGCGTGCCGAGCGTCGACATCGGCGATCGGCAGGCTGGCAGACTCCGACCAGCGAGTGTGATCCATGTCGAACCTACGGCGGGTGCGATCATCCCCGCCGTGCTCCAGGCCACGTCCGAGGAGTTCAGGTCGCTTGCGGCGGGGTCCGGAAACCCGTACGGCGACGGGCATACAGCGGAGCGGATCGTCAAGGTCCTTGCGGACAGCGGCGGCCTGGCCGCAGCGCGCACTGCTTCGTTCTTCGACATCGACTTCGGAGATGATGGTCTGTGAGTGCTAGGAGCGATCATGCCGACCTGTTCTCGTGCGCGGGGATGACAGCGGTGGTGGCTGGCGGCGCGGGGCTCATCGGCCGCGAGGTCGCCGCGGGGCTGGCGCAGGCGGGCGCTAACGTATGGGTGGCCGATGTCGAGATTCCCGATGATGTGCGCGGTGTCTCGATCGACATCGCTGATGAGGGCTCTGTCGAGCGGGCTCTGGATACCGTGATCGCGGCAGACGGCCGCCTCGATGTGGTCGTCAACTGCGCGTATCCACGCACGTCGGACTGGGGTTCACCTCTGGAGTCGGAGCTGAGCACGTCGTGGGTGCGCAATCTGGAGATGCAGCTCGGCGGGTGCTTCATCATGAGCAGGGCAGCTGCCAAGCGCATGGAAGGGCGAGGCGGGTCGATCATCAACTTCGGATCGATCTACGGGAGTGTCGGACCGAGTTGGGAGATCTACGAAGACACCCCGATGACGATGCCGAGCGCGTACGCTGCCATCAAGGGAGGCGTCGTCTCGCTTACACGGCTTCTGGCCACACGGTACGGACCCTCGGGCGTGCGATGCAACGTCGTGTCTCCCGGCGGCGTGTTCGATGGACAGCCGGAGCCGTTCGTCGCGCGCTACGAGGCGCTCACGCCCCTGGGCAGGATGGCCGACCCGGCCGATCTCGTCGGTGCCGTGGTGTTCCTGGCCTCGCCGGCCTCGGCGTACGTCACCGGGCAGAACCTCATTGTCGACGGCGGCTGGACGGCGCGGTGACCACGCGGGTCCCAGAGCGGGTGCTGGTGGCCGGAAGCGGCTCGATCGCCGCCCGTCACATGCGCAATCTCCTGGCGATGGGAGTGGGCCGTGTCGTCGTGCTGAGTGCGCGCGACCTGCGCTCGGTGAGTCCCTTCGACGATGCGCGCGTGGTGCCCACCGTCACGATTCCCGAGGACTGTCCGGGCGTGGCGATCGTGGCCAACGACACTGCGCTCCATGTGAAGACGACACGCCGCCTCCTCGAAGCGGGGGCGCACGTTCTCGTCGAGAAGCCGCTCGCCGCCGGGACCTCCGAGGAGCTGCGAGACCTCGTCCGTGAGGTGGCCGCAACCGATCGCGTCGTCCGGGTCGCGTACAACCTCCGGTTCCTGGGAGCGATCCAGCGGATTGCCGCGCTGCTGCGCGAGGGCAGGATCGGGACGCCGCTCTTCGCCCGCATCGAGGCGGGGCAGTGGCTGCCCGACTGGCGTCCCGGTCGCGATTACCGCGATGGCTACAGTGCGTCGGCCTCCCGGGGCGGGGGAGTGGCACTCGATCTCTCTCACGAGATCGACTACATGCGGATGCTCCTCGGCATGCCCGCCGCGTGGAGCACGTACCGCGCGGTCGCGGGGCTGCTGGATGGCGACAGCGAGGATGTGTTCGAGGGGGTGTACTCCTTCGACGATGGCGCGCTGTGCAGTGTGCACCTCGACTATCTGGAGCGGCAGGCACGGCGGCGCATCCGGATCGTCGGGTCAGCGGGAACGATCGAGTGCGACATCCCGGGCCAGCGCTTGGATGTGTCGACCGGCGGGACCGTCACTGCCCTCGGCGAGCCCGACCTGTTCGACGTGGAGCGTACCTACATCCGCGAGGTCGAGGCATTCCTGGGCGAGATCGAGGGCACGCCTGCCGGACTTCCGACCCTGGAGGATGCGGTGGATGTCCTGCGCCTCCTCCGCGACCCGAATGGCGGTGGGGCCGATGTATGACGGCAAGAGCGTGCTGTGTGTCGTGCCGGCCCGTGCGGGTTCCCGTCAGATCCCCGGTAAGAACATGCGCCTCCTGGGCGGCAGGCCACTCATCCAGTACGCGTTCGACAACGCCATCGCGTGCCCGGAGATAGACCGCACCATCGTCTCGACGGACAGTCCCGAGGTGGCCGAGCTGGCGCGCGAGCTCGGGCTCGACGTGCCGTTCGTGCGTCCTGAATCGCTGACCGGCGACCGGGTCGGCACGATCGATGTTCTGTTGCACGCGATGGATCACATCGAGACGCATGAGGATCGCCGGTACGACGTGCTCGTGCTGCTGCACGCGACAGCGCCACTCTGTGCGGTGGAGGATGTTTCGGCATGCGTGCGGCTGCTCGTAGACAGCGGGGCACCGAGCGTCTTCACGGTTGCACCCTCATCGAGGAATCCGTACTTCAACATGGTCGAAGAGGGCTCCGACGGCACGGTGCAGCTGTGCAAGCCGGGGCTCTTCGTGACCCGTCAGGATGCACCTCCCGTCTACGATCTCAACTCGGCAGCGTACGCATGGCCCTGGGAGACCCTGCGCGAGCACCGCGCGGTGGTGTTGCTGGGAAGTCGCGTGGTGGTCATGCCCAAGGAGCGCTCCATCGACATCGACGACGAGACCGATCTTCTGCTCGCGGAGGCGATAATGGCACGACGGGACGCCTCGCTTCACCGGGAGGTAGCCGGCTCGTGAGCGACGCCGTGCTCGTTGTAGGGTCCGGGGCCACTGTTGATGAGGCTCTCGCCGCGACCACCGATGCCCAACTGCTGATCTCGTACGATTGGCGGCTCGGCGTCGACCTCCGCGCCCGAACGGGGCTCCCCGTGAAGATCGTCGACATCACGGGCAGGATCGCTCCGATCGAGGAACGGGCCTGGGCCTGGACGGTCTCGCTCGTCGAGGACCTCAGGAGCGATGGATCGATCCGCCCGGATGTGCTGACCGCCGCTCGTCGGGCGCTGTTCCTCGAGGTGCTCATGCCTGTCTCTCTGGCCCGGGAGAGGGCGGAGCGGGTGCGTTCGATCGCACCGGGAGCTCACATCGACGGCATCGGGCTCACGGACGTCGAGAGATCCGAGCTGGGCTTCGCGCCGCTTGTAGCGTCCGCTCCGGTTCAACCGGAGGCGCCCCGCCGGAGCCTGTATCGGCGACTTCGGAGCCGCGCAGGAGCGATCCTCGCGAGGCAGCGGGAGGCGCGCGCCCGTGCGGAGGAGCTCCGGGAGCTGCGCGCGCGTAGCTCGGCCGAGATCGAGCGGGCGCGCCAGGCGCTGGCTACCCGCGGCGACTCGCCGGTGGCCGTGGTGCTCGTAGCGGTCGACGTGCACGTCCATCTGTTCAGGAGCACCATATCGTCTCTGCGGGACCGGGGCTGGAGCGTGCTTCTTCTCAGCTTCAGTTCACAGAGGGACTTCGTCGACGTTGCGCCAGCGCTGGGGGTCACCGCACTTCGACTCGGACCGATGCTGGACGCACAGGAAGAGCCTGACCTCGACGCACGAATCGGTGATCGCATCTGCCGTTGGGCCGAGTCGGCAGTGGGCGGCGTCGAGGCGACCGTCATCGCACAGGCGGCTCGAGCCCAGATCGCGCGGATCGCCCGACTGATGGGAGCCTATAGCGAGTTCCTGTCCACCGTTCGGCCGAATGTCATCCTCACGGCCAGCGAGATAAACCCGCCCGTGGAGACGATGGCGTCCGCCGGTAGAACGTATGGGATTCCGACTGTCAATGTTCAGCACGGTGCGATCACCGATCTGCCGCGCTTCTCGGACTTCCGGTTCGACGCGTTCTGCGTCTTCGGGGAGGCGTACGCCGAAGTGCTGACGCGTCGCGGAGTCCCGGCGGACCGTCTTCACGTGACCGGCAGTCCACTCGCGGACCGGTCGGCGATGGGCGATGTGGCGGATGGGGCGGTCCAGGCGGAGAGTCATCATCCCGACCGTAGCGAGTCGAGGTTCTCGCTCCTGTTCGCAGGAGGCTACTCGTGCGCTACCGTAAGCGACGCGGCCCTGCACGACACGCTCGCCATGGTGCTGGAAGCCGCGGGCCGGGACGGCAGCCTCGACGTGCAGGTCAAGTTGCACCCGCTGGGAGGAGGCTCTGAGGCTGGATACGAGGGGGCGCTCGCCGAGTATCCGGATGTTCCCGTCACCGTGACCAGGGACGCCGAACTCGACGGCTTGATGCGCGCCTGCGACTGCGTGGTGACTCACGGGTCGACCGTGGGGATCGATGCAGCTCTGTATCACAAACCGGTGATTCTCCTGAGCCTGCCCGGCGACGAGGACCTGCTGCCGCTGGTGGCAGAGGGAGTAGCGCTTCGCGCAAGCACGTCCGAAGACGTCCTGCGCCGGGTGGCGGAGATCAGGCGTGGAGCCAGGGCATCCGATGCGGACTACGAGCGCATCAGGCGCCGCTACACCTTCAGGCAGGACGGCGAGGCGGGAGAACGCGTCGCGGACGTGTGCGAGACGCTTGCCGGTCATCGGCGGCCTGGGCGGTGCGATTCTCGGTCAGGTGGCGACGGCTACGACGTGTGATGAGGCACGGATTATACTGAGTACCGCTCGCTTCTCGTGGGGAGCCTCGATGTCCCGATTGTTCGAAGGAAAGCGCGGGCGAAGACTCCGGCCGTCGTCGGCCAAAGCCATCTGGAGGCGTAGATGTCCAAGGTGCTGACTGCGCGCGGCATGCATCCCGCGAACATACGGATCTCGCGCACCGGCTGGATTCTGCCGGGTCGGCACGCGTTGGTCGACGAGTTCGCCGCTGAGTTCGACTTCTGCGCTGGGGTGGGGTGCTAGATGCCGCACTTCTCGGTTCTGGTTCCTGCATACAATGCGAGCAGTACCATCCGCGAGACGCTCGACTCCATCGGCGCCCAGACGTTCACCGACTGGGAGTGCGTGGTCGTGGACGACGGCTCTGCCGACGACACCGCGCAGGTCGTGACAGCGTATGCCGAGCGGGATCCGCGGTTCCGCCTCATCCAGCAGGAGAACAGGGGCGCGGCCGGCGCCTACCGTACCGCTGTGTCCGGGGCGCACTCCGACCTGCTGGTCATCTGTTCTGCCGACGACCTGCTGCTGCCCGCGCACATGGTGAAGATGGAAGACCTCATCAGGCGCAATCCCTCGTGTGGCATCTTCTCGTCCAACGGCGAGTACCTCGACGATGGCACCGGTGAACGTGAGGTCGTCTACGTGTCCGAGGAGTGGCAGGAAGAGCGCTCGCTCAGCATCGAGCAGGTGATCCTGCAATGCTTCTTCAGTGTGGGTGCCGTATTCCGGAGAGAGGTCTACGAGCTTACCGGGGGGCATCGGCCGGGCGTCTACGTTGACGATTACGACCTGTGGCTTCGCGCGATGGCGAAGGGGATGTTCCACCGATACACGCCCGAAGTGCTTTCGGTGCATCGGGTCTCCAGCTTCCAGCAGAGCGCCGACGTGCTTCGGGTGTGGAGGTCGGATATCGCAGTGTACGAGCACCTGCGGGCGGACAACGAGCTGTCGCCGAGTGCTTCGGCGGCGCTCGACAAGGCGATAGCGGAGCGGGTGCAGAGGATCGAGGAGTACCCGGCCGAGATGGAGCGCCGCGCCGTTCAGGAGGTCATGGAGCAGCAGGCGGGGACGCTCCGAGGGCGCGTCGAACGGGTCGTAGGGCCGAAGCACGCCGACCGGGTGCTACGCCTGATCCACAGCGTCTCGTGGATCACACGACCGGCCCGCCGCTTCCTCGCCAAGTCCCGGAGACGATGACCACATCCGGTCCTGGGTCGACGCTCTTCCCTCGTACAGTCGCGCGATCTCACCGTGGTAGCGCTCGTTCGCGTACTCCTGCTCGGCGATCCGGCGGCCGAGGCTGCCGCGTCGCTCCGCCTCGGCCGGGTCGGCCATCAGCCGGTCGATCGCATCGCGGAGCAGGCGAGCATCGCCGAGCCGCACGGCGATGCCGCACTCGGGTGCGTGGGTCACCGACGCCACGGCGGTGTCCTGGAAGCAGATCACAGGGCGGGCGCACGCCATGGCCTCGACAGCCATCAGCCCGAAGGACTCGGCGGTAGATGG